>JAFNJB010000037.1 GCA_017601245.1 Candidatus Brockarchaeota archaeon
TCCTCATTATTTCAACACTATCTCTAAAGATGGTTACGCTAGCACCCTCAAGGACCTGACCCATGGCTCCTCTCACCATTATGGTTAAGCTATGTACGTTAGATGGGGTAATGACTATACCATCACTCTTCGTAACGTTTATTCTCTGGAGAATAAGATTCGAGCCCAACCATTTTGCTGACAACCTGTAACTGCCAATGGGGACTTGAGTAGCTAATACCCTGCCCTCCCAATCAGTAACTCCCAGATGTACATCTTCCAGGTAGACATCTGCGTTAACTATGGGGTTGCCTTTGGGAGTTATTATTTGAACGGGGACATCGTAGACAGGCATGGTTATAACTGAGTCTCCTCTTACGGGAGTTCTTAGGAATGCTTTACTACCATACTTGCTTACCCACTCTGCACTAATAATATAGCTTATCCTTGGCATCTTCTCCAATATTAATCTTCCAGAATCATCCGAATAACCGTTTATCCCCCACTTGTCTAAGACTACGTGGACATTTCCAAGAGACCTGCCTTCAGTATCCTTGAAAGACAAGATCATGTCGCCTACGCCGACTCTGAATATTTTGGCTTGAGAAGCACTGTAATCTCCAGAATCCTCGGGTAGGATTCCGAGATATATGTAACGGTGATGAGCCTCATCGTTGAAACTATCGAATACAAGTACACAGTCAACGGGTCCGTTTAAATCTCCTCCACCAGGCTTATAGTAGACCATTACTATGTATTTTCCGAAGAACCTTGCCCACCCGGACCTTCCCTTAAATGAAACGTATTGAACATACTCATCACCCATGGGTTGAGGCGGAATATTGTTTAAAACAGGATCCCATTCGGGATTGACGGGCTCGCCGGTAAGCCTCATGTTTTCATCTAGCCAGAACCATCCTCTGAGGAGGTTGAAGCCTATATCAACCCTGTCCCCCGGCTCAACCCTTAAAGGTGGTGCAGCATTGTTAATATCGACGAATAATATTCCGGCATTCCCATTTTCATCAGTCAGGGCTGCAGTCACATTTCCCCCACTATAGGCGTCGACAATGTAGACCCATGCTCCTTCTAATGGCCTCCCATCCTCCGTTAGTACAGTAATCTTAAGCCTCGCATTCCAGTCTAGATAGGCAATATTGCTTAAACTGGTGTTTGGAGAGCTGGATACATTATTCAGTGTAAGCGTAATAACCAACAATATTATTGTTGCTGTAATTCTTAGAGTATTGTAAACCCCCATTTGACCAGATTATCTATGATTCACTAGGATGGTTTAAAGTTTCCTCTCAAAGCATTTTTCAAACGTTTATCTTAGAGGCTATTTCCGTCTATTTTAGGTCTATTAACAGCCGATTTATCCTTCTTTCTCCTAGTTTTTCTAAGGGTTAAAGCAATTTTAGTCACAGCCAACGAGTACAGCTATCGAGGCGAGAGATACTTAAAACTGTAGTCACGGTTCTAACCAGGTTCAGCTCAACTCTAATATACTGCTCTAATCTCTTTTGAAAAATCGACCCCAATCTCCAAAGTAGACCCGTATAGTGTTTTTCCATCAACCTTCCAGTGGTCAAACACATAGTCGCTCATAAGGTCTTTATCAAAAACTCCGTAGTATTAATCCTGAAATTCCCTCATTATACTACCCTTTCTTTAAAAAGAGGCTTGTGAAGTGTTAAATAACAACTAATCAAGCATTGTAAAAATGCTTGGAATGAATTTTTAAAAAATTGACTCGAAAAATTTCTTTATGCTCTGAATGATGTATTGAAAGATGTTTTCAACAGGTTGGAAGTTACTATGTTCCTCCGATTCCTTAAAAATTGGTTGAGGGCTTGTTTCCTGAGGAGAGGTGAGGGAAGACTCTCCTCGAGAGGCTTGAATACTTGATCGGCTTAGCATCCTCTCCTCATAATATTCGTAAGAGGGTGGGGCAGAATACAAGTTGTGGTCTCCAAACCATGCTTCACCACCTATTGCCCAGAAGAAGGATAGCGTATTTGTTAAAACAGCAAATATTATGGATAAAATCAAGGCTCTTAAAAAAGCTTCCTTTGTTGCTCTTATCTCTGAGGGCCTCAATCCCCCCACCCCTCCCCCGAGGAAAGGAAAACTTCAATCGTTTAATAAAATTGTTTTATAATATAGTTTACAAACGTTCCCTTCTTAAATGGACGAGAAGAACGTTTGTAAACAATTATACTTACAAAATAATAAAAATTTATAAATATGTCTGTAGGTTTGATTATGGGAAAGTTTTCAGCGTATAACTAGTAGTGTAAAAAAATCCTAGAATATTTACTCATAGTTTTACAACATTATATAGATATCATTCCCTTATTGTACTTTTAGTCATGGGAAGAGTTAATCAAGGCAATGGGCATATTTGTGGGATATTAGTATTTACTGAAAAACGGTAATACTCTTATAGCCTTATACTTTTAAAAGCGAGACTACATGGTCCGATAGCTCAATTGTATAGTAATCATAACAGGGTGTTAACAAGGTTTTTCGAAATCACTTCAATAATATTTGTGGTGAGGAATAGAAGATTAGATAATAGCGCCAACAGATTCATATTATTAGGCATGGAGAATGTAATGCAAAATGAAAAAAGCGAATGCTTACATATTTAAGCACTGGCTCAAGATAACTGTTCAGTAGGGAATGGGAATACGCGGAAAAAGCAATTTGAAGCAACCCGACCGTAGTTAATTAACAGGAAGTTTTTAAAGGTGTTTTCTCGTTTTCAAATCATGAGGATAAACTATCATATTCATACGTTGTTCAGCGATGGAAGTTCTAGTATAAGGGATTATTGTGAAATCGCTATTCAAAAAGGTTTTGAAGAAATCGCTTTCACCGATCATCTGACTGTTTTCCCAGATGGCTCAGCAGATCCTCATTCACTAAACACTATTAGTATTGAAGACTATGTGAAAGAAATCAAGTCCATCTCTCTGGAATATGAGGGTAGGTTAATTATTAGGCTTGGTGTGGAAGTCGATTACATACCTGGAAGTGAGAATATCATAGAAAAAATACTGGAGGGCTACGATTTTGATCTAGTAATAGGGAGTGTTCATTTCATCGACAATGTCTGCATAGATTCTTTGAAACATAGGAATCTCGTGGAGAATATGATTAGAGAAAACGGTTTTGACAGTCTATATTCTAAATACTTAAAGCTGGTTAGTAAAGCTGTAGAAACAGGTTTCTTCAATATCATTGGACATATCGATATTGTTAGAATATGGGGGTTTAACCCTGCCGATGGCCTTAAGGATGAGCAGAAAGTTTTAGAATTTATTAAGGAGAAGGGGATCTGTTTAGAAGTTTCTTCGAGGGGGTTAAGACAACCCGTAAGCTCAATATACCCTTCTCTCAGGATATTGAAGAGGGCCTATGAATTAGGCATACCTGTTACTATAGGTACTGACGCACATTCCGTAGAGGAAATAGACTACGCTTACGATTTTCTAATAGAATACGTAAAGTCGGTAGGTTACTCGCATATAACTCTATTCGATAAACGTAGACCTTTAAAGAGAAAGATTGAATAGAATAGCATTATTGCTGTAAAATGTGAAAATAGGGAGAATATTGCCACAAGAGTTTTATGCTAGAGATCCCGCGTCAGTAGCAATCGACCTATTGGGTAAGGTTTTATGCAGAGTCTATAAGAAGAAGATATTGGCTGGAGTAATAGTTGAAACAGAGGCCTACTATGGTAAAACGGATCCTGCTTCAAGAGCTTACAGGAGTAGCGGTGATATAGCAATGATGCTTTGCGGTGAAGTAGGCAGGGCATTGATATACGGTGTTCATGGTAAATGGCTTTTCAACATCGTGGCCCATGAGCCTGATGGAAGCGGAGGGGTTTTAATCAGAGCGCTCGAACCGATTAGAGGGGTGGAGATTATGAAGAGGCTTAGAAAAACCGATGATTTATTCAAGCTGACAAGTGGACCGGGAAGACTTACCGAAGCTATGGGTATAGATAAGAGGCTCCATAAGAAGCCCGTATACCTTAAGGGTTCTGAAATCAGTATAAGGGAGGGTCGAAAAGAGGAGAATATTGCCAGAAGTTTTCGAATAGGCGTTACTCAGGACCTAAATATTCCCTTAAGATTCTATGTCAGAGGCTCTAATTTCTTATCTGTAAAAGATTCGTAATTATTAGGATGATTGCGATTTTAAGAATTCCTTAAGTCTGTTAACGTTCTCCTCGTGTTTGGATTTTCTCCTGGGATCCACTGGGATTCCAAGTTTTTTAGCCTTATCTATGCTTAAACCAACTTCCTTCAACTCTCCTATAGAAAAGCCCCTTGCCTGCCTCCAGAATGGAACGATTCCCCTTCTCCTCTTAGCTACGGGGATAATTTTATTATTCATTTTTAAACGGCGATTTTTCGAAATTCATTATTTAAAATTTACTCCGGCTTAAGATTATAATAGAGCTCTCTGGGTTGGAGCTCCTTAAATTCATCTGTCTGCTGGACTATATGCCTCCTAATATCTATGCAAAGGTGACATTTAGAAATATATCCTTCATCATTCTCTTCATAGTTGAATTCCTTCACTGCAAACTCGTAGAGGCTTTTAATATTCGTAACGAGTGCCCGTAATACTGGCTTATCCTCTAGGCTTACTCCCTCTCTTATCATAGTATCTAAATCCCTAACGTCTCCCAAAGATATGCCGCCGCAATAGCCCGTCATGTAGTTGAAGTAATTATCTACATGAACATGCCAATTTCTAGTGAGCTCAGACACGCAGGATTCGTCGAAGAATGCTCTAGCAGGATATTTCATGAATAAGTCTTTTAATTCATAACAGGCTCTACCCATTGGGAGAAGCTCCGAGTAATGTAGTGCCCAGTCGTATTCATCCAAATACTGATTAAAAGCAATAATATCTCTCATACCAATGTTCTTAAACTGACGGTAGTAGATTTCTTGATAAACTATTATGTTATCGTTGAAGACTTCTCTGCTTATTCTAACAGCTCTTTCAATTCTTTCAAAAGGCACGTATTCGACTACAAAAGGGTTTACGCTTATCAAAATGCCTTTTAATCCAGTTTCTTTCAAAGCCTTAAGCTTACCCTTAGTGCTCTCATCGTCTACGCACCAGAAGCAATTGGTTTCTACGAATGTTGAGGGGATCTTTAATTCATCTGCAATCCTCACACATTCTAAGAGGAGGTCGAAGTTGAGAAAGGGTTCGCCACCGGTAAAGTGTAATCCGTAATTTACGCCGATATGCTCAGGACCCCGTGGGCTTGGCATTAGGCTTGAGGAAAGTTTTCTTAAGATTTTTTCAACGTCTCCTTTCGTAATCCAATCAGGCTTCCACTTGGGTGAGCAAGCATACATGCAATGTTTACACTTACTGGTACACTTGTAGGAGAGTATTAGCCCGGCTGAAATAGGCTTTTTTACGTAAAGCCTTTCTTCCATACGAGACGTCTTACCGTTCGATTGGAATAAGCTTTTCTATGGGAAAGAAATCCTAGGGAAAATTAAGTTTAACTATACATATGTCAGATGCTGTTCCGGTGATGAAGATGAGCATGCAAAGAAGAGCCGTTTCCAATGAAGACAGGGAGATATTGAAACGTCTTTCAGAAGTACGGACCGCTGATGTAATAGATGCCCTAGACAGATATAATTTTCATGATTCAACGATAATGTCTGAAGAAATCAGACCATTGTTCAACGATATAAAAATGGTGGGTATTGCATTAACAATAAGACTAACTAAAAACAGGGAGCCAATACCAAGTATGACGCCTGAGGAATATGACAATTATGCTGTTGAATGGTATGAGACAAAGAACAATGCTGACCTCTTTCTAAAAATAGCTGAGCCTGGGCATGTTCTAGTTGTTGACGGCGGTGGGTATACGAAAGTCGGCTTCTGGGGTTCGTACTTATCGCTGATGGCCATGGATAGAGGTATAGTTGGCGTGGTAATAGACGGCGGATGTAGAGATGTGGCTGAGGTTAGGAGGGAGAGGTTTCCAGTATTCTGTAGGTGGATAGGCCGTACAGAGACTATTGGGAGGCTAGTCCTAAGGCCTGAGGATGTTAACATACCCGTTACCGTCGGTGACGTCTTGGTTGAGCCGGGTGATTTCGTGATGGGTGATGACGATGGTGTAGTGGTCATTCCAAGAGAGATTGCCGACCCGGTGTCTAAGAGGGCTTTAAGACAATTCCAAGAAGACCGTATGAATCAAAAACCCTATTTGGACAAGTTCGGAATACGTTTGTAGGTGGTGTTTTGAAGATGGACTCGTGGTCAGCTGGGCTTGGTAGAATAATCATCGTAAGAGGTGACAGGGGGGAAGACCTTCTAGAAACGATTGAAAAAACAGCTCAGAGAAATGGCGTTTTAAACGGCTTCATCGTTTCAGCCATAGGTACTCTAGAGAACTGCCGGATACACAGGGTTGTTTCAAAGAGC
>JAFNJB010000022.1 GCA_017601245.1 Candidatus Brockarchaeota archaeon
GCTCTTATTATCATGTGGTGCAAACATTCATGAAATAAACTGTATCAGGAAACATCTTTCAACCGTCAAAGGTGGTAATCTCGCTCGTCTAATATACCCTGCTAATGGCCTGTGCCTAATACTTTCCGACGTAGTTGGCGACGATGTTGATACGATAGCGTCCGGCCCAACTTCTCCAGATAATACTAGATTTGCAGATGCTTGGCGTATTCTAGAAAAATACCGTCTTTTAGACAAGGTGCCGAAGGCCGTTATAGAGCGCATCAAAATGGGGATGGATGGTAAAATACCTGAAACACCTAAAGCCAACGACCTTGTGTTTAAGAAGATTAAAAACATAATTATTGCGAACAATATGAAGGCTCTTTCAGCCATGGCTGAGAAAGCAAATAAGCTTGGATTAAAGCCGATGATAGTAACCTCTTATCTAGAAGGCGAGGCTAGGGAAGTTGGTAAAGTCATCGGAAGTATAGCTAGGCAAATACTGAAACACGGTAGCCCAATCAATCCTCCCTGCATCCTTCTTTTCGGAGGAGAAACTACAGTGACTGTTAAAGGAAATGGTGTAGGCGGCAGGAATCAAGAACTGGCGCTGTCAGTAGCGATGAGTCTTAGCAATGCTCCTAACGTTATATTTGCCTCTATTGGAAGCGATGGAGTAGATGGAAATAGTAATGCTGCAGGAGCCATAGTAGATGGTGAGACCTTAAAAGAAGCGGAAGAGGCAGGTTTATCACCATCAGCTTATCTCGAAAACAATGATAGTAATAGTTTCTTTGAACGTCTTAGAAGAGCTATTCATACTGGTCCTACTGGGACAAATGTAAACGATCTGGCGGTACTTGCTGTCTTCTAAGACTTTTTAACGAATGGGCTTTATTTACCAATGGTCTATAGGACTCATGAACCATATTCTTCTTGGAAAGAGTGCTTTAACCATAGAAATTACTCTCCCAATGTATTGAGTAGTATGTATTCTAACCATGTTTTCAAATACTAAATCTTCTATCGTCTCTACTCCGAAAATCATCCTTGTAAAAGAATTTGAATCAAAGAATATTTTAACACTAGGTTCTTCTTCAACATTTAGATTTACTTCTCCTCCATTGATACTAAATCTAATATTCCCGTAAGGTGTTTCAAACTCTATTGTTGTTTTTCCTCCCACATTTGGAGTAAGGCTCAACCTGTTTTCAAGCTCGCTCTTAATATCTTCGAATAACTTGAAAATCAAAGGTATATGTACCATGAATATGACTTGAGGAATTTGTCTAAACGGCCTAAAGATAGTGGAGTAAACCTCGTCGATTGGAGAAGCTACTTCACATAGTTTAACATCTTCAGACAGGAAATAATCCATTATGGCGTCGATTAAGCTTACTAATGATTTTAAACATCCGGGTTTAAAAACCAATTCTCTTATTACGCCTGTCTCGGGCGTTTTGAATGGAACCTTTTTCCTCTTACAAAGCGTAATGTATGCATAACCGGTTATTTCCCCCTCCTCCATTGTGATGAAAACCTCTTCTGGATCAAATTCTCCGTAGAAAAAAGTGTGTACAGCACTTCTCTCAACGAGTTTTTTCCTCCAATATTCAATGCTTCTCTCAACCAATCCCGTATAGGGTCGGCCCCATTCCAGGTAGGTTTTCAAAAACTTCTCTTCATCACCATTTTCGTAATGCCTAACAATCACATTCTCAACCCTCCCACAATTATCCTTAACACGCTTCATCTCATCTATTGTTCCTAAGAAAACGCTGTATAGGAAAGTGTCTTCGTAACCAACCCGCCTGTACATTCTATGAGCAGCACTGCCATAACCTGTGAAAAGCCCGCTTAAAGGAAACCCCTCGTTTAAACAGTATTCTATCGCATTCATCATGAGCTTCGTCCCCACTCCTTTCCCTCTCATCTCTGGCAGTGTCGAAACGTTAGCTATACCTCCAATATCCACATACTTGTTATCTCCAATCTTGATCTTCCTGTTGACTATGTGGACATGACCAATTATTCTCCCATCGTATTCTGCCACTATAGCGTTCCCAGGTTTAAAACCCTCGTCTATCTTCCCATATTCTAACCAGGATTCCTTAGTAATGCCGTATTCCCGGAATGATTCGAAACTAGAATTTAAAAGTGAAGCGATACCCTCTTCATCACCCGGCTTGTACCTTCTGAAAATTATCCCCGGGTTACTCATTAGGCAACATATATTTTTCACACGCTGGGTTAAATATTTTTTAAGTTTGAGACTTTTCTATCGGCATGCTTAAGAGAAGACCCAATTTCAAAGGAATTGTTACTGGTGGAACGGTTTATCAAATGGCTTATTCCATGCAGTCTTCAATAGCTTCCCCGTTCTTCAACAATAGGGGTTTCTCTCCAAGTCAAATCGGCATATTAAACTCGATTAGCTGGGGTATAATCGGGTTTGCCTCAATGCCGTGTGGTAGGCTTTCCGACATTGTTGGTAGGCTTCTCCCCCTGATACTCTCAAGTGTCCTAGGCATGATTGCATGCTTACTTGTATACACATTTACAAATTTCTTTACAGCCTTATCCCTATACTTGCTGATTGGTTTTTCAACGGCTCTGTTCGTTCCAAATAGTAGTGCATTAATATTCGAGAGTAGCGAATCTCAGAAAGCACCAGTCTCATTCGCAATCTTCTATCTTGCAACTTTAATAGGAGGATCCATTGGCTCATTCATATCCGGCTGGCTCTCTAAAAATTTCATGGTTGAACTCCCCTTCTTAACAGCATCAGGTTTTTTCCTAGTATCGATTGTAGCATACGTATTTCTCATCAGAGAGGATGGAAAAGGATTGAGGAAAGGTGAATTGCAGGCTATAACCCGTTCCTTCGATATCCGAGCGATGGCCAGTATGTTAAAGCGAAACAGGCGTTTATGCTTCTACGGTTTCTCTCTATTTTTTCATGAGCTCGGTTTCTTCATGATAAACCCATACGTGAGTCTATTTGCGCAAAAGGTTGTCGGTCTAGATATCGCAGAGGTTGGAATGGTTGTTTCAGTGTGGAATATCGGGTCGGCGTTGGGCTTTCTACCATGGGCATGGGCTACTGCAAAGAAGGGTAGTTGGAGAATATTGCTTGCCCACCTTTTAATCTCATCTCCTGCTTGGGCTATGCTCGCATTATCCAATAGTCTCGGGACGATGCTTCTCTTCATTTTCATATTCGGACTAGTAGGCGCCATGGACCTTCCTGCTAGGAGAACTCTGACTGCGGAGATTTGCCGTGGTGAAAACCTGGGGGCGGCCATGGGCTTTATAGAGCTTAGCAATGGTTTAAGCGGAATGCTCGGCGGAGCCATAGGGGGCCTCTTCTGGGAACTCCTCGGACCAGCATCGATATTCTATGCTTCAAGCATTCTAACTCTTGCCTCTGCTCCATTCCTCTACTTAACGGTTAAAGACATGGCTTAAAAATACAAGGCTTTTATACTGGGTTTCTCAATTTTTCAAGAATGCATAATCACCCAGTCAAGAACTTGAGGATTTGCGTAACTGAGAAATGTAATCTAAAATGTTTCTTTTGCCACTCGGAGTGGAATCCAGCAAGCAATTATTCACTTGAGCCGAGAGAAATTAGTAGAATAGTTGAAGTCGCAAGTAGCTTAGGTATTAACGGGGTAAAAATAACTGGTGGAGAGCCACTATTAAGGAATGATATTGTTGAAATAGTGAAGATGATTTCCCCTCTTACGAAGGAAGTCTCCCTGGTTACAAACGGTATTTTACTGGAGGATTATGCATCAGATTTGAAGAATGCTGGCTTGTCAAGGGTTAACGTGAACCTGCCCAGTCTCATTCCATCAAAGTATAGGAATATAACTGGAGGAGGCGATATCGATAAGGTCTTTAACGGTATAAATGCTGCGATTGAGGCAGACCTAACACCCTTAAAGATCAACATGGTTGTTCTAAAGGGTGTTAACGATGATGAGGTAGAGGAAATGATGGATTATGCTTGTAGTATAGGTGCTATTCTTCAATTAATAGAGCTTCAACCGATTCCGGGAGATAAGCAGGTTTTTGAAAATTTCCATATGAGTTTAAGAGAGTTTGAGAGATTATTGGAGTCGAAGTCTATAATTAAGACTTTAAATAATACTGGTCAACGCAACATCTACATTATTCCTAAAAGCAGTGATAAAGCGGTTGTTGAAATAGTATCTCCAGTTGGAAATTCCAATTTCTGCTCGAAATGCTCTAAGCTGAGGGTGACTTGCGACGGTAGGTTGAAGCCTTGTCTACTGCGAAACGATAATCTCATCAGCATTCTAGAATTAGTCCGTTCAGAAGAGTATTTTGAAGCTTTAAAAGAGAAGTTTATAGAGGCAATCGCCATGAAAGAACCATATTGGAAGAACAATGAGAGTCTGAAGGCAGGCTCAATATCCAGGGTTACCTAAAGGTTTTAAGCTGGAATCTTAAGTTGAAATTTAATGGAGATACTGATTACTGGCGGAGCTGGCTTCATAGGCCACAACTTGGCAATCTATTTGAAGAATAACGGCTTCAGTGTGAAGGTACTGGATTCCTTTGAGAGATCAACAGACTTCGCAGTAAGGAGGCTTAGAGAAGCAGATATCCCTATGGTCAAAGCATCTATAGTCGATACTGAGGAGATGAGGGTTTTTTTAAAAGAAGCAGATGTTGTAATCCACGCGGCAGCTTACGTAGACGTAGCAGAGTCTATGGAGAAGCCACTGATATATCTTGAAAACAATACCTTGGGAACAGCCTCGGTGGCTAAAGCGTCTTTAGAGGCGGGTGTAGATCTTCTAATATACTTGAGCTCAGCCGCGGTATACGGTAATCCGATTAAACTTCCCATAGATGAGAACCATCCTACTCGCCCAATTTCCCCATATGGACTAAGTAAGCTAATGGGGGAAGAAGTAGTCAGATTCTTCTCGACATACGGCCTTAAACAGGTTGTTCTGAGGCTTTTCAACGTGTATGGTCCAGGTCAGAATGCTGCTTACGCTGGTGTTGTAACTAGGTTCTTGGAAAGAGCTAGGAGTGGCCTCCTGCCGATCGTATACGGGGATGGTGGACAGACTAGGGATTTCATCTACGTGGACGACGTTGCTGAAGCTGTCAAACTGGTTTTAAAAACAGGATGCGTGGATGAGATTTTCAACATAGGCTCTGGAAAACCCGTTAAGATAAGAGACTTGGCTGCTTCCATTATGAGGCTTTTTGGACTTGAAGGGGAGCCGATTTACACCAGCGAGAGACGGGGCGATATAAAGCATAGTTATGCAGACATATCTAGAGCAAGAACCGTGATAGGGTTTAATCCGAGAGTAGATTTAGAACATGGCTTAAAAAAGCTCTTAGAGTATTAATAGTCAGGAAACTGGTTCAAAAACTATTCCCAACTTCTTAGCGTAATCATATGCTTCCTTCATTTCTCGAGAAGTCGGTCTTCTAGCTATATCGGGATATTTCTCCGGGCTTCTTGCTACAAGGTAGTCGGGGTGATACTGCTCCATTATGTTTACTAAAACCATTGGAGTATTATCCGCTATCCATTTTAAAACGGGCTTTGTACAGCATTCGATATGATTGGGTAGGACGAGATGTCTGATTATCATGTCCCCGTTCTCATACGCTATCTTATGGTTTCTCGAAACCACTTCAAAATAACTTTCTACTTTAGAAAGCCTTCTAGCACACTCGTTATTACCATACTTGAAGTCAGGAAGCCAAATATCTATAACTTCCGCTAAAAGCTTCATGGTCTCCGTACTGCAGTACATATTGCTATTCCACAATTGTGGAACGTTGACGCTCAAATGTTTAAGAGAAGCCAATATAACGTGGAGATTTGGAGTAGGGTCTCCGCCGACGTAGTTTATGTTAGCAGCCCCCTCATTTCTCAGCCTCTTGCTTATTAAAGCCAGAGTTCGGGGATCAACTTCTGCACCATTCTCCGGGTCGGATGATATGTCCCAGTTCTGGCAGAATACGCATGGCCCAAAATTGCATCCTGCAAAAAATATTGTCCCAGAACCCCCTTCACCTATGAGAGGTGCTTCCTCACCGAAATGGTGGAACCATGATGATACCCTACTCTTATACCCTATTCTACAGAATCCTAGTCTATCCTCTTTACGATTAACTCTACACCTCCTTTCACAAAACTCGCAATGCTCTATTATTTTTTCAGAAAGCTTTATCTTAACATCTAAGAAACTCGGCTCAGCATCAACAAGCTTAACCGATTTACCGTTCTTAACAGATTCATATAT
>JAFNJB010000026.1 GCA_017601245.1 Candidatus Brockarchaeota archaeon
TATCGAGAAACCTCTACGTAAGCTTCTCAATAAATATTGAGAGTTTACACTCGAGCATGAACTTTAATATTGCCGCTGACGCATGGGTTGTTAGGTCGAGTGTTGCAAACAGTCCTGGAACTTCACCGGGCTCTGGAGATCTTGAAATAATGGTCTGGGTCTATAGTCAGAACCTTAATCCTGCCGGGAGAAAAGTCGGCGAAGTGACTATTGGAGGCAGGACTTGGGAAGTATGGAGGGAAGACAGTGTTTCATGGGGCGGGTGGCAATACATATGCTTCAAACCGAAAGGCTGGAGTATAAGGAGCGGATATGTGAGTTACAATGTTGCCGACTTTATAAGGGCCGCTAGGAGATATGCTACCTTCGGCATATCGAGACACTACCTGCTAGGCTGGGAGATTGGAACAGAATGGGGTACTTCAAGCTCAGGCGGTGTTGCACAATTTAGATGGACCATATCCGGATTCAGCGTAAGGCTTAGTTAAACTCCTTCCCCCCATTTTTTTATAAACATTATTTATTAAAGAAACTAAACTGTACTATTTTTAATCGTTGTCCAGTATGTGAATTTCTTAACTCTCTGTTAATATTCAGAATATCTTCTTATCATAGTTCGATAGGATATTAGAGCTACAGTTAATAGGAGGATTGTCGAGGAAAATATCTTAATAGCATCTAATATGAGTGTTTCCATGACTGTTTCGAATACGAGTATTCTTCGACTTGCTTCAATACTCCATGCCGGAGGGAAGATTATGGCAAGAACTCTTATTGGTTGAGGCATCCATTCTATCGGGAACCAAACCCCAGTTGTAAAACTGAGTAAAAGGCCTAGAACAGTAGCAAGGTTTGAAGCTGAGCTCCAAGTTTTCGATATTAAAGAGATTAGTGATCCAATGCTCATACTCATAAGAGCCCCGCAAACTATGAAGATTATGGCAAGAAGATGCGCTGGATTAAAAGGATTGAAAGCAATAGATGCTCCTATAACTGGAGATGTTCCCACAATTATTAGTATTAGCGCAGATATCAATAGCATCGTAAGTTGGGACAAAAATCCTCCAGTAAGGAATTCCCCTTCTGTAAGTGGTGTTGAAAAAAGTTTCTTAAGCGTTCCCCTTTCTTTTTCAGAAACTATTAGTGATGCACCACTGTTGAAACCAGAATATAGAAACATCATTCCAACTGCACCTATTGTATACCATCCCAGTATTCTCGCACGAGTCTCGAATGCTTCTGGATAAACTTTTTCAAAAGTCATGTTTAACGGCCGCATAATTCCTCTAATACTAATGTTAAACCATTGCTTTCCCTCTTCCGAAATCGGTAATTGTTCTATTATTTTTTGAAGAGTATCCATTCTCTTAAGCGAAAGCTCTTTTGAAAAACCGTTAAAGAAGTTAGTTATTATAGAGGAGGTTATTTGAGCAGATTGAGGAGTTCTTGAGCCAATATAAGCTATAAGCCTAGTTTCTCTCATTATGTTCGTTGCATTATAACCAAATCCGTCTGGCACAATTATTACAGCATCAAGCTCTCCTTTTCTTAATGCTTGCAATGCTTCTTCTTCAGAAGAGTATAGTTTAATGTTGAAAAGATTTGAACCATTATACTTTACCTCCTTCATAATCGTGATGAGGAGAGATCCGTTGAAAGATACTTGAGAATTATCCATGTTTACAACTCCAAGCTTAATAGTGACTGTTCCCTCACCAGTAGCTGGGGGTACAAAGATGTAGGCAGTCATGAATATCCATATCAGTGGCCAAGCTATAAGCCAGAAAACAAGCGATTTATCTCTAACTATTAGTTTTAAGTCACGTATGATAAAAGAAGCTATAGCTTTAAGCCTCATTCTGTCAACCTCCTCCCCGTAAGCTTAAGGAAAACGTCTTCTAGCGTGGGCTTATCTACGCTTACGCTTAGAATTCTAATCCCGTTCTCGCTAAGCATTAATACTGCCTTAGGCATGTCTTCATCAGGATTCTCAGTATGTAAACGTACTTCATCATTAGAGCTATAGATATTGCTCCAATGCCTTTTTAAAACGTCGGAAGCCTTTTTCACATTCTCCTCACTCGGCTTAATCACGAGAACAGCGGGCGGGGCGTAAAGCTTCTTAAGCTCTTCAACACCACCTTCGGCAATTATCCTACCTTTATCCATTATTGCTACGCGATTTGCAAGCTCTTCAGCCTCGTCAATAAGGTGAGTCGCCATTAGAATAGTAGTCTTATTTGAAGCCTGCTTGCGTAATAAGTTTATGATATTCCTACGCATTCCCGGATCCAAACCGGTAGTTGGCTCGTCCAGAATCAGTAGTTCTGGCCGGACTACTAAGGCCAGTACAATAGATGCTAATTTGCCTTGGCCCGTCGAAAGTTTTGATGCAAGCTTATTCGAGAGGTCTTTTATTCCAAGGATTTCTAAAAGCTCCATAGCCTCTTTACGTGCATCATTTCTACTAAGTCCGTAAAGCGAAGAATAGAAATCGATATTTTCCATAACTGTCAACCACGGATATAGTGGTGGGGTTGGCGGAAGATAAGATATTTTCAAACGCGTTGAAGGATTTGAAGGAGCATCACCTAGTACTTTAACACTTCCGGAAGATGGTTTCATAACCCCTGCTATGATATTAAACAGTGTTGATTTTCCAGCACCATTGGGACCGAGAACCACGTATACTTCACCAGACTTAACTGTAAAGCTTACCGAGTTTAATGCAGTAAACCCATTATACGATTTAGTAACTTCTTTAACAATTATTATTTCATTTTCCATTTTTTTATTGCTCATAAAAACTTCTTTTATTTAAAGATTTCGGATGAGTCATATATTTTATCATCTTCTTGCTTCTCTAACAATGTGTCTGATTTCAGGAATAATCAATTTTCTAATAGCTAGTTCAACAGCGTTTTGAGAACCAGGTAGGCAGAGTATTATCTTTCCTGAAACAACTCCTCCGAATGCTCTTGAAAGCATTGCACTTGCACCTATCTCATTATAGCTTATGGCTCTGAAAAGCTCTCCAAAACCATTAATCTTCTTCTCAACCATTTTTGAAACCGTTTCAACCGTCAAATCCCTCTTGCTTAGGCCTGTACCGCCTATTGTAATGATAACGTCAATCCTCTTGTCTTTAACGAGTTCACTTATTTTCTTTCTTATCTTATTAGCATCATTCGGTATCAGTACTCTCTCAATTACATCATACCCGTTTGAAACGAGAATTTTAGAAGCAGTATTTCCAGATTCATCTGTCTCAAGTGTTCTCGAATCGCTGATTGTAACTATGGCAAAGCTCAGGTTTTTAGGCGCCTCCTCCTTATGTTTAAAATAGCTCATTATTCCTTCACCTTGCTTTCAACAATTATGCTTTCAATAATTGTATGAGGGTATTGTCCTTTTTCATCCTTTTCAATCTCTTTTACCATATCCCAGATGGTTAATAAGGCTATAGCAACTCCGGTTAAAGCCTCCATTTCAACACCGGTCTTCGATTCTGAAGCAACTTTGCACATTGCAGAAATCCTATCGTCTTCTATTTGAAACTCGATAGCAACATGTGTAATCGGAATAGGGTGGCAACCAGGTATTATTTCAGGTGTTTTCTTAACCGCTAGAGTTGCAGAGACTTTTGCAACAGTTAAGACATCTCCTTTAACAACACTACCAGACCTTATCGCATCTATTGTTTCACGTTTAAGCCTTATCCACCCCTTTGCAATAGCCTTCCTACGAGATGTTTCCTTCCAGCTTATGTCAACCATTTCAAACCCTTTCCCGATATTTTCCAAGACTAAGCCCCCCTTACCCATCTTCCCCCTTTAGGGGTTATTTCCTTCTTCCATATTGGTGCCTTGGCCTTAACCTCGTCTATAATCCAGCTACATGCTTCGAACGCACTCTTGCGAGTTCTTGATGAAACCGCTACTAGAACTATGTTTTCAAGCGGCTTTAACCTTCCAATCCTGTGGATTATGACCGCATCGATTATGTCGAATTTCTTCAATGCTTCTTTTCTTATTTCCATAAGCTTTTCTTCAGCAACCTCCTTATAGGCTTCAACAATAAGCTCGTTTACAATATCACCCTCTCTAAGTGATTTAACGACTCCTAGGAAGGACACTATTGCACCCGCTTCCCCCGTTTTAAGCCTTAGTAAAACTTCTTCCATTGAGAAGTCTTCTTCAACAATTTTTATCAGCCTAACCACCTCCTGCTGGAGGGAATATTGAAACAACATCCCCCTCTTTTAAAACAGTATCTAGGCCCGTTATCTTTCCATTTACAGATATCAGGAAGTTTTCAGAACCTAATAACTCATGTTTCTCGATTAGTTTTTCAACGACTTCTTTAAGAGTAGCCCGGTTTTCTACTTCAAGAAACTCTTTATCTCCAAATTCTTCCCTAAGCCAAGCGTAATATTTTACTTCTATTCTCATAATTTTTCTTAGCTTTGATTATCGTAGAAGAATAAAAGCTTTCTTAAAAGCCCTGGCGAAACGAAACCATTTTTAAGCTTCAAGATCACAATTTTTCTCGACAGTTTTTCATAAATAGTTGATAAAGTAAAAAGAAAAACATATATACTTGTGAATATTAAGTGGGAGGCTGACGGGAAGTAAAGATTGTTCAACAGAAATAATTCAAAAAACAATAATGGCGGAAAGAAGATAGTCCTAACGGCTTCAGCAATAGAGATGAGCGATTTCAACTTGAACCCATTCATAGCTTTCTCAGGAGGGTTCCCAATGTTTCTCCCAAAAGAATTTCTCAGAAAAAGACTCTATCCTCCGACACCTTTCAACGAAGATGGTACAGCTAAGTTTGCGCCATATGGCTTAAGGAAGGTAGAATCGATATTGATTGAATACTTTGGAGAGGATAATGTTGTAACAGTATACCCTTCCATGCTTGAGAAATTCGTAGGAGAGAATACTAAGGTTGTTGGAATATCGACGATGGATCCTCTCGGTATAGGTTTTGTTAGCAGAACTTACACGAGTCTAGTTGGAATAAGCGGCAAACCTATGACTGCAGTAGAGTTTGAAGACATGCTTTCAAACCCGTCTCTTAAAAAATACAAGCCTAAGATAATAGTTGGAGGAAGCGGAGCCTGGCAAATAGTTAAGGCAGGGCTTCAGGATCAATTTGGGATAGATACTGTAGTAATGGGTGAGGCTGAAGAGGATGTTCTGGAAATATTTAGAAAAGCAGTTAACGGAGAAGAGCTTCCCAAACAAGTAGTGTGCAGGAAACCGAAGTCTGAGAATATACCTTTAATAAAGAAACCCTCTCTATTTGGCGTTGTAGAAGTCACTAGGGGTTGTGGAAGAGGCTGTCAATTCTGCTCGCCCACTTTAAGGCAGAGATATTCTTTTCCGCTTGATCACATATTGAAGGAAGTTGAGCTTAATGCTAAAAATGGTACTAGGATGATAACTCTACAAACAGACGATATATTCCTGTATAAGACTCATCCGAATTTCATACCCAATAGAGAGGCAATCATCGAATTAATAGCTTCAGTAGCTAGAGTGGAGGGAGTAGATTACATACAGATTGCACATGCAGCTCTTGCTCCAGTTGTTTGCGATCCAGTGATTGTAAAGGAAATTGCTCCTATACTCGTTGAAAAATCCAGATGGACTTACTTAGATGGTGAGAAATATGCTACTTTTGAAATAGGAATAGAAACAGGGAGTGTGAGGCTTATAGAAAAATACATGAGGGGAAAAATGCTCCCCTATCCTCCTGAGAAATGGCCAGAAGTAGTTGTACGGGCTTTAGAAATACTGAATGATAATCGAATATACCCATTGGCAACCCTCATAACCGGATTACCTGGGGAAACTGAAGACGATGTTATTGCAACCCTAGAATTATTAGACCGATTGAAGAACATAAGGATCTTCTATGTTCCACTTCTCTTCACTTCTGAAATGGATTGCATACTTAACAGGGAGAGGCATGCCGACCTTAGGAATCTCACAGAACTCCACTGGGATGTTTTCTCAACATGTTGGAGACAAAACATAAAAGTTTGGACTTTAGAAGAGGTGCGGAATAAGATTTTCATAGGGGGCCTATTAACCTACGCTTTATACTACAGGTGGCTTCACGGACCCAAAGTATTGAAGCCAATACTAA
>JAFNJB010000044.1:0-24972 GCA_017601245.1 Candidatus Brockarchaeota archaeon
GTTGCAAGGTCTCCTGAGGATGCTGTTAGGATTTCAGATGAATTAGGCTTTCCTCTCCTAGTCAGAACATCGTTTACGCTTGGTGGCCAGAGCTCGGGTATAGTTAAAAATAGGGATGAGCTTTATGAAGCAGTATCTAAGGCTTTAAGGTGGAGCCTCAACGGCGAGGTTCTTATCGAGAGGTCTTACTTCGGCTGGAAAGAGCTTGAATACGAGTATATGCGTGATTACTATGGTAATGCTGTTGCAGTAGCTACCATGGAGGGCTTCGACCCGCTGGGTGTGCATACTGGTGAGAAAATCGTTGTTGTACCTATTCAAACCCTTACTAATAAAGAGTATCACAGGCTTAGGACGGCTGGGCTAAAGATTGTGGAGAAGCTGGGTATTGTTGGTGAATGCAATATACAGTTTGGCCTCGACCCTGAGAGCGGGGAGCTTATAGTAGTTGAAGTCAATCCTAGGCTCTCAAGGTCTAGTGCCTTAGCATCCAAAGCTACTGGTTATCCTCTGGCATACCTTGCAGCTAAACTGGCAATCGGGTATAGGATTGATGAAGTAACGAATAAGGTTACTGGCATTACTAAGGCTAGCTTCGAACCCGCGTTGGACTATGTTGTGGTGAAGTATCCAAGGTGGGACTTTAGGAAGTTCCCGGGTGAAGTAGATAGGACAATAGGGACTATGATGAAGTCTGTCGGCGAGGTTATGGCTATAGGCAGGACTTTCGAAGAGGCTTTGCAAAAAGCTGTTAGAATGCTTCAAATAGGTAAAATCGGGGTTGTTGGCAACGAGGGGGAGGAAGATGGTGTGCCTTCGGAATTATCGGATTTTCTAAAACCAACTGATGAGAGGCTTTTCAATATAGTTAGAGCTTTAAAGGCGGGTGTTAGCGTAGATGAGATAAGCAGGATAACAGGTATAGACAAGTGGTTCCTCTATAGGATAATGAACATAATCCGAATGGATTCTGAACTTAAATCCCTACGTGGGGTTGAGGATGAGAAAAAGATTATTGAGAAGATTAGAGAGGCTAAGAGGCTTGGCTTCTCGGATATTCAGATAGCCAAAAGGCTCGGGTGGAGTGAGGACGAGGTTAGGAGGTTTAGGATTAAGCATGGTATAAAGCCTGTTTTCAAACTGATAGACACGATGGCTGCTGAATGGGAGTCTGTTACAAACTATCTCTACGCCACCTACGGCGATGAGGCTAGCGATGTTCCTGAAAAACCTGGTAAAAAGAAGGTTGTGATATTGGGCGCTGGCACTAATAGGATTGGGAGTAGCGTCGAATTCGACTATTGTACTATGCATACTGTCTGGTCGATGAAGGAAGAGGGCTTCGACGAAGTCATCGTAGTAAACAATAATCCTGAAACAGTCTCAACAGACTATGACATGTCTGACAAGCTGTATTTCGAAGAACTTTCATTCGAAAGGGTTATGGATATTGTCGAGGTTGAGAAGCCTGAGGGCGTTGTAGTAAGCGTCGGCGGCCAGGATCCGATTAACATTACCCCTAAGCTTCACAGGTATGGTGTTAAGATACTGGGGACCTCGCCGGTTAGCATAGACCGTGCAGAAGACAGGGCTAAGTTCAGCCTGCTCTTAGACAGGCTCGGTATAAAACAGCCTCCTTGGACAATGGTTTCAAGTATTGAAGAAGCAATTTCCAAGGCTAGGGAGATAGGATATCCCGTTTTAGTAAGACCGTCATACGTCCTATCCGGTGCTGCGATGAACGTTGCAGCCAATGAGGAGGAGCTTGTCGAGTATATTCGCAACGCCACTAGGATCTCGCCTGAGCACTCGGTGGTGATAAGCAAGTTTTTCGAACAGGCTTACGAGGTTGAGGTTGATGCAGTGAGTGACGGCGAGGATGTTCTAATAGGCGGTGTTATGGAGCATATCGAGTATGCCGGTACTCACAGCGGTGATGCGACAATAGTTATTCCACCACAGAGGCTTCCCAGCCATGTTGTGGAGAGGGTTAAAGACTATACTGTAAGGATTGCGAAAGAGCTTGGTATCGTCGGTCCATTCAACATACAGTACCTGGTTAAGAATTCGGAAGTCTATGTTATAGAGGCTAACGTGAGGGCAAGCAGGACAATGCCATTCGTCAGCAAGGTTACCGGAATACCCTTAATATGGCTTGCGGGGAAGGTCATGGCTGGCCGTAAGATTAGAGAATTCTCCCATCTCATTAAACGGAACGATAAGACTATTGGAGTAAAGGTCCCAGTCTTCTCATTCGTCAGGCTTAAGGGCGCTGACCCTGTTCTAGGTGTTGAAATGAGGTCTACCGGAGAAGTCGCATGCATAGGCTACGATTTCATAAATACTTTCATAAGGGCTTGGATTTCATCAGGCTTAAGCCTACCTTCGAAAAATAGCATTATATTCATAACCGTTAGGGACGAGGACAAGTCTAGGGCAGTGGGAATTGCTAAGAGCCTAGTGGAAATGGGCTTTACGATAGCTGCTACAAGAGGTACCAGGAGCTTCCTACTCTCAAATGGGCTTATGAATGTTGTACTTGTTAACAGGCTTAGTGAGAAGTCTGACGAGGGTGTGGATTCAATAAGCTTTCTCACAAGCGGTAGGGTTGGGCTCGTCATAAATACTCCAGACCTTGGAGATAAAGAGACCCTTAGAGACATGTACATCATAAGGAGAACTGCTATAGAGTTTGCAATACCCGTGGTTACAAGCCTTGAAGTAGCCGAGAAGATAGTCGAGGCTATGCATTTTAAGAATAATAATCGCGAAACTGTTTATACTCCAATGTCGCTTGACGAGTTTCACAAAGATATTCCCCTTTCTAAATACGTTTAGTATTGCAAGTATGTTAATACTCTCCTCAGAAACCTCATTTTCTCAAGAGAATCATTGAAGTTAAGCAATAGGCTGATTAGAGGCGGCAATACGCCGGGTGATGCTGAAATACCTTTCTCTGGATGAGCCCTGCCCCCTGCTAAGAAATTCAATAAGTAGGTAAATTTCCTCTCCACGTCGCTTTTATCGGAAGATATGACGGTCGTAGACAAATCCGCTATAAGCTCTTGACTTTCAATTATTTTTTCCAGTATTGGAGGCAATGCCTTCCTGGCCTTGCTTACTACATAGCCCCATTCTACAAGGCTATTAGAAAGGGCTTCTATTTGACGGTTCGCATACCCCTTCCTCTTGACTTCTTGAACTATGATGCTTGTCTTAACGGATTCTTCTATCGACCTCAATACAACATTTTTCTCACCGTTTTCCACTATGATTTTCTTGAGTACTTGCCTAAGCATTGTTAGTCGAGTTGCTTCTTGAACAAATTGGATGGCGTATAACCAGGGTATTACGTTTTCAATCTGATCCGCTAACTTTCCAATAGCGTCTATAATCAGCTTCAAAATCCTACAGGATTCTGATGATTCTGTAAAAGCCTCTTTTTTGAATTCTTCAGCATGCTGTATGTGTTTCTTCTCACTACCGTATGTTTTCAAAAAAAGAGCGTTTCCCAAGAGGCCGCGTGTAGCCGGTGTCTTACTATCTTCAACGTGCGAAGTGAAGAGTATTATCCTGCCAGAGCCATATTCAGCCATGATAATACTACTGGCTCCTTGAATTTTTCTAACAGCTTCTTCACACGGTATCCCATACTCAACATCTTCAGTTACAGACTCTATTCTCCCAAATACTTTCTTCGGGTCGATTGCTCTAATCAAAGGTCCTGTGTGAAACATTGCCACTTCTCCCGCATACCCCAGTGTTAAAAGGCCCTTTCTAGTAAGTTTAGATTTAACCAGTCCTTTAACCGGATACGTCCTTAAGACCTCTCCAAGCTTCCTACTTGAGAAAACAGGCCATTGCGGTTCCGAGGTACTGTCGCTTAAGACTTCGCACTCAACGAGCTGTAGTTCCCCCCATGCCTCAAGCCCTCCGTATGCAGCGTCAAGAATATTAACTGGCTTAACCGGGAGCATTGCCCCTGCGCAAATACCTATGTAAATTCCCCCAGATTCTACGAACCGCCTTATCAGTCTAGCTTCATCCGGCTGTATCGAGCGTAAAATCCTAAAACTATCGCCTCCACCAAAGATAAGTACGTCCAGATTGCTTAAGTCTCCAGGAGTAAGGGGCCCAGTTAGTAGGGATATTCTCCTAAAACCCATTCCTCCTAAAGCCTCTACTAAATCCTGGACATAGGATAATTCTGCTCCTTCACCACAGTAAACTCCTATCAGGGGGCTGCTTAAAGTGGCAATTATTCCCGGGTCAAAAGACTTCAATGACTTGATTTCAACTTCATGTTCAGCAGCAGTATCGTTGATTAGATGTTCGGAGTAATGGTCGTCGATACCTATGACGAAGTCGCCAGGTTGCAGACCTGTCCCCTTCACACTCCTTAGAGTAATAAATCTTCCAACGGTGAATCCTGCTTCGACAAAATTGTTCACAAGCCTGAAGGTATTGGAGCATGATTCTCCATCTACTGCTTTAAACGGTACCTTCCACCACTTCAACAGCTTAGTGGAGTCAGTAAGCAATATATTAATCTCTCTGACTGAAGTAATTATGATTCTAGACTATTTTAATGGGTAGGCTGCCGGATGGAGGATTTTTACTCTTTAAGGCTTTAAAGGCTGCTTTAACTGCGGTAATGCTCGGCGTAAAGGCTGCTACGCATATCTTAGCATTGCTAAGTAGCTTCAAATCCTCAGGAGAACCTAATGATATTACGACGTTTTCCTTGAAGAATTCGACAAGTCTCTTTAAAACAGAAGTCTCCTTACTGTCCTCATCCAGATTATAGGTTAAAACCATCAGTAGAGTATTGCTTGGAGTGTTTCTATATAGCTCGTTCAACCTCTTGCTTGATAATTCGTCAACATATTCGAGAAGCTCAAAACTATTCAACTCTTCTCCTAACGTCTCTAAGAGTGTCTTCTTCTCGGACTCTTCTAACAGGCTTCTAAGCTTGTTAGCTATAATGACTAGTGGCTTCCCAAAGAACCTTAAGGGGAGCTCGCCAACACCCTTTACTACGCATATGCTTTTCAAGAAAAGCTTCCAAGCCCTAGTCCTATTTATAAGGCTGCCACGAGTTTTATCAGGAGTCTTCTTAAACTTATCCAGCTTCCTAAGCTTAAATCCGAGTACTTCCAATGCGCTTTCTCTAACCCTATTGTAGAAATCTTTGTCCTTCTCAGCTTCTTCTATGATTCTATCCAGCGTATTCCTAACCTCGTCTACATCTGAAGATGGTACGACAATATGGTTACCGGCTTTTAAAGCGGTTATGGTTGCTTTTTCCGGGTCGATGCTTATATCGGGGTCTTCACCGTTTAAACAATCAGTCACCAGCATGTTTTTGAAGCCCAATCCTCTCTTCACAACTTTTTCAATGACTTTGAGTGAAAGCGATGAGGGGGTGTTGATATTATCGACTGCAGGAAGCGGGGTATGCCCCATGATAATGCCCTCAACACCCATTTTAACAGCGGTCTGAAAAGGCTTGAACTCCTTTTTGTAGAGTTCGCTAAGGCTCTCCAAGTTTTTATCGCGTTGATCGAAAAACCTTCTGGGGAAGTATTTAACAAAAGAGAGGATTCCACCATTTCTCAATCCCCTAATGTAATTCGACACGTATTCAGATACTTCCTCAGGATCATCGCCAAAACTATTCTCTTTGAAGCCACGTGTAGTCTCATAGGGGTAGAGGTTTGCCACGGGTGCGAAGTTTACGTTAATGCTCAAAGTTCTAAGCTCAAGGGCTGTTATGTAACCCGCAATGTAAGCAGATTTAACGTCTCCAGTAGCACTTATACCCATCGGGCTCGGGAGTTCTGTAGAAGGCTGTGGGAGCTTCTCCATTCTACCACCCTCCCGCTCAGTTGCGAGAATTATTGAGAAACCGTATGTCTTCTTGTAAAGATCAGCTAAGTCTTTAAGTTCCTTTCCAATGCTACGAATACTTGATACAACCTCCCTCCCTACTATTAATCCGCTTAAAGCATTTTCCAAAACTAACTTCTTAAAATCTCCAAGGCTTTTAGCATCTTTGACATATCCAATTATCGTCTGTCCAATAATTTTTTCAAACGGAAGCCTATGAATTATCTTTTCCAGTGTCGTCATTTCTCCTCAATTAGAGTAGACCGAATCTCTGCAGAGCAGCTCTGCTTCAAACTTTCAATAGCGCTTTGTTTATCTAATTTCCTCATCGCCCTTCTTATTTATCCGCTAAGTATACTCTATAAGTATTTCGCAACCCATTTCCAATGCTTATCGCTGTTCTTTCTGAATGTTTTTCAAAAACTCGTTTAGAGGTATTCCTTCTTCTTTACTTGCTTTTCTACTTGGCTTAAAAACTCTGATATTGCCATATCCGAAATCAACTACGACGTAAAGCGGAAAACCCTGAATTTCAATTGGAACATTAGGAGTGTAGATAATGTTTTTCCTTGTTGATTTAACTTGAATCAGAATACACTTACCCTTCCACAAGCAAACGAGGTCTGCTAAACCAAAGCTTCCCCCTGATCTTATAGTCGTCCAACCATTTTTGTTTAAGAGGCTCCTGATTTTCCTCTCAACCAAGTAGCCCTTTCTCTTAGAATGTTTCATTGCTAAACCTCTTTGAGCAATCTTACAAAATTAATTCCATCAACCAATCCGAAAACCCCCTTTCTGCCAGAGTCTTCATCGAAAACCCTCCCTTCTCCGTTTAAGCCTGGCTTCATTATTGAAAACGGCACGGGGTCGGCAGTGTGCTTCCTAACCTTTATGGGTGTCGGATGATCCGTGAGAATGCTTATAGAAACATTGTCAATATTAACATTATCCAATATTTTACCAAACAGTCTCTTATCCATTTCTTCAATAACTCTGACTTTAGTTTCAAGAGACCCCTCGTGGCCTGCTTCATCGGGAGCTTCAACATGCAGGTATACGAAGTCGAATTCCTCTAAAGACTTGACGGCATAGAGTGCTTTATTCTCATAGCTAGTATCGTAATATCCCGTTGCCCCCGGTACTTCAGGCACGTCCATGCCTGCAAGAACACCTATGCCTTTTATCAGGTCTACTGCACATATCACAATGCCCCTTAATCCGTGTTTTTCCAAGAAGGGCTGGAGCCTGGGTGTTTTCCCCTGACCCCAGATCCAAACCATATTCACTGGCTTCTTACCCGATTTCACTCTCTTAACGTTAATAGGGCTCTCAGAAAGTATGCTTATAGACTTCAACATCATTTCGTTAAGCTTCTTCGACTCTTCATTGTCCGGCTTTAACAAGTGTTTCTCATATGGTTCTCCCATTACTTCATGTGGTGGTGTCGATACAAGCTTCTCTCCTATTTTGGATACGAAGATGTTTCTATAGCTTACCCCGCTGTGAAACCTTCCGTATTCACCAAGCTTATCGTTCAACTCGGAAATTAGAAGCTTAGCCTCTTCTGTCGTGACATGTCCTCCTGAATAGTCGATTATTCTCCCTCCTTCCACTGTTATTAGGTTGCATCTAAAAATAACCTCGTCCTCCCCGGCCCTTATGCCCCTTGCAGCTGCTTCAATAGGTCCCCTGCCTGTATAGCATACATAAGGGTCGTATCCGAGTATGATCAGGTTTGCGATATCGCTTCCCTTAGGAAGGTCTGGACGCAGAGTCCTGAGCATACCCATCCTACTCTTCCTGGCTATGTAATCCATATTGGGCTTGTAAGCCAGCTGGAGCGGGGTTTTTCCACCAGCTTCATCTACTGGATAATCGGCCATCCCGTCTCCAACTACTACGAGGTACTTCAATACGTAAACACTCCTATCAGGCTGAAAAGCAATTTTTTAAAACTTTTCGAAAGCCATCGTTTAGATAACCTTAATTATACGCCTGTCTTAGGGCTTAACGAGGCTTGGGGAAGGATGCAAATGATCTAAACAGGGTTCTGAAAATGATTGTAAACAGGAGGCTGGATGAAGCTGAGAGGGAAATTGAAAGCTTCAAGCCCAGCGACGATTACGAAAAGGGTTACTTAAGGGGCTTGAAAGGCATTATACACTCTTTGCGTAAACCCGTAGAGGGAAGCATAGTTGAATCAGGAGACCCTAAAGCGCATTTAAAGAGTATGATGGAATCTGTTAATACCCACCTCTTAAACAAGGAGGAAGAGGGTTACTTCACGGCTTGGCTCGACTTTTTGAAGAAACTATCCGCTGGTAAAAAAGATGTTGTAAAGGAGAAACCAAGTGAACAACCAGGATAGGAAGAAGCTTCCAAAGCCCTCTTTCCAAGCGGCACTCTTATCGTTTAAAACCCTGCCATAAACCATTTTGAAAACACGGTAGGTTATGATGTATACTAGTAGGGCTATTGAGAATGACGATATTATCGACAATGGTGGTCTCCAGAAAAAAGCATGCAATATTCCGAGTATAACCCCCAATAGTACCCTGCTCCAATACATTATGGTTTCAGGTTTAAATCCCATACTGCCTACAATTCTTAGGATTGGATAAGACTCGTAAGATAAGTCTTTCCAGTATCGACTACCTCGTCCTAGCTAGGGAGCTTTCCAGGGAGCTATGTGGCGCTTGGGTCGATAACGTCTACTATGAGCCCAAGTACGGCTATTATCTCTTCAAATTCAGGGTTGAAGGCGTCGTTAAGAAGCTTATAGTAATACCTGGTGAGGCTGTTTTCATAACCAGATACGATTACCCGGTCCCCGAAAAGCCTCCTGCACATTTAATGAGGCTTAGAAAATTCGTGCAGAACCTCAGAGTCGAAAATGTTGAGCAGCATGATTTCGACAGAATACTCATTATAAGCCTCTCTGGGAAAGGCTTTCGCGGTAGGCTGATAATAGAGTGTTTGAAAAAAGGAGCCTTAGTATTAGTATCTGAAGACTGGCTTATACTCTTCACGTCTTACAGGCTGGAGACTGGAGTTAGAGTGCTTGAAGAAGGGAGGAGATACGTATTCCCGCCCTCTAACATAATGGATCCGAGAAGCTTGGGGGACTTCCAGAGTCTTAGTGAATTCGCCTCGGAGAGGATAGACCGTTTCATAGCGGGGAAGCTTGGCTTCGGCACTAAAATCATGAATGAAATCTGTGCGAGAACAGGCTTGGCCCAAAACACAAAGGTCAATGGGAATATGCAGACAATAATAGATACTGCCAGGATGTTGATAAGAGAGGCTGAGGAAAAAGCCAGCCCAAGGCTTTATTACTCGAATGCTTCTCCAATAGAAGTCTCAGGCATATCCTTAACTTTCATGAGGGACTTTGAACAAAAAGTTTTCACAACCCTTTCAGAAGCGGTTGATGAATACTACGCTACATTAGGTTTTGAAACCACGGTTGAAGACAAGGCTTCTAAGGAGTTAGAGGGGTTGCTTAAAGCTAGAGAGAACATGGTTTTGCAAGCAGATATGCTTAAGCTCAAGGCTAAAACCATCATGGATAATCTCCATCTTTTCCAAACAATCCTAGAAAACGTGAAAAATGGTAAGGAGGTCCCCGAAGAAGTTAAGGTTGTTGAAAGAGACTATGTTAAGAATAGGATCAGGGTATTGTTCAAAAATGTCGAATACTTGTTGGATTTGAATTCATCGGCAGCGTCTAATGCTTCAAGAATGTTCGAAGAAGCTAAGAAGATAGAGAAGCATGTTTCAGAAGTTGATGCGAAAATAGCTGCATTGAAGGAAAAAACTGTCTGCACAGGCAGGATGGTTCCTGAGAAGAGGATTGAAGAAAAGAAGTGGTATGAAAAATTCCGCTGGAATACTTCTGTAAATGGGAATCTGATTCTAGCCGGAAAGGACGCTGGGACAAACGAGCTGCTTGTTAAGAAATACGTTAGTGAAAACAGCATTGTTCTCCATGCAGACTTCATCGGAGCACCGTTCGTAACCATCTACGGTGTTGAAAACCCTTCAGAAGAGGAGCTTAGAGAAGCAGCATTAATGGCTGCATGCTACACGACTAGAGCATGGGAGAGCAAATATGCTTCTCTCGACGTCTACTGGGTTAGGGGGAATCAGCTCAGTAAACAAGCACCCCCGGGCCAGTATCTTCCTAAGGGTGCTTTCATGGTATACGGCGAGAAAAACTTCATTAGAAATGTTGAAATGAAACTATGGGTTGGGATTACAGAGGAAAACGAGATAGTATACGGGTGTTTTGAAAAGGTAAAGTCGAAATGCACCAGATACGCTTACGTAATCCCTGGAAGCAAGAATAAAGATGAGGAAGCATCTAGGATAGTTGAGAAGTTTCTTAAGGATAGGTCTCTGCCCCGCAGGGAAGTTGTTAGGTTAAGGGAGCTTGTTAAGAATATAATCCCGGGTAGGCATTGTGAAGCTCATTACGCGTCTTGATGAAAAATATTCTCCCAGAAATACTTTGACTAGAATATTAGTTAATGTTTAAAAACACTTTTTCCATGAGCTCCCGGGTTGAAGCACGCTTCAAGAATCAACAGGCTTGTCGAACCTCCTCATAGGAAAATACTGAAAGAGGCAAGGGCTAGTAGGAAAAACATAATGAATCTAAGCGTAGGCGATATCTTCATAGACCCGCATCCGTTAATAAAGGAGACTATAAGGAAGGCCTGTGATGAAACAAGTATAACCTACCCTCCAGTAGAGGGATTAAGCGAACTCAGAAGCAGTATTGCTGAATACTTGAGGAATAGCCGTGGGATAGAAGCTAGTAGTGAAAACATTCTCGTTACTGCGGGGGCTTCCGAAGCATTTCTAATAGCTTTAATGACTATTTTAGATTCTGGAGACAGGATAATCCTGCCTGATCCAACTTATCCACAGCATTTCCTGGCTACAAACCTCTTCGACAATATCGTGATTGATTATTACAGTCAAGATAAGAGTGTTAGTGATCAGGTTCCTAGAGAACGCAGTATCATACTCTTATGCTCGCCTAATAACCCCACTGGTAAGATTGTTTCCTCTAGGGATGTTGAGAGGCTCGTGGAATATGCTCGGGAAACAGGCTCTATAATAATTTCCGACGAAACCTATTTCGAAATATTCTTTAACGACAATAAGCCTGCGAGCCCAGGCAGTTTTGACAATAAGCTTGAGAATACGATGATAGTGAGCAGTTTCTCTAAGAACATGGGCGTAACAGGTCTTAGAGTCGGCTTCTTAGCTTCAGAACATAGCATAATCGCTAAGGCCTCTACAGTTAGATACGCTACCTCGTTAACCTCCAACGCGTTTGGACAATACGTAGTCCTAAAAACACTCCCGTTTATCAACGAAATATCTAGTTACGTAAGGATGACTGTTGAAAAAAGGCTTAAAATATTCATGGACGGTTTTAAGAGAAGTGATTTGTTGAAAACATACGTTCCACAAGGATCTCTATACATATTTCCAGAAATACCGTTCACGTCATTCGACTTCTGTCTTGAATTGGCTAGAGAAACCGGAGTAGTCCTAGCCCCAGGCCAGGGATTCGGCCCATCTGGTGAAGGGCATGTGAGAATAAGCTTTGGAGCAAGAGAAGAAGATATAAGGGGTTCAATACCCTTGTTAAACGGGTTTGAGCCAAGGCTTAGACGTGTTTAAAGAAGGTGACGATATTCTCCTCGTGTCTTCCAAAGGCAAGCGGCGCGTGGTGAAGATACAGGGAGATAGGATTCATACTCACAAAGGCTATCTCGTTACGCGTGATATAATAGGTAGAAAGCCTGGGATAATCGTTAAAACACATGTTGGAGAAGAAATGCTTGCCTTGAAGCCTTCTGTAGCAGACTATATTCCCAAGTTGACTAGGAGGACTCAAGTAATGTACCCTAAGGACATTGGATACATGGTCTTAAGCTTGGGAATATCTTCAGGCGCCGTCGTTTTAGAAGCCGGTACTGGAAGCGGTGCTGCCACCATGGTAATCGCCAGCCTCGTAAAGCCTAATGGACGAGTATTCTCTTGCGACGTGAATGAAGAATCCATAAAGATTGCACGTAAAAATCTTGAAAGAGTTGGGCTTATAGATTACGTTGAACTAATACACGGAGATGTTAAGAATATCGATTTCAAGGTTTCATTTGATGCTGCTATAATGGATATTCCCAATCCCTGGGATGTTTTAAGTAGGATAGTGGAATTCCTAAAACCCTCTGCTAGGATATGCATAATCGTACCGACTATGAATCAGCTTGAGAAAGTATACCGTGCGATGTTAGATACCAACGTGGCTCATTTAGAGACTGTTGAGATAATGCTCCGTAGAATAAGGCCTTTCGAAGGCAGAGTAAGGCCAGAGTCGATTATGATCGGGCACACAGCATACCTTATGATCGGAGCAAAGATATTAAAGGAAAACATTTAAAAAAAGGATTTGCAGTAGGCATCTAGCTTGCAGAAAAGGGAACTAGTCTATTCGATTGGGAACCTCTTAACATTGATAGGTATTGTAATACTCGTTGTATTCACACTTTTGCCTCCGGCAACGAGTGTTTCAGGATTATCGAGAACAGGAATCAACATTCTAAGCTCACTCCTTCTACTGGCAGGATCAGGTATACCAATAATCCTTAAGGAGGCGGAGATTAGTCAGAGGCTTAGGAGTATAGGTCTCAGATGCTTTACTACAAGCTTCATAACATCTATAATCATGGTATTGCAAATGCTTACTCGAGGATGGGCTTCTACAGTGCCGGTCTCAGCTTCAATCATCTTGGCTTCAATAGGGATTGCTGCATACATTCTCTCAACAAGAGGCGGGAAATTTACCCCACCGCCCCTCAAAGAGATACTCCTAGTATTGTCTGCTGTAATCGTTTTCTCAACCCCGATGTTACAGTTGCTTCTGATTAGAGTGGGCGTAAGTACAGATGTTTCCCGCATCTTATCAATAAGCCTACTTGTAGTATTCATGATAACCCTATACTTATATTTTAAAGTCCCCTTTAGAGGAGTACGGATACAAAACACTAGAGAAAAGAAAAGCTGAACGCAATACTTAATACTTCCTTGAAGACCCTCCTTCTCGGGTAGACCAGGCTCCTGCTGGGGAATACTCGGCAGGCCTCAATACTCTTGGAAGGGGACAAGCCGCCTCAACTACGGGGATTGGGCTTGAAACCCGTAGGGAGGTTGAAGCACCTTCCCAAGGGTGTTGCGGAGTAAAAGCATCCTCCCCAGGCTTGTTGAAAAGCGGATTGGGGAGGATGAGCCTACTAGCCTGGGCCCAAAAGTATAAAATGCTGTCCGTTAATGATGTTCGGTTGAAATGAACATTTTTTAATCAAAGAACTCGATTAAAGCCGGATTAAATTTAGCATTTAGATCGACTATATTTAAACATATCTTTTAGAAATTATTTTAAACTATTCTAAAAAAGTTCAAAAACGCAATATATATGGCACCATTAATCCACAACCTATGGAGGTGTGCATGTGAGAAGATATTTGAAAAATTACTTCAGCAAAAAGGTGATCATACTCTTCTTATTGTCTTTGATCTCCTTTGTTTTACACTTCCTTATTCCCTCCTTTTCAATGAGCAAGCCTTTTCCAAATTCAATATCAAGGATCTAGTAGTATTGTATATTGATAACAATAGTAATGAGGTGCTTAATAATGTGCTTAACAGAATGCAACAACTAGGGGTTAAACAAACAAAGCGTCTAGAAATACAAAGCTTTCTTTCGAATAACACTTTAGAATCTATAAAGAATCTCAATGAGAAGTCATTAGTTATTTTCGATGGGTATTGGATTTCTGAGAGGGTTAATGATCCTGAAATACATGTGTTCCTTAGGAAAGCCTCTTATCAAAAAGCGAGGTTTATGGCTATAGATGGTTCGACATCAAAATTCTCCGAAGCCTTAGATAAGGCTGGAATCAACAAACTTGGCCGAGATGAAAACGGAAACATTAGAAACCCTGCTTATAATGATCCACCATTCGTTGGTTTCACGTTAAAAGAGGCACGTACACCTGATGGTCATTCCTACTTCTATCCTTCAATATTTATCAGTAACACTACAACAGAAGATATTAATGCAATGATTCAAGAGTTAATTAACTGGTTGGGAGAATGAGATCTATGAACCAGAAAAAGTTATTGTTTTATATAAACTTGAGCATGTTAGAGCATGGTGCCTAGCCTTATCTATACTGGGCTTATTCTTCGGAATGATGATAGGCCTAGTAATAATGGGTTATGCTGAAGAAAAGATTAAAATGCTACTAAAGCATATCGAGCAGTCTAGTTACTCAAGTACCTCAACCATGTAAATAGTAATACAACATAGTGTAACAAATGGCTGTCCTATTGAAGTAGTGTAACTATATTTATTATACGCGAAAACCATTGTCTGAGGATAATTTCTAAGAATGTCAACATCATATTCTTTGAATATTACTGGGAAAAGCTTATGAATTTACGAGGAATTTTATAATTTGAAATAATGGAAATTAAAGGAGTATTAATCGAGGCTCTTAATGGTATTGAAAGGGTTAGAAATATGTCTCCAAAAGGATGGATAGAACTTTCAGCACTGCGATGGGAGCTTTACGCAACTTTCCAGAACATACTTGACTCTATGGCCATGATTACGGCTGAGCTGGGTCTTAGAAAACCTTCATCTTATGCTGATCTTGCACTTGTTCTCAGAGATTTTGGATTGCTTGACGAGGACTTTTCACTCATAGCCAAGAAAATAGCTTTAACCAGAAATCTTCTGGCACATGCTTACAGGAAGTTTTCGCTAGAGGATCTAAACTTAATCACAAAAGACATGCTTCCAGATGCTGAAAAGCTGATTTCAAAGCTATTAGAAATACTTGAGAGTAAGAATATTGATCCGCAAATTTCTGCTGCAGAACTTTCAGATGTTTTTAAAAAGCACAATGTTGTCTTTGCATATATATTCGGCAGTAGAGCTAGGGGAAATGCCAGGGAAGATAGTGATTACGATATTGCAGTATTCTTTAGAAGCGATGAGGTCAATATACTTAATGAAACATTGCTTGCATTAGATATTGCTGAAGCCCTAGGGATTTCGTCAGATAGAATTGATGTTGTAGCATTAAATAAGGCGGATTCAATCCTAATAGCAAGGGTTTTCAAAGAGGGTGAGGTCCTCTATTCGGATGATGAGGAGTTAAGAAAGAAATGGGAGAGGGAAACATATCTAAAAATGCTTAGAGAAAACGACCTAACGTATACTTACATGTATAGAGTATTTAAGAAAAAGCTTCATGGAAATGAAAAGTCTAAACCGACAAGCTCTTAGCATGTAGCAAACTGCATTTTAACCGTAATGTTACAACTATAGTTGCCTTACTCTCTAATATTCTAGATTCCAGAAAAAGTATTGGGTTCTACAATTTTGCTGGTAAACCTTATTAAATCTAGGTTACCTTGTTTGAATCCAAGTATGAATAATCCCTCTAAATCGCCGGAGCTTCTTTTAACTTCGACAAGAATTGAACAGCTCTTGAGAAACATCGAAAACAAACCTCGTTACTATGTTGACATGCATATCCATTCTAAGTATAGCAGGGCCACTAGCGCTGATATGACTCTCGAGAATATTGCATTCTGCGCTAAGCTGAAGGGTCTGAATATAGTTGGAACCGGGGACTGTACGCATCCCAAGTGGCTTAAGGAGCTTAAGAAGAAGCTTGTCGAATCCTATCCGGGTCTTTACAGGCTGAGGAGTGAGAATAATCCGGATCAGGCTACGCTCTTCCTAATCCAGGGAGAGGTTAATACAGTATACCGAGATGAGAATACTGTTAAGAGAATACATCACGTAATGCTTTTCCCGGATTTCGACACTGTTGAACAGGTTTGCGACGCTTTGAAACATATCGGAGACCTTAATAGTGATGGTAGACCCCTAATCGAATGCACTTCTCCAGAGCTTGTTGAGATATTGAAAAGCGTCTCGGATGATATAGAGGTTTTTCCAGCGCATGTGTGGACACCACACTTCAGTATTTTCGGTGTCCATGGTTACACTAGCGTTGAAGAATGCTACAAGGATAAGGCTGATGATATTCATGCGCTTGAAACCGGTTTATCTTCAAACCCTCCGATGAATTGGAGGGTTTCGAGGAACGATCGTTACACATTGGTTTCAAACAGTGATTCGCACTCCTACTATCCATGGAGGCTCGGAAGAGAAGCTAACCTCATGCTTCTAGAAAAACTGAGTTATAAGAGCATATTGGATGCTATTCGCAGAAAAGGTAGGTCTAGGATAATATTCACGGTTGAGACGCATCCGGAGTATGGGAAGTACCATTATCCTGGCCACAGGGGCTGCTCGTTCTATGCTGAGCCAGATGAGTATTTCAAGTTAAAAGGTGTATGTCCAGTTTGCGGTAGAAAGCTCACCCCCGGGGTGGAGACTCATATTGAGGAGCTTGCCGACCGCCCCAAGGGGATAAGGCCTAGGGATGCTTCCGACTATGTTCATTTAATACCGCTTTCAGAAATAATAGGGTATGTTTACTCCATTAAGCCGGACTCTAAAAAGGCTTGGAATATATATTATGCTTTAATAAGGGAGTTTGGGAATGAATACCGTATACTTCTCGAAACACCTATAAATGAGATTGGAAGATACGATGAGAAGCTGGCTTATGCGATAAGAATGATGAGGGAGGACCGGGTTAAGATTAGGCCGGGTTACGACGGTGTCTACGGCGAGATTAAGGGCTTCTTAAATAGAGATAGTATAACCGATTTTTTAAAATAGTCTGGGAGTTTTTGTCTTAAAGCGACAAGGAGTATAAATACTTGCTATAGAAATATTTTGTAATGTTAAATGTCTCAATTCTGACATCTAAATCTTATCTGAATATCTCCATAAAGCTTAAAACCAACAATGTAATAACAAATCCCGTACTGGAGGGGGGATTGTGGTTAGAGGTTCAGTGTTTAGTAAAGTCTTACGTTTAGGAAAATGGTCTGGATTGAGGTTATTCTGGAGTAAGGCTTTTAGGAGAAAAATATTTAAAAAGCAGGAGGTAATCGGGGAGGCTGTTCCAAAGCTTTCCAAGATATCGATGCCCGTAATATATCCTTCTGAAGAAAACCATTGGGAGTCTGTAGCAACTTTCAATCCTGCAGCTATAAAGCTGGATGGGAAGATACACTTGCTCTACAGAGCCATAGGGAGAGATTCTATTTCAAGAATCGGTTACGCGTTTAGCGAGGATGGCGTTAACTTTAAGAAATATCCGAAACCTGTTTACGAAATCCAGTTTGACCATGAGCCTGGCGGTTGTAATATTGAAAAAAGTTTTGTTTCGAGTCGTTGGGGTTGCAGCTTCGGTTGTGAAGACCCTAGGGCGACGGAGATAAAAGACGATTCTAAAATCTACATGTGCTACGTGTTTTTCGACGGTAAGAGTAATCCGAAAATAGCCTTAACTTCAATATACACTCATAATTTTGCGAGAAAATGGGAATGGGAGGAGGCGAAGATAATATCTCCTCCGGGTATAACGGTGAAGAGTGCATGCATACTCCCGGAGAAAGTCAACAACCATTATGTTGTTTTCTTCAGGATATTCCCCTCCATATTCATCGACTTCATCAGAGATTTAAGGGATTTGGACGGTAAGTCGAAATTCCTCCAGCCCAAGCATATGATCCCACCTAGGAAGGGTAAGTGGGATAGTCTGAAAATAGGCATGGGTGCGCCGCCGATAAGGACAAGAGAAGGCTGGCTGGGAATATACTATGGGGTTGATGAGAAAGACCCTTATTACAGGTATAGGATTGGCGCAATGCTTCTAGACTCTAAAGACCCCACTAGGGTTATCTGCAGGTCTGATGCTCCGATTCTTGAGCCTGAGCCTCCTTATGAAGATAGGATTGCATACCCGTGCGGAGCGGTTGTAAACGGTGATAGACTATATGTCTATTATGGTGCAAACGATAAATTCGTTTGTGTCGCCACTGCTTATTTAGATGAGTTTTTAGATGGGCTTCTAAATCATTCAAAAACCTTCTAATATATTTCTAAGTTCGGTCATACTAATATCGATAATATCCTTTTCAATGAGGCTGTTGCAACACATACTGAATAGTCTGCCGCACCGTAGTAAAGGTATACCGTGTCCCCTCTGACGACTGCGCCACATGGGAAAACGACATTCCTAGTATACCCTTCTTTCTCATACACAGTGGATGGCTCTAAGATTGCTCTGGAAGTTCTTGCTATGATGTTTTCAGGATTTTTCAAATCTAGCAGTATGGCACCAATCCTGTAAACATTATCATGTGAAACACCATGGTAGAAAACAAGCCAGCCCTTTGATGTTTTTATGGGTGGGGCGGCTAAACCGACTTTCTTACCGTCCCACATGCCGGTTCTAGGCCTAAGCAGCTTGAAAGACATTAGTTTGTTAGGGTCGATGTCTTCAAGAGAATCAACATAATCGTAAACAATGTTTATACCCCCTGTTCTATGGATAAACATGTACTTCCCGTTGATTGCCTCTGGTATCACGCAGGAATTCTTATCATCTATACCCGGTGGAGATATTATTCTAGGCCTAGACCAGTTCCAATTCCTATTGAGGAAGTCTTTGACGCTTATCCATGTTAAAGCAACTTTAGGTGGATTAACATTATCGTAGGCAGTGTAGAACATGTAAATCTTTTCCCCTATTCTAACTACTCTGGGGTCTTCGCAACCGGAGTGGCCTGGGGTTAGCTTCATCTCAAAGCCTTCTCGTGGTGAATATATTGGTTCATCAAGCCTCTCAACTATCCTAAAACCGTCTTCGCTAATTGCAAGCCCTATGGTAGAGGTTTTGTCTCTGGATAATGCTCTGTATAGGATGTATATTCTCCCCTCCAGCTCTATTGCAGCTGGATTAAAAGTGGCAAGAGCCTCCCAATCATGCTTCTCATTGGGCCTTATTATCGGATTCTGAGGATACCTTTCGAAAACCTGCTCGGTTCGAGAGCGAATTATCTCAACCAGTTCTCTAACTCCGATTGTTGCTAAGCAACATACCGTGTCTGCAGCACCATAGTAGAGTTTTATTTCATCCTTCTCCCGGAGTATGGATGTTGGGAATACTACTTTAGGAACATGCCCCCAATACTCGTAGTACTCTTCAGCTACGAGGAAAGGATACTCTGTTTTTGAAATCACTTTTCTCGGATCATCTGGGTCTAGTATAAGGGCCTCAACTCCGAAAACCCTTTCCTCTGGATTGGATGAAAAATAGTTCTGAATATAAGAATATACTAGTAACCATCCTTCCTCAATCCTAATGGGTGGGGAACCTACTTCAATATGGTCCATGGGCGACCTTCTCGGGTCTGGTGTTAAAACATGTTCCTTCAATTCTTTATACCACCTTTCAAATTCACCATACCATGTAGAGCAATCTTCTCCAAGCTGAGCAATCCCTATGTATGCGGGGGGCCTATCGGTATTGACCGTCAATATCATTGTCAGCTTACCCTTTATTCTCTCGGGGAATAATGCTGCAGCCTTCGCATTAAACGGCGTTACTAAGTGTTTTTCATCTACCTTCTCTAAGTCTCTGCTTATTGCAAGCCCGACTCTTATCCCGTCTGGAGTAGGAGGTATTGTAGATATTGCCGTATAGAAAATATAGTATTTATTATCTATGAAAGTTACCCTCGGGTCTTCACAGCCAAACCTCTCCCACCACTCTTCTGGTACTATAAACCTCCTCCTATCAGTAAAATGGATACCGTCTCTACTCTTGGCTATCCCTATTGAGCTGAAACTAGATCCTTGCTTCCTTAAGAGGTCTGAAGAAGAGATTGCTCTGTAAAGCATGTAATAAGTACCATTTCTTTTTATCACGCAGGGGTTGAAGACTGCAAAAGCCTCCCAGGCATGTTCTCGAATAGGTACTAGGATAGGGTTTTCAGTAATTCTCTTCACGTATTTCGCCAATGTCCTCCTCAAAAGATTATGGTAACTCTCTAATAATCTTTTGTTGTGATTTATTATAACTACAGGTTCAAAAAATCTATGTTAATAATTTCTAGTTAAAAATTGAAAGATCATCTTAAGACGTTATTAAATATCCAGCCTGAGATATGTTAATTCCTTCGGCATGTAGTTTATTCTCCTGGGTGAGGGCCTCGTACCGTATTCAACAGTTCTCTCTATTGAATCCAATAGGATGGGCATAATGTCCCCTCCTCTTATCCTACCAAGACCACCATGGGCTGCTTCTCTTTCAGAGAAAACCTTGGTTGAATCACTTCTCAAGCCTTTTGAAGAAATCAATATTGGAACAGGCTCTCCCGTATGCATGCCTCTGTCACAGGGCGTTGTATGATCACCAGTAATTACTATGGTTGTAGTGTTTAAAATAGTATCGTCAATTATCTTTAAGCTTTCGTAGAAACGTTTGATAAACTCATATTTAGCAAGCGGGTTCTTACTGTGGCTAGCAACATCGGTGCCTTTAAAGTGGAGGTATACGAAATCGTATGATTCTAGAAGCTCAACGGCCTTAGAAGTCTTCCCCTGAATATTGGTGTTGAGTAGCCCATTGGCTCCTTCAACATTGTAAACATCCATACCAACTGCTTTAGCAACACCCTTGTAGAGAAGTCCAGCTGCTACGCAAGCTGCTTTCAAATCCCATTTTTCTCGAAAACTCTTCATCCTCCTCATCGTTCCAGCACTCCTGACTAATATGGCGTTGGCTTGTGGAAGATTGTTTCCAGCTCTTTTCTTATTCAACTCGTGCTTACTAAGTTTTTCAATGGCCTGAATGGTTATTTCGTTAACTATGTTCGCAAGCCTTTCAGCACCCTTCTTGTCCTTAGCTTCATCGATAGGTTGGCATAGGAGTATTGGTTTTCCCTCAGCATGGGGGTCGGTATCGGTAATCTCGTGGGACAATCCTCTTCCAGAAATTATCATAACAAACCTGTGTTCAGACAAAGGTTTGAAAACTACCCTGCAACCCTCAGGGCACTCTATCTCGTCGTTCAAATACTCTACTAGTTCTCTAGTCTGCTCACTGCTTATCCTGCCTGCCCTTCTATCTATAACAATTGGATAATTGTTTTCAATTCTTACTGTTGCAAGATTACCCCTAAAAGCTATTTCCCCCTCCCTGAGTTCAACGCCTTCGCCAAGTGCTTCTATGGGCCCTCTTCCAAAATATTCGTTTTCAATATCGTATCCGAACATTATTAGATGCGAGACATCGCTGCTTGGAGGTACCCCGGGAGATATGATGTCCATAAGCCCCTGAGAACCGTTTTCCTTAAGCCTCTTGATACCGTTAGAATAGGCTTTCTCAAGTGGTGTTAGACCATCTAATTCTCTATAGGCATGGTCCCCTAAGCCATCCAGTACTGTGAACAGTATTTTCTCAGGCTTCAACTTCCCGCATTTTTCAATAATGCTAGTGTTTAAACTTTACCTTGACCGAGTAATCGTTTAACTCATATAGTATAGAATTATTGGGAGAAACCATGTAAACCATAATGTGAAAACAAGCATTAAGTACGATGTGAAGAGCAAGAGTGCATTTGGGTATCCATGGGCTATGAGTAGGAGGATTGCTGAAGCAACGAAGAGTATTGGGAGTGTTTTAAGCATGGTTTTACCATGCATCGCCACTAATCCCGTTTTAGAAAACTTTTCGATAATAAGGAAAAGCGGAAGCATGTAGATCATTCCGGTTAAAAGCCCTGAGGCTAATGCAACTCCAATTAGCCCAATTTGCGGATAGAGGGGTAGGATTGAAGAAACTACTATGGCTGCAGGGAGAAAAACAATTTTTATAGGCCAAAGAGGCGATTTTAAAACTGTTTCGGAGAAGCTCCTATACCTTGGGAGTAGCCAGTTTAACAGCTCTGAATCAGGCCCGCTCCTTTGGAAAACTCTGTTTCTAAAAGAGTACATGTTCTCAACTAGACTATGTAGTTTTACCGTATCGAGGATGTCTCCAAATATGCCTCGTGAAGGAACATCGTGCTCAGGCTTGGCTTGGACTCTCCTAGAAAAAGGACTCATCGTAAGTATGATCGTCAAGGCAGTGATAACCATTATCCAAACCAGTTTTTTCATTAGGAGGAATATTCACTGTGCTAACAGTCTTTTTAGCTTTTCTTAAATACTTGGAAAAAACTTAAAAATGGTTTTGAAAATAAGAATTTAAGGCTTTGCATCATGTGAAAGCGGTTTCTTTAGATGTTACTGGAACGCTTGTAGACGGAAGGTCTGTTAAGTATTTCTGGGATGTGCTCATACCAACAGCATACGCTAAGAAGCACCAAGTGCCATTTGAAAAGGCGTTCCAATATGTTAAGCATACTTATATGACAATAAGCCCAGATGATGTTAAATGGTACTTGCCGGAATACTGGGTTAAGAAACTAGGTATTGAAGACCGTGTTGAGGCTCTTCTCAGGGAATTGAAGCCAATGATAACAATTTTCCCAGATGTTAAGCCGGTAATCGTTGAACTATGTTCACAGCATGATTTGATAATTTCATCCAACCTGCCTATGATGCTTCTGGAGACAATATTGGAAGATTTCAAAGAATATTTTCTGAAGATTTTCTCTTCAGTGTCAACATACTCTCTGCCACGTAAGACTGCTGAGTTTTATGCTAGGGTCTGTCTTGACACTGGCTTCAAACCTCAGGAAATTCTACACGTAGGCGATAATATTGTTTACGATTTCCTAATACCCAGGTTTATGGGAATTGAGAGCATGGTAATAAAAAGGTTCAAGCCTCCGAAATTAAAACATGAGGTCAGTGATTTGAAACAAGTCCTTGAAAGAATAAAACTTGGAGACCTTTGAAAGTAGCGTATAATCGGCAAATAAGTTTTTATTTTTCCCGTTCTTTTAACAATAAAATACTGGGGGTGATGAAGCAATGATTGATAGGGTTAAAACAGGTATTCCAGGCTTAGACGAGATGTTGAACGGGGGAATACCTAAGAGGAACATAGTCCTCGTATCCGGAGGACCTGGAACGGGGAAAACGATTTTCAGCCAGCAATACCTATACCATGGTTTAACCCTGGAGGAACCTGGAATTCTAATAACGCTTGAAGAACACCCCGTTCAGGTTAGGAGAAACATGGCGGAATTCGGATGGAACGTGAAGGACTATGAAGAAAAGGGCCTATTCGCAATCGTTGACGCTTTCACCGGGGGGATTGGAGAATCTGCAAAAAGAGAGAAATACGTTGTGAGAAGTGTTGATGAAATAGGCGAGTTTCTAGATACGGTAAAGAATGCTTTAAGAGATACTAAGGCTCAAAGAGCAGTCATAGACTCTGTTTCAACCCTATACTTGACGAAGCCTGTGACTGCTAGAAATATCTTAATGCAATTGAAAAGAATGCTCTCGGGCTTTGGCGTTACTGCCATACTAGTGTCTCAGGTAAGCGTTACGGAAAGGGGCTTCGGAGGTCCAGGTGTTGAACATTGCGTAGACGGGATAATAAGGCTGGACTTAGATGAAGTTGAAGGTGGCTTAATAAGGTCAATAATAATATGGAAAATGAGGGGGACAAAGCATGATATGAGGAGACACCCATTTGAAATAAACGACAAGGGGATCTCCATAGATACTGAGAAAATAGTTAAATCGATATCGCGTTTAAGCGTCTACGGGGGTGTTGAACAATGAGCGAGGAAATCCCTCTAAAACCAATGGGTAAGGAGGACATAAGCAAGCTTGAAGCTGCTTTAATATTCGGTACCTTCATGAGGGAAGATGTATTGGAGAAAATAAGGACAGCAGAAGACCGTTTAACATGGTTAGATTCCCTCGTGGTTGCAGCGGGTGCGCTTGCTAGGGAAAGAGCCGGATATAATGTTTCGAAAATAGCTGAAGAACTTGCTAGGACAGAGTCTTCTATAAGGAATCATCTATCGGGTAAAAGCGAGGCTGGAAAAATAATAAAAGAAACATTCGAAATGTTAAAGAAAAGCGGTAAGCTGGAAATCCCACTCTCTACTAAAGCGGAATCTGGGAAAATTAAGGAATACGAGGAGAAATTGAACGAGTTGAACATGCAAATAGAGGATATTAAGAAAACTATTTCAAAAACCAGCAGTGAACTTAAGAAGATAATCGAAGAGTTGGAGAAGATTCAGAAATAACTTTTCATAAAAACTATTTTTCAAATTTTTGAATTATCCTTAGTCTCCTTTCCTCCTCCAGCCTCTTAATTAATGAAAATAACTTATCCCTATCGGCTCTTGAAACTTTAAACTCTTCTCTATAGGGACAATACTCGTCCAAAGTAATGATACCTTGATCTTCATCATATACTAAGGGGTATAGTCTACATCCTAGAGGCCTATTTTCATAGATTAGGCATTTCTCACCATCATTGAAAACACACATTCCTTTAACATTCTTCAAATATAACCAACCATCTCTATTTACAACAAAGTACTCGTATTCAAAACCCGTTCTCATTATTCTTTCGACATCTTCCTCTAAGAGGAGCATTTCCGTTTCTACGCAACACTTAACACATCCGTATTTCACGCATGGATTGACCATGCTTTTTCTACAATATCCTAAAACAACCATTATTAAACATATGCAGATGCCATCTGATTTTTAAACTGGCATATCATTGTAAACCAGGCTGTAATAATTTGAAAAATTCAATTCTAATTTGAGAAACTAAACGTGGAATGAAATTAAAACATACGGTTTTTCACATTATTCCAGCTCTTTTTAACGCAGCCTCTATCTCCATAATCCTGTTACGAATATCCTTGAGGCTTACTTCTATATATTCCCTTAAGTCACTTCTTAGGAGCTTTATCTCACTTCTCGTCTTCTCAGACTCTTCTCTCACAACTTCTCTCGTCTTCTCAGATTCTTCCCTCATTGTCCTCAAAATCTCCTCTCCTATGATTACGCTTTTTTCTCCGAGCCCAACGCTTTTTTCTATAAGTTTCAGATTCTTTTCAGCCAATTCCACACTC
>JAFNJB010000044.1:25293-44927 GCA_017601245.1 Candidatus Brockarchaeota archaeon
TTTTCTCCGAGCTCTACGCTCTTCTCACCTAACTCAACACTTCTATGAAGCAGTCTTCCAGCAGCGTCGAGTCTTTCGAAAAGCTCTTCCCTCCAGTCTCCACGTTTTATTTCGAAATAGCTGAATTCTCCCGTAGCGTCATGCCAAGAAACATCCAATTCTTCAACAAAGATAGGGTATTTCTGAATCTTTAAGAGACCTATGAATTGCCTAAGCTTATCCTCATCACCCTCGGCGACGATCTTAACATTATAGGGCTTTAAATTCTCAACATAACCCGTTAAACCAAGCTTCCTGGCAATCCTTTCAACCTCGTCCCTATAACCTACCCTTTGAACATCTCCCTTAGCGATTACAACCACCCTTTTCATACTGGGGCTTCTCACCTTTTTTCCAACAATATCAAGCTTATAAACGTTCTTAAAAGCCAATAAAACAACGTTTAACCGGTGGAGATAGTGCGAAAAACTTCATTTAACATCCTTAAAAAAACTACTAATGCTAGTGGAGACTACAAAACAGGAAAATCCTCGTTTGAAAGAAGTGCAACTTATTCTGTGAGCTACAAGTATGCTGTTATTACCAATTCATCCTAAGCTTATTCTCGGCCCAAAAACGGGTCTGGAGGACTGAAGAGTAACATTAGGCTTATCAGGATTACCACATTCCAAGCGTCTTAGCCTCCACAAACTTCTCCTTACCGAAGAGCAGAGTATGAGAAGATTCAGAGAAGCTTAACAAGGCTAGGATAAAGCTTAAAAGAAGTTCTCCTAAGGTGGAGAAGAAACAAGGGGAGCAGCCTCCTCGGCACTCCAGCTTATCTCTCCATTCTTAAGCTTCTGCAAATATTCATGCATCTTTATAATCGTATTCTGGTAAACATTACCCTCTGCAGCGGAAACGTAGACAAACCATAAGCGTTCAGGATTAATACCCATCTTACCCAGTTTCTTCTTCAAAGCCTCAACCCTCTTACGAGCCCACTCATTACCACTAATGTAATGACAATCCGCGGGATGACAAGGCGCGACGAGAACCATTCCAGCACCCTTCTCGAAAGCTCTAAGAATCATCTTCTCACTAACCCTGCCCGAGCACATGACTCTAATAATCCTCACGCTCGAAGGATACTCTAAGCGAGACACGCCGGCAAAGTCTGATCCCGCATAACTACACCAGTTACAGCAGAAGCTTATTATTTTGTCTTGCGGGTTTTCTTCGAGTGCTGCATCTATTTGTGCGATTATTTGTTCAGTAGTAAAGTGGTATTGGTTTAATGCTTCAAATGGACATCCTGCTGCGCATGTTCCGCATCCTGCGCACATTGACTGTGTTACCTGGATTAATTTCCTCCCTTCTTTTTCTACTGGTTTCAATGCTTGATAAGGACACATTTTCGTACACGCTAGGCATCCCTTACACTTCATGGGGTCTACGTAGCTCGTTATCGGCTCCAGCTCTATGAAGTCCTTTGAGAATAGCATTAGTGTTTTTGAGGCAGCTGCATGTCCTCTTGCTACTGTCATAGGTATGTCCGTTGGCCCCGCGCATGCCCCCGCCAAGAATATTCCGTTCACTACTGTTTCAACCGGCTTTAGCTTGATATGTGCCTCCATAAAGAAGCCATATTGGTCTCTCGGTACTCTCAGCATTTCGCTAAGCTTCTCAGCTCCTTCTGACGGCTGCATGCCTACTGCTAAGACTACTATATCAACGGGGGCTTCTACTCTCTCTCCGCTGAGCGTGTCTTCCGCCGTTACGGTGAGCATGCTATTCTCCTCCTTGACGGAATCGGGCCTACCTCTGATGAACTTGATTCCCGCTTCCCTCGCCATTCTGAATATTGTCTCATACTCCTTACCGCCTGCTCTAATGTCTATGTAGAAGACTATCACATCTATGTTCGGGTTGTTTCTCTTCACCAGGATTGCTTGCTTTAGGGTTATCATGCAGCATATTCTCGAACAGTATATGTTTGTAGCCTCGTCTCTGCATCCTACACATTGTATGAAAGCTATTTTCCCAACTGGTTTTCCATCCGACGGCCTTATTATTCTTCCTTGAGTAGGCCCGTCTGGAGCCAGCATTTTCTCAAACTCCATGCTTGTTAGGACATTCCTCAGCCTACCGTATCCGTATTCAGGCTTCTTCAGAGGGTCAAAGAGGTCAAAACCCGTCGCCAGTATTATCGCACCCACTTTAATAGTCTCCTCTAAGCCTGGAGCGTTCAGGTCTATTGCCTTAACTGGACATGCTTCAACACACTTCCCACATTTAATACAATTCTCATCGTCGATTACTGCAGCCAACGGGGTTCCAACTAAGCCGTGTATGTGCATTATCTTCTCATACCCGTATTCGCATCCGATGTTTCCCTGGGCCTTCTCCACTAGGTATATTGCCTTCCTCTTTGAAAGTCCGTGTGAAAACTCCTCTTCAACCTCAACCGGACATGCTTCAACACACTTCCCACATCCTAAGCATTCCTCCGAGATCTTAAATGGCTTTCTCCTAATTGTGACTATGAAGTTTCCAACGTAGCCGTCTACACTAGTCACTTCAGATAGTGTTAAAACCCTTATCTTTGAGTGTGTTAAAACCCTGCTTATCATTTCATTTATCAAGCAGGCTGTACAATCTACCTTGGGGAAGGTCTTGCCGAGCATTGCTACCTTGCCGCCTAGCCTTGGGGATTTCTCAACAAGTATAACCTCGTAGCCAGACTCTGCAACATCGAGCGCTGCCCTCATGCCGGCTAAGCCGCCGCCTATTACCAAGAGGGTTTTCTCAACTGGCACTATTATCGGTTCCAACGGCTCTAGAAGCCTCGCCTTGGCTACAGCCATTTTGACAAGGTCCATCGCCTTACGTGTAGCACCCTCGGGATCGTTAGCGTGGACCCAGGAACAGTGTTCCCTTATATTAGCCATTTCGAAAAGGTATGGGTTTAAGCCTGCTTCAGATACGCATGCTCTGAAAGTCGGTTCATGCATCTTTGGCGAGCAAGCTGCTACAACGACCCTGTTTAAACCGTATTCTTTAATTACTCTCTTTATCTCAGCCTGCCCAGCGTCGGAGCAAGTGTAGAGATTATGTGAAGCGTAAACAACGTTTGGAAGAGTCTTAGCGTATTCAGTTACCTTAACAACGTCAACAACTCCGCCGATATTCTTGCCACAGTGACATACGAATACTCCAATCCTAGGCTCATCCGGCATTACAGCCTCGCCTCCTCAACCAGCTTGTTAAGCCTCTTACGACTCTCAGCCTCAAGCTCTTTTATGACTGTCCTCTCTCCTAAAAGTTTTCTCAAAGCATTTGTCCAAACAGCTGAGAACCCATCACCATGGAATACCCTGCGTCTCACCACGGTTATTGCACGGTTCCTACAAACGTCTAGATGAATGCAAGCATTGCAGAATATGCAATACCTATTTTCTACCCTAATCCTCCCGTTATTCTTACTAAGCGCTTTCGTTGGGCATATTTCTAAGCATGCTTTACATTCTTCTTCGCATTTTGATTCATCGATTATTATTGAACCTTCGAAAAGTGGATTCACCTTTATAGCATGTTCTGGACAAGCATCTTCGCACCATGGGCATCTTAAGCATTTACTCTCTTCAACCGTAACATTATGTTTACCATCTATTCTCAAGGCTCCTCGTGGACAGGCCTTATAGCATTCGTAGCAATCCTCTCTACACTTAGACTGGTCTATGTTAATCTTGGGGAGTGGTAATGGGAACCCTTTCGATGAGACTATCGGGTTTAAATGCTTCCCGTTGACGGTAATTGATATTGCTCCAGAAGGGCAGAGTGGCTCGCATGCTCCACATAGGCTACAATCTTCGCCTACGGAGAGGATTAGGGAACCGTCTTTCCTCTTCGCGATTTTAATAGCGTTTTTAGGACACACCTTCATGCAGACATCGCAGAGTATACACTTACCCCTATCGATAAGTAGCCTAACGTAATCTGTATAGAAACGTCTCTCAACGATGATTAAAGGCAGGTTTTCCTCTATCCTTATCGTCAAATTACATAGAGAGGCTGATTTTGGTGGTAGAAAAGTTTTAATTAAGTAATTGCTTTCTGGAGAAAAGTCTTTATTAACACATCATCGAGTAGTATTACTCGAATTGGGCGAGGTCCAAGTTGAGTTCATAGGGAGGTTTCGAGAGCTTTTCAAAAGTAAAAATACGATTATTGAGGTAGGGTCTGAGATCAGCCTACTCAGCCTCTTGAAGAAGCTTAGTGAAAAAGCTGGTTTTGACGTTGTTTCACACTTCTTAGGGTCCAGTGGTGAACCTATGGAAGAGTATTCGCTGATAATTCTAAACGGGAAAGCCGTCAATCTTAGGAGGTTAAGCGAATACGTTGTCAAACCTGGGGACAGGGTTGTCTTATCACCCTCTGTAGCAGGGGGAGGATGAGGTTTGAAAGGCTATGCTGGGAAATATCTGACTGTAGACCTGACGCGCGGTAAAACTTCAATAGGAAGAGTCGAAGAGTCCATGGCTATAAACTACATCGGCGGCTACGGCTTCGGTGCTAGAACCCTCTACGACATGCTTCCCAACCCTGCTCAAATAGATCCTTTGTCTCCTGAGAATGTTTTAATATGGTGGACTGGACCATTGGCTGGAACAATATCTACAGCCGGTAACAAGTATTCTGTCTTCGCCAAATCCCCATTGACTGGAATATTCGGATTCGGAATCTCTTCAGGTCTCTTCGCATCTGAGTTAAAAAGTGCTGGCTGGGATGGTATATTTTTCACTGGAAGATCTGAGAAGCCATCATACTTGATGATTGACGATGATAATGTTGAGCTTAGAGATGCTTCTCACTTATGGGGCAGGACAACGTGGGAAACCGAGGAGATGATTAAGGAGGAGCTTGGAGACGAGTCTTTCACAGTAGCATCAATAGGCCCAGCCGGGGAGAAGATGGTAAGGCTCGCCAACATAACCAATGAGAGGAATAGGCAAGTCGGGAGATGCGGACTCGGTGCTGTAATGGGATCTAAGAATCTTAAGGCAGTAGCAGTTAGAGGCACGAAGGACGTTGAGGTTTTTGACATCGAGGGTCTGGTTAGGTTTATCGCAGACCTTAACGAGCGGTGCCAGGGTCCTGCAACGGAGAAGTATAGGATCTACGGGACCCCAGCAAATATTCTAGTTCACAATAAGCTTGGATGTTTGCCTTCTTACAATTTCCAAAGGGGGACTTTCGAATATGCTGAAGAAGTCTCCGGGGAAATGATGTTGAAGACTCATGTTAAGAAGATCATTGCCTGCGCCGGCTGTCCAATAGCATGCGACCACGTCAACCAGGCTAGGGAGGCTTATGAGGGTGCAACTTCCAGCGTCGACTATGAGAGTCTCGCTTTACTCGGTCCAAATTGTGGAATAGGAAACCTTGACATAATTACTAAGGCTGTTGAAATATGCGATACGCTTGGCGTCGACACGATTTCCGCAGGTAATGTAATAGGTTGGGCTATGGAGTGTTATGAAAAGGGGATTTTAAGCAAGGATGAGACCGACGGCATCGACCTTAGATTTGGAAACGGTGAGGCATTGCTGGAGGCTCTTAAGAGGCTCTGCCTTAAAGAAGGGAAGCTGGGTAGTCTTCTAGCCGAAGGAGTTAGGAGGGCTTCCCAAATAGTAGGTAGGGGTTCTGAGAAGTTTGCCATGCATTGTAAAGGGTTGGAGTGGGCTGCTTACGAATTAAGGTCTCTCCAAACATCTACCCTCGGCTTTGCAGTATCAAACAGGGGTGCTGACTACCTCAGGTCGGGCTCATACCAGGTTGATGTAAAAGGCCAAGTTGACAGGCTTAGACTGGATAGGAGCAGGGGCAAAATAGTCTACGACGGTGAGAATATTTATGCAATCATAGACTCTTTGATAATATGCAAGTTTACAAGGGGTATATTCAAGTCTGTAGACGAATTTGCAAAGCTATACACGCTCGTAACAGGGTTGAGCATGACTGGGGATCAGATTATTAAAGCCGGTGAGAGAATACATAATTTGGCAAGGTGCTTCAACGTTAAATGTGGAATATCTAGGAAAGACGATTACCCGCCTCCAAGGGCTTTCGAAGACCCGTTACCTGACGATGTTGTTAAAGGCGCCGTAATAAAGAGGGAGGAGTATGACGAAGCCCTAGATGGTTACTACGAGTGTAGAGGATGGAGTAGAGACGGCATACCTACTAAGAGGAAGCTTTTAGAACTGGGGCTTAATAAGGAGGCTGAGGAAGTTGGAGTCGAGGCTTAGAAAGGTTATCGTCTGCGACCCGGATAAGTGCAATGGGTGCAGGATCTGCGAGTACATCTGCTCATACGCCAGCGAGGGCGTTATGAACATTAAGAAGTCGAGGATGAGAGTTGTTAGAATAGAGCCTTTCCTAAACGTCGCAGTCACATGCAGGAAGTGTGAAGACCCTGTTTGCGTTAAAGCATGCCCAAGGGATGCTTTAAAACAGAAGCCGAATGGTGTAATAGTTGTCGACGAGAACAAATGTAATGGCTGCGGCTGGTGTGTTGAAACATGCCCCTTTGGAGTCATAAGACTTCACTTGGATAAGAGGAAGGCAATTATATGTGACTACTGTGAGAAAAATGGTTTTCCACAATGCGTTGAGTACTGTCCGAAAGAGGCTTTGAAATATGTGACGCTAGACCAAGCTGCTAGAGAATCAAGCAAGAAAGCCGTGAAACTTCTTATGGAAGAAACCGTGATTGGAAGCAAATAGTAATTATGTTTTTATTGAAAAAGGTCCGACTTCCGTATTTGATGCGAAACAGCTAAATCCCCATTTTTTGCTTTAAAATAGCGTCAGAAATCTTCGAATTTCAAATTTATTTCCTACTTCTGACTCTAATAATTTTGAAAATAAGTAATGGAAATGCTAAGGGTAAACATTGAGAAAGCCATAGAAGCACTGAGGAGACAGATTGATGAAGCTGTTTTAATACACCATGACGAAGCTGACGGCGTTTGCTCTGCAGCATTGGTCAAGGTTGCTCTCGAAGAGATGGGTTACAAGGTTAGAACAATATGCTTGGATAAGCTTTTTCCAGAGGTTATTAAAAAAGCATTGTCGGAGAATAAGGTTGTTGTTTTCACCGACATCGGCTCAGCACACGTTAGGAGTATAGAGGGGCTCGTAAGTGAGGATGGTCTAGCAGTCATAATCGACCATCACGATACCTCACCGTCTTCTAAAAGCAACGTTTTCAACATCAACCCCGAGCTTTACGGGTATAAGGGTGAAAAAGATGCTTCAGCCTCCACCATGGCATACTTATTCGCAAAGAACGTTGACGAAAAGCTTAGTAGACTCGCCTATTTGGCTGCAGTGGGGTCTGTAGAAATACCTGGGGAACCATCCGGATTGAATAAGCTTGCTATTGACAATGCCTTGAGGATTGGGGTCTTAGAAAAGTCGGGCAGGGATTTTAAAGTTACCGTCGAAGGCTTCATGCTTTCAAGGACTAGGGCTTCTCAAATAATTACAATATTGGCTTCAGTAGGCTATTACAGGAGTGGTGTCGAAAAGGCACTGGATTCTTGCATAAAGGGATTTACGCCTGAAGTTTTAAAATTCTCTGAAGCATTAGAAGAAGAGAGGAAGAAAGCCAACAAGGCATTGCTAGCAATCTTAACCAGGAGAGGATTGAGTAAAATGGGGAATGTTCAATGGTTTGACTCTGGAGGATTATTCAAGGGTATGGGTAGTAAGGTCTTGGGCAGTTTCACATCATACTTAAGCTATCAGAAACTGGTTGATGGCGACAAGTATCTTATCGGATTCATGAAGATATCTAGAGAAATACCTGGCTACGGCTTGCTTAAAGAAGACTATGTCAAGGTCTCAGGGAGAGCACCCTCGGAATTGAGAAGAATGATAGAAGATGGGGTTAAACCACCCTTGTCGAAAATCCTTCCAGAGGCTTGTAGTAAACACGGTGGCTTCGGCGACGGCCATAGCGTAGCAGCCTCTGGAATTATACCGGTAGGTGCTGAGTCAGAGTTTATTGAAACGTTTAGTAGACTGGTTGATTAGAATTACACTAATGTAATAATTTTTAAAACATTAAAAAACAAAAAGTTTAAGTCTATGTTTCAACATGCTTTTTCTGAAATGGCTGAAAAAAAGAAATCTAAGAAGACTAAGGCTAAGACTAAGAAGAGTAAAACTAAGAAGTGTTGAGGCTTTTTACTTCTTTTTTTCTTTACTGTCGCATTGAAAACTTTAAAGTGAAATAGTATGTTTTATTCTTGCAACGAAGCTGGTCAAATGCACTATTGGAATACTTACCGTCCCCGCCCCCTGTGTAGTTTTCCTCTTTATCGCCACACGTAGCTCTTCTAGGCTTGAAGCATCTGCCAATGTATATGCCCTGCCGACTTCGTATAAGGTGTGGGCATCGCTACCGCCAACTTCTGCCTTCCCAAGCCTCTTAGCTAGACTCTTAGCCTTCTCATTCTGCCACTGGAAAATGTTCCTAGCATTCATTACTTCAATACCGTCCAATAACTCATATGCCTTGCTAGCTACATTGCTGCGTAGTCTTGGGAATCCGAATGGATGAGCAGCTATCAAGATACCGTCTTGAGACTTGACTTTGTCAAACACTTCTAAGAGATCCTTGGAGTCAACAGGTTCCTGTATGAATAGGGCTATGATGTCTCCCGTATTAGTCCTTATCTCCATGCCCGGTATTACAAGTATATTGCTCTTCTCAACTCTTCTATGGGCTCCGAAAACATCATGGTCCGTGATAGCAATTCCCTTCAAACCTCTTAATTCAGCTATTTTTGAGAGTAGCTTCGGGTCTATTAACGAGTCTTTGGAGAAGAAAGTGTGCACGTGGAGGTCAAACCTTAGCATTCTCAAATTTTTCCAAAAAGCTTCCTAATACGTCTTTACCCGCGGGGAAAAATTTATCTTGAACCCTTCTTTGAAATCTTTTTTCAACGGGCTGAGGATGGAAGGATTCAGTTTCGTCCCAAGAGAAATGTTCTTCACGAAGGGGGTTGGTGTCCATAGGGAAAGGCTCGCCTCTTTCGAGATAGCGTTGAGGGATGCTGGCATCGCCCAGTTCAACCTAGTCCCAATATCCAGCATAATCCCTCCCGGTTGCAAGGTGATAAGTAGAGAAGAGGGTTTAAGCAAGCTTAAGCCGGGACAGATAATATTCGTTGTCTTAGCTAGGAATGAGACTAATGAGCCTAATAGGCTCATAGCCGCGTCAATAGGCATGGCTAAGCCGCTAGACGATGAGAGCTATGGTTACTTGAGTGAACACCACTCTTTCGGCCAGACTGAGAAGAAAGCCGGAGATTACGCTGAGGATCTCGCAGCATTCATGCTGGCCTCTACTCTCGGCGTCCCATTCGACATAGACAAGAGCTGGGATGAGCAGAAGGAGATATGGAAGATAAGCGGTAAGAGGGTTAAGACGATGAGCATTACACAGTCTGCAGTGGGCAATAAGGATGGTCTTTGGACTACTGTCATAGCTGCAGCAGTCTTCATACCCTAACCAACTCCCCGCTTTCCTTTTTACCCATTAAGCTTGGGGTTAGAAAGGCAGGGGAATAATGCTCCCGAAAAAGATTGTTAAAACATAACCGGGCAGTAGGAAGGAGACTAGAGGCACCTCCTTTTTAAGAAAGTGGGTTTTATCAACCCCGTTTTTCTCAAAGGCTTCCACATCTATTGAAAGTATGCTTCCATCTTCTGGATGCTCCTCCATAAGCCTTCTTCTTCTCCCTAAAGCATAATTGTAAATCTTCCTCAATGAGGATATGAGAATCATTATCAGCTCCGTATTCCATAGCATTGTTAAACCGAAATCTGGAAAAAATGTAGTTAAGAAAAAGCCTCCTAGGATCGGCCTTATAGTTGAAACATGAGCGATGCTTAGACTAATAATTACTACAGCATCACCCAATTCGTAAAGGTGGAGAAAATAGGGTAGAAGTAGGGTTATTAGAGTAATTGTAAGCTTTGAAACGATATCCCATGCTTTCGAAGTCACCAGCTCTAATACTAGGAAGAAGAAGCCCACTATAACAATGGGGGCCCACGCTGAAGCATTAAGCTCCCTGCGTTTCCAATCTTGTATAGCGGCGTTGAACAAGAATACTATGGGAATAAGTGCTTTGAAGATACTGAAAGCTTCAATACTGTTCCCCCATGCAGTTGCGCTAATCATAATCCCAATCCTTGTTGATTACAATAGGCTTAAAGCTCCCACTGGGAAACTTTATTTAGAACAGGCTTATCTGAAAGCCGGTTTGAACAAGGCCAGGCTCTACCTGATTGAAAACCCCTACTGCTTCTCCGGGATAAGACATGACTATGAGGAATCATGGTTTTCAGTAATCGGAGTGCCTTTTGACGGTACAACTTCGTTCAGGCCAGGCTCGAGATTCGCCCCATCTAGCATAAGGCTTTTTTCAACAGAGGCGGAGACAATAAGCCTAGATGATTGCATAGACTTGGAAAAAGTACCGGTATCAGATCTAGGAGACGTTGCAGTGACTTTCAATGTAGAAGAGGTTTTGAATAGGGTTGAGACTGTTTGCGGAGAATTACTTGGAGACTCTAAGATCCCAGTGTTACTAGGCGGAGAACATACCATAACGCTTGGCGCTGTTAGGGCTTTGAAGCCCGACCTCCTCATTTGCTTCGACGCTCACTTCGACTACAGGGACGAGTACCCTCAAGGGGTGAAGATTAGCCATGCTACGGTTATGAGGAGGATAAGCGAGAGTCTTTGTAGAGTCGTCCACGTTGGAGTAAGAGCGACTTGCAGAGAGGAAGTAGAATACGCTCATAACAGGAGGTTCCTAACTTCAAAACAGGTATTGGAGGATTTTTCAAAAGCCTCTGAAGCATTAAAAAGCATAGTGGAGGAGGCTTCTCGCCTTTATGTTAGCGTTGACCTTGACGTGCTCGACCCTGCTTACGCGCCGGGTGTGGGCAACCCTGAGGCATGCGGCCTCTCTACAAGCATGCTGTTGAAACTGTTGGATTGCTCAATAACCGATAGGCTAGTTGGCATGGACCTGGTTGAACTAAACCCTCTACTAGACTTTGGAGGGTCTTCAACAGCGGCTGCAGTTAGAATACTCTTCCAGGCTATTGTTAAAACAGCTAGGGAAAAAGGCCTAGTCTAAACCTGCTTCCTCTGCAAGTACCAGCGTTCAGCCCCTTCCCTCAGCCTCTTCTCCGCCTCTTCTACGGTGGAAGGCGGCAGGGTTACCATCGGCTCCCCAGGCTCCCAGTTTGCAGGAGCTAGAAGCCCAGATTTCATACTCGTCTGAAAAGCCTTAAGAACCCTAATAAGCTCTTTAACGTTCCTACCGACTTCAGGGGGGTAATGGGCTTCAAACCTCAATATGCCAGTCGGATCTACTAGGAACACGCTTCTTGAAACATTGCCGTTAGCGTCTAAAGCACCGTAAGAGCTCAATATCTTATTATCGGGATCAGCCACTACTGGGACAAGTATTTTCAAACCATACTTCTCTTCAATATCCCTTATCCAGGCAATATGGCTCTGCAGGCTTCCGGAGCATATAGAGAATACTTCTGCATTCATCTTCTTAAACTCGTCTATGCGTTGGGATAGGGATATGATCTCTGTTGTGCAAACGGGGTTGAAGCTAGAGGGGTGTGTCAACAACAAGACCCATTTCTCCTTCAACGCTGATAGCTTGACCTTTCCTTTTGTCGTAGGAGCTTCGAAATCGGGAGCAGGCTCACCCAGCTTAGTCATCCCGTTTTAAAAAGCCTAGGAGTTTTAAATACTTTTACTAGCTCTACAAAAGCCTCCTCGTAGGCCATGGTGGATTTATCATCTTAGGTTCAGCATATCAAAAGCCTGTATAACCTTAACAGCACGCCATGATATTAAGCGTCTGAGCGAGAAAACATGCCGATTAACACGTCTTTTAGGCCTTAAAAGGCATAGAATCATATAGACAGGTTTCACATACTTAAGAGAGAAGTTTACACTTGATTTTGCCAATGCTCTGCAAAGAAGAGCGGGAAATATGAGGACAAACTGCTTTGATGAGGAGGCTTAAATTTGAAGAGTCTCTTACGTAATGACAACATTAGCAAAAGTCGGAGGAAATTATGGTTGGCATATCTTTTAGGAAGAAGGATATATGTATAAAACTATTTTTATATAACTTAACGCCTCAAGATTTTTTCAATGAACAACTTGCTTATTAATCAAGGAAGCCCGCGTAAGTCTTCTTATATATCTCCCCGGAGGCAAGCTTCTTAACATCCCTCTTATACTTAGCCTTGTCGCCAACGGTCCCGGGCTTAAGCCTACTCCATTCATCGAGGCTAACCGCAAACTCTCTCTGAACATTGTCCCTGTAGAGCTCGGGGAGGACGTTGAAAGTGCAGAACGGGACAACATTCGGCTCAGGAGTCACATAGTGGACACCGCAATGCATAACCCTCTCAACATCGTAATTATACGGATCCATAAAATGCATCATACCAAGATAGAGGAACTTGTAGTGGAATACGCTTAATGCGCCGTAGCTCCTCCTAAGGATGATGTTGATGAGTATTTTCCCCAGGTTGAGGTCTTTAGGCTGCTTCTCCTTGTCTATGAAGCTGCCTAGTTTTCGGATTAGCTCCAGCATTACGAGGTATCTGCTCCTACCCTTCTCCATCTCGGCTGTTTTCTCCCTCAAGTATTGTGAAAGGCTTTCTACGTCGACGAAGCTTGTTATCGGTACGAAATGGATTCCGTCTCTAGACCTGTCGAGGTAGACGTAAGTTGCCATTCCACATGCAGGGTGAATAGGCATATGCCACCTCTCCTTCCCCTTAGTCAGCTTCTCAAGAAACATTGTTAAGACAAGTGTGAATGGGACAGGGTACCAGGCATTCCTATCTATCTCCCCATTCGTCTGCTCTTCAACGAGCTTGATTACATCGGGTATTGTTATCCTATGCTTATCCCTCTCGCTCCTCGGCATTTGGCCTACGAGGGATACTGGTTGGAAGTTAACGCCTCTGACGATATCGCTATTGACTGCTGCAAACCTGATTATCTTACCTATCTCATGAGTATTCCAACCGTTTATGACCGTGGGTACTAGTACGACGCTAGTCATACCCGCTTTCCTGAAAGCTTCAAAGATGTATGGTATTTCCCAATGGTTTTTCACGTTTATCTTAGGGTCGAGGCCATCGAAGCTAAGGTAGACAGTGTTGACACCAGCCTCTCTCAGCCTTCTGGCTAGGTCTACACCACCATCCAACGCGAAGAAGATTCCGTGAGTGTTTAATTGAATATGTGTGAAGCCCTCTTCCTTGGTTATCCTGACTATGTCAACAAGATCGTCTCTCATCAAGGGCTCGCCGCCAGTAAGCTGAATAGCCTTCGCACCATACGGATACTGCTTCCTCAAATGCTTCATCATCATCCTGTACTGCTCCAACGTGGGCTCATACACGTAACCGGACCTCTCGGCGAAGAAAAAGCAATACCAGCAACTGAAGTTACACCTGTTCGTTACGACAACGTTGGCTAGTGCTGTTTGAGTAGTATGTATGGAGCATATGCCACATGAAAATGGACAAGGATTCTCAAGCTGCTTGTAAGCATATTTCACCTTCGTAGGGGGAGCTTCAAACCTCATCGCTCTCCTGTACATTTCAGCATCCCCCCAGTAGAGGTCTTCAACCTCACCGTGTTCAGGACAGGACTTCCTTATCCAGACCTTACCGTCCTTCTCGTATATTACAGCTGGTAGAAGCCTGTAGCACTCGGGACAAACCGAGAGAGTGTTTTTAACGAGAATCTCTCCATTCCTCAACTCCGGCTTGGGGCCGCCTATCGCTATCTTCCTTCCAGCAACTTCTACAGTTTTCTCATTTAACTCCTGCTGGTTCACATCCATTAGCATCTGAAGTGTTAGAAGAACATTATAAAGTTTCTCCGAAGCGTTATTCAGACTATCGTTGATTCATAAAACACCTGTTTTCCCTTTCCAACCTTCTTTATTAAACCAATTTTTTCAAGTTTAGATAAGTATCGTCTTATGCTTCTCTCAGAGAGCTTTAAGAGGAGCTCACAATCCTTCCTACTAACTGTCCTCCTACTCTTTATGAAATCGAAAAGCATCTTTTCGTTCTCGTTCAACTCCGATTCGAGAGATTTTAAGCTCCTTATCCATGTTTTGAAAAAACCCTTGCTTTGAGAAAATTCTGGATTTGGAAGCCCAGCGTTTCTAAGCAGTTTTATCATCCTGAGGGTTCCTGAACCCCATTCTTCGAAGTAACCCATGTAGAAGAACACTCGCGAAATCAACGGGTTCCTGGGGATTGAAGGATGCTCCTTGCTCAAGTCTTCAATCTCCAAGGGTGGTGGGAGCTCCCCGGGGTTTTCGACAATAATCCCGAAATCGCCGATTTTAACTGAAATCGGCGAGTTTGAAAAATAGTCACGGTGAAGCACAGCATTAACCAAAGCCTCCCTTACTGCTTCAAGAGGATATTCCCAAGTTTCAACTCTCTCAAGGCCTCTAACCAAATATCCTTTCCCTATGTGTTTCTGTACGAACTCCATTGCTTCTTCAACTTGTCTTTGAATGGGGCCTTCAATTACAGCTTCATCCAAAGCCTCTTCATTCTTAAAATACCCGATTTTAATTACTGCCTGAGGGAAATGAGACGAGCACTCTTCCGAAAAAAGTAGGACTGCGCCATTCCTAAGCTTCCCCCTATCCATAAGATTCAGTTTTTTAAGGACGATAGTTGGCTCTGTGCTCTCAATCCTCATACCTCTTCTTTCTCCAGCTTTCTTCAAAAAGTCTTCAATAAGCCTATTGCTTATTTCACATTCTCCTTCAAAGATGATAGAATCGAAAGAAACTTTATGCGAAACCAATTCTAGAATACCGTCTCTATCAAGTCTTCTCGTAACCTTTTCCTTCCTTATGTAGCAAGCTCCGCGATAGAAATACGGCTTATTGAATCCTTCTTTAACATCAATCTTCAACACAAGTTTTCCTTGATGAGAAACTATCTGGAAATCAGGATATACTTTAGGCTCGATAAGCTGGTTAATGGAATTCTCAAAATCCTCTATTTCACCCTTCCTTAAATCCACTCCAATTACATTGCCTGAGTCATCAACACCAACAAGTATCGTTCCGCCACGAGTATTAGAAAAAGCAGTTATAGTTTTCAGTATCTCGTCTTTTTCAGCCAGGCTTTTCTTGAATTCTAATTCAACACCTTCTCCAGCTCTAATTAGGTCTTCTACTCCGGACAATTCCGGACACTGTCCACATAATTCATAAGTTTACTTATAAACATTCCGGACAATTCCGGACACTGTCCGGCAAGTTCAATTCCTTTAAAATGATTTTTGGAAGACTATCCCTGTTCTCGAATGTTACGACATAGGTTTTAACACCTGCTTTAGACAATATGCTTTTGCAAAAAGAATCTTGAGAAGCCTTGTAGTGTATTGTTGCAATGGTCTTCTTTGGAGAGGAGAATACTCTGGAAACAGCTGTTTTGAAAGAATTGGAGTAGAGCTCCATCGGCCCTATCTCATCGATGATAACAACCTCATCGCTACTCAGAGCGTTTTCAATAGCTTTAACGCCGACTCTCTCAATCTCAGCAAGGTTAACGCCGTACTTCCCTACTCTGGGACCAGAAGTGTAGTTGATACTCGCCATAAGACCTTTCAAGCCTGTTTTCAAATCCTCTATTAAAAACCCTGTCCTAACGCCGCCTTCTCTAACCTCATAGGTTATCATCCCCCCTACCGAGACGTTTCTGCTCTCAAGAATATTGAAAATCTTGGAGACAAGGGTTGTCTTGCCTATGCCCGGCCTCCCGGTTATAAGAATTTTCAAAAGCTAGACCTCCAGCAACATTCCTTTTGGTCCAGGGTTTACTAAAAGCGTATTTCCAATCCTATCTGATAAGCCTGCTCTCTCATGGACATGGCCACATAAACAGAGCAATGGAGACTCTTCCTCTATGAACCTCCTAAGCTCAACGGAGCCGATGTGCTCGCCAGAGTGAGTAAGGTCTAGAACAGTGTTGAAAGGCGGACTGTGGGACAGGAGGATAAGGTTCCTGGAGCCCTTGAAACCGGAGAGCATCCTCTTGAAATCTTCTTCACTAATTTCAAAGGGGGTTTTGAAAGGAGTGTAGAGACTGCCGCCGACACCGGCGAAGGTAAATCCTTTAAATTCGACCTTCCTTCCATGGATGAAGATAAGCCCCTTGGCGACAGCCTTCTCCTCCAATTCTTCAGGAGGCTCATTATTTCCAGGTATTATCATCACATGATCGTTTAAATTCCTAAGGCTTTCCAAAGCAGCATCCAGGCCCCTGTTGAAAACAGTGATGTCGCCAAGGCAGATGGCAATGTCGGCGTCTCTAGACTTTTGAAAAGCTTCTTCAATTAAGTTGAGCTTCAAGTGTAAGTCTGAGCATGCGAACAGCCTCAAACCATAGGCTTCTCCCTAAAACTCGCTTTTATGCTTTTAACCATCGGGCAAGAATACCTAGGGGAGTTGAACAGTCATTTTATAGTCGATATTATTTGAAGAACGGAAGCTCAGGCTAATAATCACACCGCTCGTTAAAACCCCTCCCCCACATGAAGCACCCGATGGGAGTGTAAGGTCCACGTCGACATTTACTCCAGTATTCAATGGTATGGGAACACTGTTTCCAGACTCGCCGTTTTCAGAAACCCAAGAGAGACGAGCCCCATCTATATCTTCAATCGGAACGTTGTTTACTAGAACAGTACTGATTCGAGCCAATGATCCTCCAGTATTCTTCAAACATGTCCTTATTTTAAACGATCCCTCTTCCAACCAGCATCCATGTAAACCTGCTTCTACCTTCTCATAGTTTGCAAACGATCCTGCTATACCAGTTATCCACAGTATTACAGCTATTGCAATAGCTATTCCAACAGCAGTTATGACTACCGTAGTAATGACGGGGCTTATTCCTCTTTTACTGCTCAAGGGGGTGGGGGACAAACTTGGTATTATAGGGGGTAGAGTGAATAAGTTTTTTAAATTTTTTTAACATGAATAAAGCAATCTTGTTAATATTTAATTAAACTACATCATCTTCCCAGAATAACTTTAACTATTGCAAGTGCTATTTGCAGGAGAATATCTCCGTATATAAGGCGTATAGCAAGGCCGAGCAATATGAAAACTTGAAGGGGTATTAAGAAGTTTACAAAAACGTAGTCGTCATCATTAAAGCCAACAGTAGCCTCGTCCCTTAAAACATTCATAAATACTATTCTTCTAATGCCCCGTCTACTATACTTCTCAGCAAGCGTGAATTTAGAAGTATTGGAACGGTAATGCGCAAACTTTATCTTCATCAACAGGAATAATGCGAAAAACCTCTTGTGAAAACCTTCTTTTTCAAGTCCTTTAAAAAGCTCAACGCCCTTAACCTTCATGGAAACATTCCATAACAGGTTGAAAACGGGGAATATTAGGCTGAGTATTAAAGCATTGTTTAAAGCGGAAAGCGGCTCAGTCAGCCTACCCATGCTGAGCTCTATCATGAAGCCCGTTATGGAAGTGGGGTACATTATGCTCAAACATATCAATGATTTTGCATCTGCACCGCCGAAGGCGCCTGCGAAAGCACCAAGGTAGTATAAAGCTATGAAAAGCGCTGACTGCGCTCCTGCGAAAAGGACCCAGCCAAAAGGGTCGACAAGCCCTTTTAAAACCCCGGCTAGGTTTATGAATAGGCCTAGGGCTACGAATACTATCCAAACACGGTCATCTATCTCCCTCTTCTTAACATCTTGAAGAGAACTTATTGAAAGGAGAATTATGGAAACTATGCTCCTAGCGTAATAAAGCGCATGCTCGTTAAGCAATTCATCTCAGTTTAGACAGGACCTCAGCCCTCTTAACGTGGAATTCCGTTACTACTCTCGCAACATCCCTGAAGTGAGTAATGTTATTGGCCATCATCCACCTTATAACGCTCTCCCTGACCTGCAGCTCCCTAATATACCAGTCCGGTGGCATGCCTGATTTACGGCAGATGTTCGGAAGGTGGACGGACTTGCTGAAGTCTATTTCGAAAGTATCCTCAACAGGATTCCAAGATGCTATGTTTATCCTATTTCCCTCAGGGTCGAGCTCCCAAACCTGCCTAACTCTCCTGCCGAAAGGCACACCAGCCTTCTTTGGAAGAACTACTCTCTCAACGAGGACTGCAACGTTCATCAAAGGAATGTACGACTCTGCAATGTTCATCGGCGGGCTCGTCATCCTCTTGATAGCATATTCGATGTTCTCTGCGTGTACTGTACTCAAGCCACCGTGTCCAGTCGCCATGGCTTGGAACATGACGAATGCTTCAGCACCCCTGATCTCGCCGACGATCAGGTAGTCAGGCCTGTATCTTAGAGAAGTCTTGACTAGGTCAAACATTGTTATCTCACCTATCTTAGATGTTCCGAGGCCGTAGCTCTCCCTAGTGACGAACTGCACCCAGTTGTCGTGCGGTATGTTTAGCTCAGCAGTCTCCTCTACGGTAACTATCTTGAGACCAGGCTTGAAAAGATTGGTTAAAGCGTTTAGGAAAGAGGTCTTGCCAGCGCCCGTACCGCCTATTATTATGATCGTAAGCCTATTGTCGAGGATGAACCAGAAGTATGCTGCTAGGGCAGGGTTCAACGAGCCGAGGTTTATGAGGTCGATGATGCTGAAGGGCTCCTCCCTGAACTTCCTGATGGTGAAGGTTGAGCCGAAGGTGGAGACTTCGTCACCATAAGTTGCGGCGAGCCTGTGCTTACCTGGTAGCATAGCGTCTACAATCGGGAATGCCGCGCTAATATGCTTCCCGGCGAAGTGCGCCAGCTTGATAATGAAATCGTTAAAGTAGCTCTTGTCCATTATCCTAAGGTTAGACGGTAGGCTCTCATACCTCTTATGCCAGACGTAAATAGGCTTGTTAACACCATCACAGGAAATGTCCTCAATATTCTTATCCTCGATAATTGGGTTTATAGGGCCGTAGCCTATGAGGTCCCTCCTAATATAATACTCTATCCTCTGAATAGACTCTTGGCTTAGAGAACCTAGGACGCCCTTATACTTCTTCATAAGCCTCCTAGCCTCTTCGAAAACATGCTTCCTAGCGTCTACAGACATGTCCTCAGGCGGGCGGAGCTCCCTGCTTAGAATATCCCTGAGCTTCTCGAAAGCATTCTTCTCCTGCTTCGTCAAAGTAATCTCGTCGATGAAATAACCCTTCTGACCACCCCTACCAGGTATGGGCGCTATAACAATCTTAACGAAAGGCTCCTCAATCCAGTAGACGTCTACGAAGTCAACACCACTCGGAAGAGGCTCGAGAACATACTCGACAACCTCCTTCTCCTCCTCTTTCTTCTTTTTCTTCTTCTCCTCAGGCTTCTCCTCCTTCACAGGAGGCGGCAGAACCTTAGCCTCAGCCACAGCGGGACTAGACTTGTTCTCCTCAGCCCTCGCAGAGCTCATTCAAAGACTTTAAACACAGGCAGGGCTTATAAAGTTTGTCAAAAA
>JAFNJB010000010.1 GCA_017601245.1 Candidatus Brockarchaeota archaeon
GAAAAAAAGAGGTTTGGTTTCAGCGTGTTAGACCCTAAAAAAATTTTACTATATTGGGCGTCTATCAGAAGGCTGGAAAGGGACATTGTTTATCAAACTTACGTGGACGATTCTGTTGAGAAAATAGAAAGCGAGGTTCCTGCGAATACTGTTTTCACCGCATACTCAGCTTTCAAATTCAGATTTAAGAAAATCCCCTCGGATTACAGCGAAGTCGTTGTCTACGGTGTGGCACGTGACTTTGAGAGAAGATTTGGAAAAGCAAGAACGCAGTTAAAGCCGAACCTGATAGTTTTAAACCTAGACGAGCACCTTGTGAAATTCAAGATTGCTCCGATTGCTCAAATCTTCGTAGACCTTTGGAATCTAAAGTCTTGGTACGCTAGGGATTTCCTTAAGGAAATGGAGAGGATTATAGATGGAATTCTGGAATGATATAGCAATAGACAGAAGCTTCAAAATACTGCAAGAGCTCAGGAGAGAGTTTGACTTCATCTTAATAGGTGGATGGGCTGTCTACTTTCTGACGAGGGCAATAAAATCAAAGGATATAGATATCATAGTTGACTTCAAGGATTTAACCAGGCTTAAGTTGAAGATGAATATTCAAAAGAATGACTTCCTGAAAAAATATGAGGGGGAGGTGGAGGGGGTATCGATAGACATTTACGTACCCTATTATTCGGAGTTTGTCATTCCTCCAGAGGAAATCATGAAGAACACTGTAAGGGTTGAAAACTTTAGAATCCCTAAGCCTGCAATTCTACTTATTTTGAAGCAACAGGCTGAATTGCAGAGAAAAAACAGCGTGAAAGGTCAGAAAGACAGAGTGGACATAGTCTGTCTAGCCATAAGTGGTAAAGTGGACTGGAAGCATTATAAACAGTTGGTGAAAAAGCTTGGAGTCGAGGAGTATGAGAAAAGGCTGTTGGAGATTATAAGGTCCGCGAGGGTTGAATTTGAATATCTGGGCATAAAGAACCTTAGGGAAATCAAGAAGATGAAAGATAAGGTTCTTAAAGAAGTTTTAATATAGGGCTCGCAACTTTTAGAATTGGCTAAACGATTAGTTTCCCATAAAACTTTTCAGGAAGAATAGGGAGTTTTGTTGCTCGATAGCATTTCCGGTTTCCCTCCGAGTATTTTAACGACTGTACTGGCGTTTCCCCGTATTTTTCTTATTAGCCCCACATCATCTGTAACCAGCCTAGCCTTACTCTCCACTGAAGCAACCACATAGGATGCATCATAAAACGTTATCTGAAGTTCGCATGCCAGCCTAAGGACCATGCTGTTATTTGAAGGTTCTATAATCCTCATTATTTTAAAAACCTTCTCAATCAATATCATTATTTCAATAGCCTCCTCAACGCTTATTCTCTTTTGCAATAAAGCTTCCTTCCACAACGCATTTCCAATCTCGTATTTCGCAAGGCTCAGAGTTAAATTATCCTTAAGTGTTCTATATGCCTCCTGTTTATGCATTCTTATTACGTTTAGTAATGCGGAAGCATCGTATAGATTCCTCATCTTTCCTCGCGGTCTTCTCTTATCAGCCTTACAATCTCTTCATCAGGTATCTTTTCTAAGATCCTTCCAATCTTCTCCAAGGCTTTTCTAACTTCTTCTTCCTCAGCCCTCTTGACTTCCTCTTCGAGAGCTTTTCTAACAACTTTGCTTATGGGTATGTTGTATTTTCTCAGTTTCTCACGCAATTCTTTTTCTATTTTCGCAGATATTGTTACATACTCCAATGTATTACCAAATAAGTAATACCATATGGGTATTATTTAAACGTTGTCTGACAAATTTAAGTTATCGTCTTCCACAGCCTTACCATTAGAATAAACCCATTAAGACAAATTTTGGTAAAATCGGCTTTTAACCTGAAATAACAAGTTAATTCTTTAAACTGACTATCCTGGTAACAGTTGTCTCCATAATGGTGTGAACCTTATTTTTCTATTTTCCATTTTCAATTCATCCTCATAGTCCCATGTTATTACCTGAAGGTTTTTACAATCCAGTTCTCTACCCGCCTTCAGTAATGCTTTAACCTCCTTCCTATCCACCTCATCCCTGCCTGAGGCATAGGTTACCTGTATCAACTGCTTTATTTTCAAGCCTTCTTTAACTACGAAGTCAACTTCGTTCTGCTGATTGTCCTTCCAGTAGTAGAAGCTTAACAAAGGGTTCTTATTCGACTCTCTTAACAAGTGTAGAAACACAATGTTCTCCATGAGCTTACCGTAATCCGGAGAGATTCTGAAGACCCTTGTCAACCCAGTGTCCGCCAAGTAGACTTTCCTAGGCCATGTTTCCCTCTCATGCGCTTTCAACGAGAACTTTCTTAAAAAGAAGATGAAAACAGTGTCCTCCAGGTTTTCCACGTACCGGTAGAGGGTTCCAATGTTAAACCCAGCTCCTTCAGACATTAGCTTTCTTCCTAAAGAACGGATGCTCATTTCTCTCGAAAAGTTTTGCATGATATGATTGAACAGGAGCCTTGCAAGAGTCATGCTTCTAACCTTATGCCTTTCGACAAAATCCTTAAAGAAAACTAGATCCACGTATTCCCTTAATATCCTTTCCTTCTCCTCCCCTAACACTATTTCAGGGAAACCCCCCTCCTCCAAGTAGTTTCTCAATTCTCTTTTAACCCTCCCCAAGCTTTCAAGAAGACCTGGTTCAATATCGATGTTTCTCGCTTTCAAGTATTCTCTGAAGCTGAAGGGGAGCAATAAATAAGAAACACTCCGCCCTCTAAGCTGAGTAGCGATCTCCCTGCTTAAAAGCCTGGAGGAGGAACCGGTTACGAAGACATTTAGGTTTCTGCTCAACAGGCTCCTGACCGTTGTCTCCCATGATTCAACATTTTGAACCTCGTCCAAGAAGACGTTTTTGGGCGTAGTGCCACTTACTTCTGGAAATATTTCCAACACTATTTTCAAAACCTCTAGCGGCTTTAATCCTTTCAAAAAAGGCTCTTCGAAATCAAGGTATATAGTTTCATTCCTGTTCAGCTTGGAAATAATGTTGAAAAAATAGTACGTTTTACCCGACCTTCTCGGACCAATTATCACCAAAGCCTTCCCTTTAACCGGCTTCACTTCCAATTCTCTCTCGATTATCCTTGGAAAAGGTCTTTTTTGAAACGAAATCAAATAGTCTCTGATGTATCTTAATTCCATAAATTGTACTCATTATAGATACAATTTATAAAGTTTTTGTAATCACTAGGGGAAAAATACTAACATCGGCAGTATGGTCAGAAAAATATCTTTTTTAAGCTTCACAGGCTTTTTAACATATCTTGATTTTTTGTTCTTGGATCTAAAACATATAGTCTTGATAAAAAGGTTTATGCGTGTTTATAATGCTAGTATCGCTTCAGATTCTTTAAGCTGTCTCGTCACAGGGTCTACTTCAAGCCCTAAGCCTTCAAGAGCATGCAACCCTAACACTTCATTATCTTCGTCATTGGCGAAAACAACCACCGTAGTAGCTTTCCTACTCAAACATTCAACAACCACTTCGCCAACATCGCGTTCAATAATTCTATTATCTATGCTTCGGAATCCTCTCCTACCCATTTCCTTAATCCTAATCTTCTCAAGCCTATCCCGTCTAATCCAAGTGTAGGTTGATCCGGTGTCAACTAGTAATTCAAGCTCTAAGCTTAACGATTCATCTCTAGGATTATAGGCCTTAACTCTGGCAACTGTATAACCCATATTCTCCCTACGTTAAAAAATAGGAAATTAACGTTTTAAAGCTTTTCCTTGAGTGTAAATATTCGTAACCCTTGTAGAGAGGGCAGTATCCTAATCATTACCTTTTAAAAACGAGAAAGATGCTTACAATGGTTCTATGAGGACTCAGCACAAGGTGTGAGATATAGAGAAGAGTTACTAAAACCGAATCCAATAGTTTAAGAAAACAATCCTAACTATATTTTTCTCGTTAAAAGTTTCATTGACTGATCTTTTTGCTCTAGATGCCAATACTAAAACAACAATATGAGATAGAGGCTCACTGACATTAATGAGGCTGAAGCTGATTGAAGCATTCGCATCAGATGTAGAAAACACAGATTACAAATCTTAGAATACATCTCTACGCTAAAGTTGATTCCTTCCCCCTTAAGGTAGTTAAAATCTGCTTGTTAGTCTTTTTCCGAGATATTCCTTATTTGAATGCTACTTATGTGCTTATTGAGTATACGGGTAATACTACTATGCCGCAGACAGGCTTATATAATTCTATTCTCAGAAAATCATGGTCATGTGTTAGAAGGATTCTTTCTTCTCTTTCAGCGAGAGATAGCAGTTCAGAATTTCTAGACCCATTAGGTACATTCTTTACGTCGAATCCCTTAGATTTTAGAAACCTTATTAGGCTAAATTCAATGTTCTCGTCAGCAAGGATTTTAAGCTGTGACAAGTCTTTCGCCAGCAACCTTCTTAGCAGCGAAATCTAAAGCAGCCTTTATATGCTCAACAGTCAACGATGGGAACTCTCTTAATATTTCTTCAAACCCGTAACCAGCTTTAAGCATTTCTAAAACCTGCCAAACCATTATCCTAGTTCCCCTAAAAGTTGGCTTTCCATGGCAGATTTCAGAATCGATAACAATGTAATCGTTGATTTCAACTCTCATAACGATATGTTTACACTTAGATTCTATTTAAGGCTTTCCAAAGAAAAGCTTGGTCTCAACCAGTTCTTCATTGCGATATCGACCGGGCCTTATTTAAAGCCTCGTTGTATACATCTAGAGACAGCCAAAAACCCGAAGCAGCCAGACTGTCTAAACAATCCTTAAACTCGCTGAGTTTCAATTCGCCTTTGGCCAAAGCTAACAAGAATACAGCGATAGTGCCTATCGGCCTGACTCCAAACATTTGAGCAGTAACAGATGCTTCCCTCTCATCAACAATCAACTCTACCCCGAGTTTTTGCGCCAGAAGAATAGCTTCAGCCTCGCCTAAATGCAAACCGGACACGCTTGTCAAAGCCTTAGCTTCTTCAAGATTCTCTTCAGACACCTTTATCCACCCTTCTTCAACAGCCTTACTGACCAAGATAGCGTCTGCAGACTGCTTTCCCAAGGCTACTTCCTCGTAAACCCTTCTTGGAACCACAACGTGTCCAAACAGTTTTTCCAGAAGCCTAAGCCTCCCGATCTTAGCCAGCCAAATCAGCGGGCTACTGTTGCTCACCACGGGTTTTACGCAAGACATACTCCATATCACGCTTAAGGTCTTCGACAGAATACGGTACAGTTATCTTCTTCAACCCCGCCAGCTCCATCATTTCCCGAAGCGATAACCCAGCTGTTTCAGCAGCCTTCCAAAGAGTCACCCTGCCCTCCCGGTAAGCTTCAAGAGCCTCTTCAATCCTCTTCTGCTTAAGCGCAGAATCCAATAAGCGTCTAATCAGCTCAGAACGGTCAACCCTCATTTTCTTCGCCAATCTTTCAATTTCCCTAAGCATTTCACGAGGAAT
>JAFNJB010000008.1 GCA_017601245.1 Candidatus Brockarchaeota archaeon
ATGGGCCAGGCCGGATTCGAACCGGCGATCTCCCGGTCGCTGATTTAAACCGTATTATCAGCCGGGCGCCTTAAACCAGGCTGGGCCACTGGCCCCATCTTCCTATTTTATTAAACCAACTATTAAATTTTTTGAAGGATTTGGAAAATCAGAATCAGGCTAATTTACGGGCCCGACGGGATTTGAACCCGCAACATTTACCCGCTGGTTTTAAGCCAACTCTGGGTTAAAAGCCCAGCGCTCTAACCAGGTTGAGCTACGGGCCCTAGGATAACCCTGTTTGAGAGGGTTAAAAACGTTTTCTCGGCTTAAGGTTTCTTGTCCGATTTTTAACTCAGTATCGTTATAAAGAACTCGTTCAATTCCCTTAGTCTTTTTATGGCAGGGTGCTCCGAGCCGAGCTTCTCTTCAAAGTCTCTCAGAGTTTCCTCAAATTCCACCCTCTTATCCCCATCAACAAGCTTATCTGAATAGCATACTATTTTCTCCTCGAGCGTTTCTGGAATAAGGTCCGTATTACCCAATCCGAGCTTCTCAGCCTCGTCTTTAGGTATTCCCCCTCCTACATGTCTCTCCACTATTCTCGCAAGCCTATCGTCTAATTGCCTCCTCCTTATTATTCTCCCGCCGATTACGCCATGAGAAACATCGTGGGTAACCGATCTCCCTATGTCATGGAGGAGCGCTCCTGCAACAACTAGCTTCTCGTCAACATCATAGCCTTTAAGCCGTATTTTACTTACAATCTCCTTAGCGATTTTCGAGACTCTGATAGCGTGTTTAATAACGTTTTCTTCAACACCCTCTTCTCGCAATATTTTCAAGCATTCTTCCTCTTCAGGTATACTACTCTTTCTCTTCATCTTCGATCGTCTTTATCAGTGTTTTCAATCTCCTAATATAATCCTCCTTGTCCATTCTCTGAAGGGGGTCGCCACATACTGGGCATTTGAAAAGGTTTTCAACAGCCTCATCGAAAGTGAGTATTCTATGGCCTTCCTTACCGCAGTGATAAAGCTCGTTTTTCTCTACGAAATCGAGTTTCTCCTTGAGTTTCTGGAGTATTACCCTCCTGTAATTGGCAGCTATGCTTTCAGCCTGGTCTATGAGTGGTAACCATAGGAATATGCTCTTTATCTTATCACCTTCCTCCTTCTTTATCTCCTCGTATGTTATCAAAGCCTTCTCATAGAGCTTGAAAAGGATCTTCCTAACGTCGCCGACTCTTAAACCCGTCTTTGTTGCAATCTGTTCTTCACTAGCTTTCTTGAGTTGAATAAGTGCTTCCGCAACCTCAATAGCCTCGTCTCCACCTATTAAGCCAACTATCTGAGTGTAGAGATGACCCAACGCGTCAAGCCTTTCCTCACTCAAACCTATTCGCCTTATAAAAGGGGTTCTTACATATTACTTTTCCTCTGGGAGATGGGACAATGAAAAATCGGGGTTTTTCATGTTGCATATAAAGCTCCCTCCCTTGAAAGAGCCTATCCAAGAATACTGCCAGCGCAGCTATCTCAGAATGTGGTTGATTCGTTATAGAAACGTTATAATCCGAGACTCTATAGGCCTCACCGGGAACCTTCTGTCCACCTATTATTACAAGAATCCGCTTAAACTCCCTTATATAGTTGATAACGCTTTCGACAGGCATACCGTACATGGTAAGGTGAACAATTAAACTGCCAGTGTCCCTCCATTTCTTCACGGTCTCAAGCCAGTTTTCGCTATACTCAACAGTAACCTTACCACCCCAGGTTTTAACTATCCTCCTCGCGTTTTCCTCAAGCTTAGAATCTTTATCTCCGTGAATGATAAAGGCTTTTGCACCAAAGGCTCTCGACACTAGGAAAGCATGCGTAGTCACTCTCTTATCTCTAACTATTCTATGGCCAAGCCGTAATACGCCTACTTCAAAATCTGCTTCAATCATTCTTCGTCGAGGCTTTCGCGGAGAACGTCTCCTAAAGTTATACTTGACAATGGTTTTGAAACATGCTTAGTAGAAACATGCTCTTGAATTTCCGAACTAGGCTTAAGCAACTTCACCTTTAAAGCATCCTCTATCTTCTTGACATCTGGAATTGACGGAACTATCTTGCCTGCCTCGATCTTTCTTATCAGAGAGGTTTTTAAACCAGTCCTAGCCCCAAGCTCTTCTTCATTCCAACCGAGCTCCTTAATCCTCTTTTTTATTATGTCCCTATAATCGTCTACAAGCTCCATTAATTCCATTTTGAAACCGCTTACCGTCGTTTCAATAACTTTCCTTTCAACAACCTTACGAACCGGTTTTGGCACTATCTTCTTCGATGGAGGCTTCATAGTCAACTCTGGAATTTTCTCTTCAATCGGTATTTTCCTCGTAAGCGTGTTGAAACAGTTTAGACAAATGTTTACGACGCTACCTTCTACGACTACCCTCCTAAGTTTTGGGGCCCTACTCCCACATATTTCACAGATCATCTTGGAAAAAACCCAAGGGGGTTTAGATATGTATTTCTCAGAGACCTCCAGATTGTAGAAGCATTATCGCTTGTGCGATATCTCCTCCAGTTGCCACTAGCGCCTTCCTAGCTTCTTCAACGCTCCTACCTGTTTGTTTGGCAACGAGTAGAATATCCTCCTCTAATGGGACGTACTCTGCCCTCTTTTCAACAATAGGCTCTCCTATTATTTGGTATATCTCCTGCGGACCGCCAATCATCTTCGTCACCACGGGAGAATTGAAGACTATTCTCTCATTCTCCGTTTCTATAACAACACTTCTAACACCTTGTAATTCCTCGATCTTTATCCCGAGTCTTCTAAGAAGACGCTCCTGCTCTCTCTTCGATCCGAAACGTATGGCCATCTTAAACAGTTCCAGTTTCTTAACCTGATTCTAAGTTTACCTTGTAAATCCCTCAATCGGCATTAGTGTTAAAGTATTCCTAACGCCCTCGACCTTCCTTATCGACCTGCTTATAAAGTCTTTTAACTTCTCACTATTCTCAGCCTCAACCTTCGTTATTATGTCGTAGACGCCGAATACTATCCAAGCCTCCACTACTCCAGGGATCTCCTTAAGCTTGTTCAACACATCATTCTCAGTACCTATCTCAACGTTTATCAGAACATATGCATGAACCATTCTCCATCCTTCTTAAAAAACGGAAGAGGCCCTTATAAAACCTTCTCTCAGCCCGGTATGAAATAGTTCAAACTCAGCATTATTATCCTATGGAAAAACCTTAAAAATCTGCATTTTTAATAAAACAAGGGGAACTGGGGCCGTAGCCTAACCAGGTCAGGGCAGCGGGCTCCAGCCACAATGCCATGTATGATCCCAATCTGGGAGATGAAGGGAGGTTGGAGCTTTGAGGGATACCCGTGGATGGGGGTTCAAAGTCCAAAAGGGCGAACAGATCCTCCCGGCCCCATTCCCCCTATCTGCTTAGCCCAATGAATACGTAACTATTTTTCAAATACTGAAAATTAGAACTTTATTCTCGTGCCTATTTCTACTCCTCGCGCTGCCTTAACTATGTTTTCAGGATTAGAGCCGTTTATAACAACAGTCGGTATCTTAGACCTTTCAAGTATTACCAGCGAGACAGGGTCTAAAAGCCTGTATTTTCCCGGAGCCGCCTCCTCACCGCTAATTATTTCCCTGAGCCTATTCAACTCCACTTCTCTTAATAGCTTTGCATCAGGATTCTTAGCAGGATCCGAATCATAGACACCCTCTACATCTGTGGTTTTAATGAAAAGGTCAGCTTTTATTCTTTCAGCTATGAGAGCCGCCACCGCGTCTGTAGACTGGCCTGGTGTAAAACCTCCTGCAACAAGTATCTTGTCATTAACTGTGCTCAACTGCCTCTCCAGATCTTCGAAGCCTTTTATCACACTTCTATTCGAAGCCTCTCCGAGCGCTATGGAGAACATTAACGCATTCAGCCATGTAACCCATATGCCGACTTCATCGCAAGTAGCTAAGTCCGCCCCGAGCTTTTTAGCAGCATCTATGTAACTCCTGCTCGGAGCGCCTCCGCCAGTTACTACTACGATTTTATGTCCCTCATCACGTAGCCGGCGGATTGCCTCAGCTGTTTCACTAAGCTTCCCCACGTCTATGGAGTCATCCTTAAACAATGCATGCCCTATTTTAATGACAATCCTCATTCTCTCCCGGTTTTACCCCATCAGGGGTGAAATATTAATATATGGGATGTTTCCCAAATGTCCGAGACCTACAATTTTGAACGAGAAAAAGCTAACATCCTCAGTGAGGGACTACCTTTCCAGGAGGGTCCTTAGAGAACTTTCTGAGAAAAGAGGAAGGGGGACGGAGCTGATAAGCCTGTATATTCCCCCTGGGAGGAGAATAAGCGAGGTCATGGCCAATCTTAGAGAGGAATACGGTAAGGCATCCAACATCAAATCCAGGACTACTAGGAAGAATGTTCAGGATGCTATAGTCAAGGTTCAACAGAGGCTTAAGCTTTACGAGGAAGCTCCTGAAAACGGCCTAGTAATATTCTGTGGCGCAATCCCGGGCGAAACCCCTGGATCTGAGAACATTGAAATCTACGTAATAGAACCTCCTGAGAAAATATCTCTTTCATACTATGGTTGCGACGACAAGTTCTACGTAGAGCCACTTAAGGAAATACTTGAAAAGAAAGACAAGTATCTGATCTTATCCATAGATAATTCTGAAGCAACCATAGCAATAGCCTCTGGTAGGAACATAGATATTAAGGACGAACTGACATCAGGTGTTCCAGGTAAGACTAGTAAAGGAGGACAATCCGCCAGGAGGTTCGAGAGGCTAAGGGAAATGGAGCTTAACGAATTCTACAGACGTGTGGCTGAACGCCTCAATGAAGTTTACCTTCAGAACCAGGATATTAAAGGACTCATCGTAGGTGGCCCGGGACCAACTAAGGAAATATTCCTCGAAAAAGACTTCATTCATTACGAGCTACGTAAGAAGATACTAACTATTATAGATACCTCCTACACTGGACATCAGGGGATAAAAGAGATTCTCGAAAAAGCTTCAGAAAAGCTCCAAGAACTTGAGATAATTAAAGAGAGGAATCTCGTAAACAGCTTCTTAAAGCTCTTAAGCATCGAGCCGGATAAAGTAGTCTATGGACTTAAAGAAGTTGAGAATGCGCTCTTAAGCGGGAAGGTAAAGCTCATACTATTCTCCGAAGCCCTCGACATCTTCATAGTTAAAATCAAATGTAGCAATTGCAACTATGAGACTACAGAGCAACATACCTTCCAAGAAACAGTAATCCTCCCGGCTAAACTATCTTCGACACCATGTCCCCAATGTGGCTCAACAAGCCTTCATGTAGCTGAAAAAGAGAGCCTACTCGACAAGTATATTGAAATAACCTCGGAGAAAGGAGTGCAATTAGAGTTGATATCAACAGCAACAGAAGAAGGAATGATACTATACAAGGGCTTTGGAGGAGTAGTTGGAATA
>JAFNJB010000003.1 GCA_017601245.1 Candidatus Brockarchaeota archaeon
TAAGCTATAGAACTATTAGTAGTTCTAATTTTGTACCCAAGTTTCAGAGCAGAATCTTGCACATAGGTGTCTGGAGCTGGTACATCTGCAAATCCACCGATTTTATCGAGTAGGCTTTTCCTTATGAGCAATGCACATCCCCTAGGTCTTTTAGAGGGGGATATACCATAGGTTTTTTCCCAGAAGGATAGCAGCCTTCCAAGAATAGTTTTACTCTTTGTTACTATTTTCCCACTTACACATGCGTCTTCTTCACGTATCTCTGCCAGGAGGTTTTTAAAATAATCGGGTTCTAAAACTACATCCGCATCCACTATGGCAATAAACTCGGAGCTTATACGTTGTCTCGCTATCTCTAGGTTTTCAGCATATGAATTGTTCCACTTCTTAAACCTCTTCTCTACGATTTCAACTGGGAACTCTTTAGCTATTTCTCCAGTCTTATCAACACATCTATCGAGTACTACAACCACTTTCTCAGGTTTTACTGTTTGTGAGAAAACTGATTCTAAAGCTTTTCTGATATACTTTTCCTCATTATATGCGCACATAGCAATGCTATAGGACATAGTTTATCAGTTCAACTATGATCCTGTGATAAAAAGCTTACTTTTTATAGAGTCTCTTCTATAGTTTTCAGTATTTTCCTAGCTCTGTGTAGGTATGTATGATATTTTAGAAAATGCTCCCTACCATTTACGCAAATCTTCTCCCATTTATCTTTAAGTAAGTAATAATCAAGCTTTCTTTCCAATTCTTTAAAACTTCTGAAAAATATTGCACTCTCTCCGTCAACGAAATTATCTTCAATGTAAATATATGGTTTCTGAGAGACGAGCGTAGAACCGTAAAAAGGTATTTCCCAATAACGATATGTGTCGAAACCTGCTCCCTGAACTGCGAAGGAAAGTTTTGAACTTGCTATTATTTCTGCATACTTACTGTGAGGGATTGCAACTTTTTCTTTGTTATAGAATTTGCCCGTAAGGAGGATAAATGAGGTTAAACCACTTCTTTTCTTAACGTAATTTTTAAGAAAAAAGTATAACTTTATTCTTAAACGGCTTGAAGGATAAGCTATAAAACTAATATCGATCTTCTTTTCCCTAGTTAGATAGGCATCGTTATTAAGCAATCCTATAGTTAAACCGAGATGTTTTAACTTGGGAACGTTTTTGAAGGCTGGAAACAACACAGTATCTATATCGAATAGTTTTCTATCGATAAACCATTTCCGTAGATGATAACGATAGTATTCTCTACATCGTTCCAAAAAATAATATCTGTCCACGAATGGAGTAAGCAATATTTCTCTTTTAAAATATTTTTTAACTTTTTTATTGAAATAAATTGCTTTTATTAAAGGCTCATCGAAACCATCTATCACAAAAATCGGTTTATTAAATTTCCCCTCACGTAACATCCTCCTTATCTTATTCGATCCTAAAGAAAAAGAACTTACAATTATAGCATCAAAATCGGAAAAATTAGGTGGTTTTTCATAATCATATTTTCTTCCATCATCCATGCAGCAAAAATATTTCATTGTACGCCACATCCCCCCTTTGCTAACAAGGTCACCGTAAGCATTCTCTTCACAAACGATGTTTCCATCAAGGTCTCGACCTATTAGTCTACCTTCTTCGAGACGAAGATGGTAAATTGGCTTGTATGGATATTCTACAATTCTATCGCCAAGGATTGTCTTAAGACCTTTAAAATATATATCGTCTCCATTTGGCTCCTCTGAAGTTATAAACAATATTTTTAAACTATGCATTATGAGAAAGGATTTTATTTTAGAGGAATAAAAATTTTTACTGGTATCGGTGATAATAAGTTATTTCTTCATTAGAAAACGATTGTATGAAATACTTAATGCTTCCCAATAAGTTTCCGGGGTTCCAATATCAATCTTAATTTCATCAGAATCCAGGAATGTTGCTATAACACTACCCCCATTGTCTATGATAGCTTGAATGGCATCCGTAAGCTGTATTTCATTATTAACACTTGGCTCGAGCTTTCCTAATATTTCCATTACTTTTGGGCTGAAAACGTAATATGGTATTATTGCAATATCTGAGGGTGGTCTCTGCGGTTTTTCTAAAACTCTAGTAACTCTAAAAACATAATTTTCTATTTTTTCTACTATTGCGACACCATATTGCCTAGGGTCGAGAACCCTGTGTATGAGTATTGTAGAATCCGCATTATACTTGAAATGTGCATTTATCATCTTATCGAGAAACTTATTTGTCTCAGACAATATGAGAGTATCACCAGCGCAAGCTATAAATTGTTCACTCGATACAAACGGTCTTGCCATTAGAATTGCATGACCAAATCCCTTTGGTTCAGGTTGATTTACCCAGACTATCGTCGAATTTTCTATCATTCTGTAAAAAGTAAGCATTCCTGATAAGAGTTCTCTTTTTACTTTACTCTCCATTCTTCTAACATAGTCCCAGTCCGGAGTGAAATGGTCTTCTATAGCTCTTTTCCCCCTTCCAACAATGAAACAGAAATCTCTAATACCGTATTTATAGAGCTGCTCAAAAACTGCTTGGAGCAATGGTTTGAGAGCAATATGGTCATTGTCTTTAAGGTATATTGGAAGCATTTCCTTAGGAAATTCTTTACTCATCGGTAAGAGCCTTGTTCCGAGACCACCTGCTGCAATCACTGCTTTTCTTATCAAGCCCGTAAGCTCTTTGGTAAAGTGTTTTTAAGTATTACCTAGGATTCAAGGATTAAGTATATTAATTCGTAATCCTTCTTTAGCCACAGTTGTTATAATGGGATCTCCCCCTGCTTTTCTTATTGACTCGGCGACCTTCAACAGGTCTTCAGGTTTGCATAACGCCATCATTACTCCCCCTCCTCCAGATCCACTTAGTTTTGCTCCTAGGGCTCCTGCATTTCTAGCTGCTTCTATTAAATCGTCCAGTTTATTTGGTGAAATTGGGCAATCCCCCGAAACCCTTAGATGAGTCTTTAAGTAATATTGGTTCATATTCATCAATTCACCAATTTTTTCAAGGTTTGGGTTATCTTTTTCAAACTCCTCCCTCGCTTCCTCAACGATCTTAGATATCTCGTTTACCCCTTCTAAAAAAAGCTGCTCCTTTTTTTCAAACCTTTCTCTTAACCAAGCCAATATTAACGGAGTGTTTTTGGCTTGCTTAGTATCACCTATAACCAGCGGAAGGGTTTTTTTCAGTCTTAGGAATATGGGTTTAGCGGGTTCAGTGCTACAATCTAAATAGAGTAAACTGCCTAAGGCAGAAGAGTATTGATCCATTTGTCCGCAATTAATTTGCAGTATCTTTCTTTCGGCGGTATAAGCAATATCAGCAATCTCCTTTAAGAGGTTCTCGCTTATTGCTTCTACACCTTTTGTTAAAGCATGTAATGCGCCTGCAGTTGCAACACAAACCGCTGCACTTGATGAGAGTCCTTTCTTAATCGGTAGGTCAAAAAGTTCTTTTTCTCCAATAATATTAGAAGCTTCATCTGCCCTAATTGTTCTAATCCTTAAACCTCTAAAACGGTATCCTCTATCCATCATGGCTCTTATAGTAGCACGTATATATTTTAAATCCCCGCCTCCTTGGGGATTAAAATCAGCAAGATTAAAATAATCAAAACCTGTAAAGGGGGGATAAGATCGTATATTCACAATATTATCTTCACTATCCTCAGCTAAGATAAATGTCCTCATATCTATTGCTGCTGGTATTACTGCTCTTCGGCACCAGTCCATATGTTATTTGGGTGAAGCTTCTTAGCTTCACTCTCCAAACAGGCATAGCCTTCCTGGTGCCGAAGCTAATACAGTTTTAGTTTTCAACTTATGTCTCAACCCATTCGGTTTTTATTTTTTAAATTTTTCTTAAAAGATTGAGTTTAATAGCCGAAAGCTATTTAAAATACTTTCTTCTTTCTTCTTCTGCTCTATCAAACATGTCCTTTGCTTCTTGGCTTTCCCCCCATTTAACGAATTTTTCAAGACCATGTTTCAAATCGTATTTTGGTTCAAAACCAATTTCCCTTTTAATTTTTGATATATCGGCAAAATCATGCCTATTGTCTCCAATTCTAAATTCTTCTGTAATCTTGGGCTCAACGTTAGAACTGAAAAGCCTAATAAGTGTCTCTGCTACTTCTAATATACTACTGGGTTTTCCGGTTCCAACGTTATAAACACCTTCTTTTTCACTTTCCAGGGCAAGGAGATTTGCTTTAGCAACGTCTTCAACATAAATGAAATCCCTCATCTGCCTCCCATCCTCAAAAATGATTGGAGGATTATTATTCTTAATTCTCGATGAGAATATCGCAACCACGCCAGTATATGGGTTGTTAAGGCTTTGCCTAGGACCGTAAACATTGAAATATCTGAGAGCTACTGTCGGTATCTTAAACGCAAATCCGAAGTTGACAGCGATTCTTTCAGTATCGTATTTTGAAAGAGCGTATGTAGAGAGGTTTTGAACAGGTTTTTCTTCTACTATAGCCGTAGGCTTAACATATTCTTTACAATATGGACAATGTACTTCCCAATCTTTTTTCATCAACTGCTCCCTAGTCCTTAAGCCTGGATAGACAATTCCATGAGTCTTACAAACGTAAGCCCCTTCTCCGTATATTGATTTTGAACTAGCTACCACTATCCTTTTAATCTTGCTTCTTATCTCCTCTTTCTCGAGAAGTACTTCATACATGTTCGCAGTACCTATAGAGTTTACAGTTAAATATCTCACAGGCTGATACATGCTTTGACTTACACTTACTATTGCAGCTAGGTGAATAACTGCATCAACTTCCTCTAGAGCTTTAAGCCAATCTCCCTTATTTGTAATGTCTCCGAATAAGTATTCTGCTTTGGGATTCAAATATTTCGGCTTATTGCCTCCGTGTACCTGAGGCTCAATATTGTCAAGCACCCTAACTTGATAACCTTTTTCTATCAATAAATCAACAGTATGAGAACCTATAAATCCAGCACCACCTGTAACTAATACTCTCATATTTTAAACGCTTTCTGTCTTATTAACTTTATTTAAAGGTTTCCAGGTTTCCAAAAATGATAATTAACATTAATCCTTTACGTCTTCAAGAAGGGTTAGTGAGCTCCATATTCTTGTTCTTGATATCGTTGAAAGATTAGGGTCTTGACTTATCTCATCTAATACATTAATGGCTGCTGCTGCTCTTATCCCCGGGGTGGTGTTTTTCTTAGAAAGGTTTGCAATAACTTCTTTAATACTGTTTCTAATGTTACGCGGGGTAGTCACATCGTTTACAACGAAGTTAAGCATCTCTATCGCTCTAATTATCTTCTCCTCGTTTTCCAAAT
>JAFNJB010000058.1 GCA_017601245.1 Candidatus Brockarchaeota archaeon
CTGTATGCTAATAAATCAAAGTGGAACTTATTATTTGACTGAAGATATTATAGATTCGCAGGTTGATGAGTGCATAATAATAAATGCAAGCAATGTTGTTTTTGATTGCCAAAACCATTATATTGATGGAGTTAACAAGGAATATAGCGTAGGAATATTCATTCTTGAGCCAAATGTTACTATAATGAATTGTAAAATTAAAGATTGGTATAGCGGAATTATAACGGATGTAGATTTTATTAATCTTATTAATAACACTATAGAAAATTCGTTCTTTGGAATTCAAATATCGGGTGGTGACTATATAAGAATTAGTGGAGTATTTGGTTATTCTTTAATTAATGGAATTTATGCGTTTCCGCGTTCGAGACATGGAATTATAGAAAAATGCATTCTTGAAGGAACTGGCGAAGGTGATGGAATTCATTTAGAAACAGGTCTTTATCCAGAGGATGTATCTAATTGGACAATTTTAAGTTGCAGTGTTTCTGGATTTAATGGTGGAATACTTATATTAGGTGAAAACATAACTATTTCTGAAATTAGCTCTTTTAACAATGCTATTGGAATTGTATTTGGTGGTGTGTTTTCTGTAATGAATAATTCTTTTATATATAATAACAGTCAATTTGGACTCATTTATTCAGGTAATGAAGGAATTTACTCAAGCGGGTTAATTTACAATAACTTTTTTAACAACACTAATAATTTTATAGTTGGTTTTGCTTTTCCTACTAATTGGGAAGAGCCATATGCGTCTAAATTTAATATAACGAAAACTGAAGGAACTAACATAATAGGAAAACCTTATCTTGGCGGAAATGTTTGGTCTACGCCTGAAGGGGATGGGTTTTCAGATATTTGTGATGATGAAGACGGAGACTGGATTTGTGATGAACCTTATACATTGGCAGTTAGATATGATTATTATTGGATTGATTACTTGCCTTTAAAGTCTGCTGCTATAATGCCAGAATGCGAAAGGTTTCCTCCAGAGGTTGAAATTATTCCTTCTTCTCAGACTGTTTATAGGCTTCAGGTAGCTCAATATCTTTTGAAAGTGAAGAATAATAACACGCCTCAATGTTCGCCTTCTGTATTTTATATGCACGACATTTTATGTGAGGGAAGTTATTGTGTAGTTTGCACAGAAAAAGGATGTCATCCACCTGTATTTCCAAGCATTGATACAACACCGATTGAGCCTCAGGAAGTTAGATACTATCCGATTAATGTTACTCCTCTTCAAGCAGGAAATTGGACCTTTGTCTATAGAGTTTACGATTCTTCTACTTATTACTATACTGATGCTTATGCGAATATAAAGGCTCTTCCTATTCCGTGCGAGCCAAGAAACTTTAGCGCTGATTGGAAGTGGGGTTGGGGAGGATGGTTTTTGCCAAAAAACATAACGAGATTTAGAATGAATAATTGCGGAGTTATAGTAATTACAAACAACGATTATGGAGATACCTGCGAGCCAAGAAACTTTACAGTTACTCCAATTTGCCCTTCAGATTTAGAATGCACTCCTTCTGGAAATTTTACAATAGCTCAAGGAGAGGCTAAAGAAATATGGGCATGCGGAAAGCCCAATAGCGTAAAAAATTTCACGATGAGCTTTAGAATTTATGATCCTGTAACACGATATTCAAAAATTTTAAGTTGGAGCTTTTCCACGCATCCGTGCGCTTATTTAGATATTCCGATTAACTATGTGTTGAATAGCGATATAAGTTATGATTCGACATGCTTTACTATAGTTTCTTCTAATGTAGTTTTGGATTGCAATAACCATGAAGTTGTTGGACCGTTTTGGTATTCGGGAGTAGATATATTTAGCGGAAATGTAACTATTAAGAATTGTATATTTAAGCAGTGGCAAACTGGAATTAACTTTATTGTAGATAATATAAACATGCAGAATATAATGGTTGTTGGGTTTAATAGCAGTATATCAACAGGAATTTGGGGTTCTGGAAATAATATAAAAATGAGAGAAATAAAAGCAATTAACTGCCAATACGGAATATACGCAGAGCTAACTAATTCAAGCATAAATGAAAGCGTATTCATAAATAATACAAATGGAATAATGATTACTGGTCTTAGCACCAATGTCAGCATAAATAAAAATAGTTTTTTGAACAACACTTATCACATAAGAATATGGGAAGGTCCTACTTTAATTTATGTTGAAAATAATAAAATTAAGGAAGGTCATGTTGGAATAGAAATATGGAGAGATTTTGCATTTACTTTTAATAACTTCATAATAGGAAATGAAATTGACAGAACTTCTGTTGCAATATGGCTCACGAGAACCTATGGGAATACAATATATTCTAATACTTTAACTCCTTGGGATGATGATGTTATACTTTATCAAGTAGGAATTAATGTCTGGAACTCAACAAAAGGAGGAAACTATTGGAGCTTTGCTAACAGGAGCGGATACTCTGATACCTGCGCTGATACAAACCAAGATGGATTTTGTGACGAGCCTTATGTGCTGGATGAAATGAATATAGATTATCTTCCTTTATCTAAGTTTGTTGCTCCTCCTGTTGCAGAAGCCAGATATTGCCAAATATGCGACCCAACTGGAATGGGATTATTAGCAATAGTATGCGTTATAGTAAACATTCTTTTCTGCTTCCCGATTTTGATTTTAATTTTGGTTATCTTGTTTGCAATTTATAGCTTTTGGAGAAAGTATGGTGGTTAAGTATAAATAATATTAAAACAAAAGAAATAAATATGAAAAGAGCATTAAGCTTAGCAATATTCTTTATCTTATTCTTTTGCCTTCCTCGATTGGCATCTGCCTCGAAAAACTTTCAGGGATGGATAGTTTCAGTAGGTTATATGAAACCAGTAATTATTAACAGAACTTACGAGTGGACTATGCTTATAAAGAATAAAGATAATGTGACGAGAACTTTTGTTGTTGGTCTAACAGTAGGAGAAAACTGGACTGGCTGGGAGATGGATGGAGGATGGTTTGAAGGAGTTAGTTGCAACGAGCCTTGCTATGTTGGAGATTATGATGTAGATAGTTATGGAAGGAAGTGGGTTGAGTTTTTGATTAATGTTTTGCCTAATGAAGTTGTAGATGCTAAGGTATACTTCCAATACAGGAGACCTTACTTTCAAGTTGGAAAATGCTACGATTGGGTTGTAAGGTTGTGGGATGACATAAGGAATGTTGAAACTCCAAGCTTTGATGTTCACGGAATAGACCAATTCTTTTCTGATCCTTTTACGCAGATATGCGTTGAAGAAGCTCCTCCTGTTTATGCTTCGATAATTTCTTACAACTTTCCTTCTCAGGCTTACCAAGAGCAAATAATAACTGTTAGGTCTGTAATTAAAAATACTGGAAACGAAACGATTAAATTGTACTATGGATTGTCGATAGGAGACAAGGATACAGGAGTTTGGTGCAATAGAGATTGCTATGCAGATGGACTTGGAGATTACTTGGAGATTCCAAATATAGAGCCTGGAGGAGTTAGAACTGTTGAGAGGAAGTTTAGGATTAGGTCCGACTACTTTTCGCCTTATCGCTACTACGATGTTAGGATTGCGATTTATGACCAGCCATATTTGCCGTTTGAGAGCGCTATTGATAGGGTTGAAATAAATAACGGAATTTTCGTTAAAGAGCTTGTTTTAGATGCGTATGCAATAAGGGCTTTTGCTGACAAAACTACGGTTGGAAGAAAAAGCTTGCTAAGAGTAACTGCTTGGATTTATAACAATGGAGTTATACCTTACAATTTTACAATAGGAATGAGCATAGGAATGTGGGATGCAGTTTCTGGGCTAAAATATACTTCTGCTCAGCCAGCTTTGTTGCCTGCATGCAATGTTGAATGTTATAGGGATGGGCTTGGAGATTGGGTCTTTCTTTACATACCTCCAAACTATACTGCTCCAGTGACGAGAATTTTTGAAGTTCCTGAATATTTCCCGATTAATTCAAGCATAGATGTTGCAATTGGAGTTTGGAGAGAACCTGGAACTGGAATTGTAAGCTATGTTTACTTCAAGAACATAAGCTATGTTTTGGATATAGTTCCTCCAGAGGTTATGATAAAGGAGTATACGAGAAGAGGAATTGACGAAATTATAGATACTTTGCAGTTTTCTTTAAGGGTCGGAAGGGAAGATGCTAAGATGATTTTCTGGCTTTTAATTGCAAGCGTATTTTCGATAGGGATGATGGTTATTCCAGCTTTTGTTTCGAAAAGCTTTCCTCCTTGGCAAATAGGAATCTCTATTTTCATAATAATGATAATACTTGGAGCTATAGTTAGGGATGCTACTGGACCGTTCATGCCTTATTGGATTGTGATATTATTCATAATTTTAGTTGGATTTATCGCCGCGAAAACCTTCCATGAAATAATTGTGGGTGGGAAGTGATGTCCGAAGTAGGAGCTCTTGTATCTATATTGTTTTTCTTAGCTATTCTTGGGTTCTTCGCTACGATAGCTCCTGCGGAATACAAAATTCTTGAACCTTTTGATTTTTTTTGGCTCGCAGGCTCTTTCATAGGGATTGCTGGAACTTGCGCCATAGCTACAGGATTGCCCTGCGCTGGAGCTCTTGCAGTTGTTGGAGTTACAACTTTTTTAAAGTATTTAGTTGTTGGCGTTGAATGGTTTAAAAGTATTGTGATAATTCCGATTATGGTGATTCTTATTTACCTTGCAGTTAGGATAGCGAGGGGAGGAGGATGAAGAAATTTTTTTTATTTCTTGCAATTTTGCTTTTTCTCATTCCTGTTGCTAACGCTCAAGTTCAAAAATCCACTTATCAATACGCAAAAATTTACTTAAACCCTTTTTACAGAGCCAGCATGTCGCAAAATGTCAATTACACTTACAATGTTTACATAAGCCCTCCTGACGGAATTTCTGAAGTTAAGAGCGCTTTGGTATTTTTCCAGATTTACATAACTCCTACTGTTGAGTTCTACCTTTG
>JAFNJB010000002.1 GCA_017601245.1 Candidatus Brockarchaeota archaeon
GAAAACCCTCAGTGTAAGGGTCTCGAGTTAATATCAAAGCTTGGAATAAACAATTGTAGGCTAATCGATGCCAGAAGATTGCCGGGAGGATCGATCAAACACCTCGTAAGCTTCCCTCTCAGCGAAGTCGATAAGGTGTCAGGTGAGAAACTTAAGATACTAAGTAAATCCAAGGGTTCCAATATCCTCGCTTCTTTCGAAACTGACGGTTGCAACGTGTGTAATACGATGCTGTCTAAAGGCGCATTCTTAATTTCAGGAAAACATTTAGAAGGATACAGGATGTTATATGAGTTTATAGTGCCAGGACACGAGGTTTTCAAAGAAATAATATCTACACTGGAATCTTCAGGTTTTAAACCAAAGATACTGAGCTTGTATAAACATGAACCCAAGGAGGGTTTCCTAACAGAGAAGCAGGAGAACGTACTATGGTTAGCTCTCAAAATGGGCTACTTTGACTATCCCAGAAAAGTTAATACAAGAGAGCTGGCTAAAGCACTTGGAATCGTCCCATCGACGTTCTCAGAAATACTCAGAGGCGGTATACGAAAACTTTTAGAGAAATATTTTGAATCTAAGATTTTTGAGAATAAGTAACTCCTATTCGTATTACAGTTTTTAAAATAACCTTTTCCCCACGATATAAACCTAATTTTAAAAAGGAACTCCCTGAGGAATAACCTCATCTTTCAATATGCGAATAAAATGGTATATACGCATCTGCTGAAGCCCACTAAAAGATTTGAAAACAAAGAAAGAATTTCAGATAAATCTGTAAGCAATTTTCAAAACAAAAATTTGATTCTTACACTATAAGCTTGGCGGAGGTGGTTTAATTTTAACATTAATTATACTCCTGAAATACGTGGATGAGAGGATTGGAGCAGCAAATGCAGGATTCTTTCATATTGCTTAATAGAGTAGGCTGAAAAGTGTTAATCCGCTTCCACTTAAAAATAGCTTTATTTATTAGACATTAATACCGTAATAATAGGTGTTCCGCTTTGAAGTGTAGAGTAACGGTAGATACGAGAATTACTATTGGTATACTTGACAGAAGGTGCTATGGTCAGTTCATTGAACATTTGGGAGAATGCATCTACGGGGGGATTTGGGTAGGCGAAGATTCAAAAATACCCAATGAAAAAGGCTTCCGCTTAGATGTCCTACAAGCGGTGAGAGAGTTAAATCCTCAACTCATAAGGTGGCCTGGGGGTAATTTTGCAAGCGGGTATCATTGGATAGACGGTATTGGGCCTAGGGATCAGAGACCAAGGCGTTACGATATGGCTTGGGGAGCAGAGGAGCCTAATTACTTTGGGACGGACGAATTCATAGAATTTTGTAGACTTGTCGGGGCAGAGCCGTTTATTGTCGTTAATGCTGGAAACGGTACGCCCGAAGAAGCCGCTCATTGGGTGGAGTATTGTAATTCTACTAGGGAGACCTATTATGCTTCTCTCAGACGTAAATATGGTCATGAGAAGCCTTACGGTGTTAAACTTTGGGGGATAGGCAATGAGCTATGGGGTGAATGGCAAATAGGATTCTGTAAAGATAGTGCAGAATGTGCTAGGAGGACTGTAGAATTTGCTAATGAAATGCGTAAAGTCGATCCAAGCATAGAGCTTGTTGCTGTAGGATGTGAAGATCCCGAGTGGAATATTGAAATGGTGAAGGAAGCCGGAAAATACTTTGATTATTTGTCCATACACTTCTATGATTTTGACAATAAGCCGTATAGGGAATTGGTCGCTGTCCCCATAGATGTTGAAAGGAAGTTAAAAAATGTCTACGATTTAATTCAATCAGTCAGAAGCAAATATGGAATAAAACGGGAAATAAAAATAGCCTTCGACGAGTGGAATGTCTGGTATCCGGAGGCAAAAGCACCATTACTTTCACAGGTGACAAGTGTTAAAGACGCGATCTTCACAGCAGGTATGTTAAACATGCTTCAAAGACTCTGCAATATCGTTCCAATAAGCAATTTTGCTCAGACTGTAAACGTGTTGCCACTTATAATAGCTTCAAGTGATGGAAGAATGGTTTTAACGCCTCAATATCTTGTTTTCAAGATGTATTGTAATAATAGGGGTACTCATGTTTTAAGGACTTTTACAGATTCAGACTTATACATGTCTAATAGCATAGGCGAATACGTGCCCTATGTGGATGTCTCAGCAACACTCTCGGAAGATGGTAAAACGCTTTACCTTTATGCTCTAAACAGAAATGAAGAGGATAGTTTCGAGCTTCAGATAGTCTTAAAAGGGTTTAATCCTAAAAATGGTACACATCAGTTTATTTCCGGTGAATCAGTAGACGATAAGAATACGTTTGAAGAACCTGACAGGGTTAAGATAGAGGAAGCTAGAATTCAAATAATTGGGGGAGAAGTTAGATTAGATCTAAAACCCCACTCAATTAATGTTATAAGACTTGTTGACTAAATATCTTAAACTGATAATCGACATCAATACTTTTAAAGCTCTCTACCAACGGAATCTTTAAGGTATGATTAAAATTTTTCCTTAAGGGAACAATACATTATCCAAGCTTAAATAGTATTTGCCAAATCATACTTAATAAGCATATTGAGTTTATGTCTAACGCGTAAGGAATATTAATAAAAATGGTTTAGATATTGAATAAATTACTGTAAAGTTGTTTCAATATTTTTCTTAAATCGATTCATTATAGTTCCAGCCCCTCAAGTTAAGTTTATATACTGGTTCATTACAATACTGGTTTCTTAATGGAATTTACTCCTTTGCGAGGTAAAATAATAGATGCAATAGCAGACTGTCCAGAGGGTACATCATTTAACAAATTGGCAGACAAACTTAAAGGAGATCTTTCCAGAATGGTTCTTTCCAAGGAGATTAAGAGCATGTGTGCAAAAGGCTTTTTGAAGGTTTCTAGAGACCCTAATCATAAACAGAAGAAGATAATCGCAGTCGAAGACGATATAATGAATGTATTGAAACAAATAGGTGGAGAAAGGAACGATGGTAAAATTGGTATGAGAACCGCATTTAAAATAACATTGAAGTACTTTATTAAATACAGAAAGCTTACTAAGAGTATTTCCAACCCCTTCATAAGAGAATACGTGAAATACAAAGTATTGAAGCATCTGGAAAAAGTCTTGGAGGGTGTTGCTGAATGAGCTCAGACAAGATGCTTCAAATAATCGTAAAAAAGAAAAGCAGTTCTGGAGATTTATGCAAGTTTGATAATATCATTTCACTGTTTACCAAGTATAGAAGGGTAGTAGTTAGCATGCAAGGTTTTGAGCGCAGAGAAATATTAGAAGCGATTAGACCGTTAACAACAGCAAATATCTCAACAACACTTATAGTTTACAATGGGAGATACGAGGGTTCTGAGGACTACGATGAGAAATTAGTAATCGGTCAAGATGGTTAACGATAATTTTGATGTGGTCCTATCAGTAGACAGAACTCTCATGACTAATCATCATGGTAAGGAATTTCTAGGTTTTATGACAACTGGTCCACCTATTTTAGTTCCCGAAAAGGTTTGGATGGCTATTGCAGCTCCGAAAATGGAGGTTGACGATATTGGAAGGCCTAGAGAGGCTCCTTATGGTCTTAGGAAGATCGAAGCGGCGTTGCTAGATGCAGGTATAAAAGCTGCTGTAATCGATCCAGATCACTTAGGGAAACACTTGAAGAATGCGAAAGTACTTGGGATAGGACATCACGATTACTTTGCACTAGGTCCACCAAGCAGCGAATGGTGGGTTCTTACTGGAAAGGAGCCGGTAAATGCGAGGTATTTCAAAAGGTTTATGGAGAAACCGGAGATAAGGGCAGCGAAAAACAATGGTTTAAAAATAATCGTGGGTGGGCCAGCAGCTTGGCAATGGCTTTGGATGCCAGAATACTTTGAAAAATGGGGTGTTGACACTATAATTGAAGGAGAAGCTGAGAAAATAATCGTATCTTTGGTTAAAGATGCTCTTGACGGTAAACCCTTGCCGCAGTATGTCTATGTCGGTTTTAAAGACGTGCCTCTGCTTGAGGAGATTCCGTTAATAAAGAATGCTTCCGTAAATGGGCTAGTAGAGATAATGAGGGGCTGTCCAAGGGGATGTAGGTTCTGTTCAGTAACGCTAAGACCTTTAAGACATTACACCCTAGAAATGATCGAGAAAGAACTTCAGGTAAATAAGAGTGCGGGACTGGATAGATGCTTATTGCATTCTGAAGATATTCTTCTCTATGGTGCTGACGGAATTAGGCCTAAGCCAGAACCGTTAATAAAATTGCATGAAATGGCTAAGAGTTATTTTGAAATAGTCGGATGGAGTCATGTCAGCCTCTCAGCAGTTAAGTATGCTCAGGAGAATTACTCTCTGATATCACGCTTATCTGAGATAGTTTTAAGAAATGAATACGATTTCATTGGCGTTGAAGTGGGTATTGAGACAGGATCACCAGAACTGGCCGAAAGGATAATGCCTACAAAAGCAGCGCCCTATCCTGCGCATTCTTGGCCAGAAATAGTGAAAGAGGCATTCTCAATAATGCACGATTCAAGAATAGTGCCTGCTGCAACAATAATCCTCGGCATTCCTGGAGAAAGTACTGAGGACCTAGTTAAAACACTGGAACTAATCGATGAGCTTAAGCATTTCAGGAGCTTGATCGTCCCGATGTATTTCGTCCCAATGGGAGTACTTAAGAATAGGGAATGGTATAAGGCAAAACCATCTAAGGAACAGCTTGAAATAATGAAGGCTTGTTTAAAACACGATCTTTATTGGATAAGAGACCTCTCCAAATGGTATTTAAAAGATATGAACCCATTTGTAAAATACTCGTTAAGATTAGTAATATACTT
>JAFNJB010000047.1:0-12468 GCA_017601245.1 Candidatus Brockarchaeota archaeon
ATGTTTTTTAATATGTTTTCTATTTCTTTCCTTTTCTCTTCATTATATTTTATGTATATTTTTCCTTCTTTATCTATTATTTGTGTTATGTTTCTCTCTAAACTGCCGTGTGCAATGAAGTTTCTTTTATCTATTGGTTTCAACTTCCTTCCTTTTTCTATTTTGTCTTCTATTTCTTTTCTTATCTCCTCTCTCATTAATATCTTTTTCAACTCTTCTTTTTCGCAACACCTGTATTTTTCAAAAATCGTTTCTCCCGTTTCCAAACTTATTTCTCCTATTTTTACAAAAACGTTGTAGGGTTCCCAGTTTTCGAATTTCAGTTCTGCAGACCTGGCTAGTTCTACTCTTTCTTTTAATTGGTAGATCTCATTCTCAACTATAGTTAGAACCGGTTCTTCAAAAAACTTTTCAGCTTTTTTCTTAAGACAATCGATGCAGTATCCATTATCGTAAATTTCTGGCATGTCTTGTTCCGCACTAACACTATATGCTATCGATATTAAGTATATTGATGTCAAATTCGGGTAGTAAAGATATCTAAGTTCATTATCACTGATGGACACGATATCCTCACATTTTTCCAAATCCAGATAGGAATATCTCTTCAACTCAGCTTCATAAAGCTCTATTCTAGTATTTTTAATGTCTAAAGCAGCTTCGATAAAAGGTATTATTAAACCGCTTCTTGCCGTTTTTACAAGTTTAATTACTTTGTCGTTAAACTTACTCCATTCGCAGGAGGGAGTTGGAGGCGGATTTTGGCAAAAATTAGGTTTGACTAGCTTGAAATTTCTTTCATATAATACTTCGAATTCGCGGAATAATGATTGAATCGAAAAATCATATTTAACTTTACTGTTTTCAATTAACATTATCTTAAGATTATCACCGCTCTTTGGTTCTGAATTATACACTTGCCATTTTACTTCACCGCCCGTTCTAGCTAAATATCCTAATAGCGCGGTGTAAACAGATAACCTGACATAAACCGGCATGTAATTCACACCATGAGAAATATCAAGAATAACTCTTTCCGGCTTTTCGTTAACCATTTTTTCATACGCGCAAATGAAGGCTGCAACTCTGAAAGCATCTATTCTACCTATGAAGGATTTTTGAATATTGCCTTCTTTAAAACGACCGATTCCAGGCAGTATCTTTAAATCTACTCTATCATGGTCTGCACAGTATTCTGGGTTTTTAAGATATTTTTCTTTAATCTCGGATAAAATTTCCTCTAGCATTTCCCTATATCCTTTACTTTTCGACAGCCCACCAAGAGTCGATGATATGAACAGTAAAACGTCTGCTTCTGGATAGACTTTCATCAACGCACCCAATGTACTCCTATACTTCTCGTTGATTTCGTGAACCTCTATTTCTCCTTTCTCTTCTTCTTTTTCAACAATATATTTTACAGGCCCCCACTGTGCTGGATCACCCCAGACCGATATTATAATGGTATTATGCACACTTTCTATAATCTTTTTGATTTTTATAAGTTTTTCACGTAAGATTAATTATGAAATTATCGTTAACGGAAAGAGTAAGATTAATTAATCAGAATTGTAGGGTAAGTATTGCAAATTGGCATTAAAGCTTTCAGTAATAGCTCCAATTGGCACTTCTCCTCCTGTTATAACCGAGTTCGTCCAATATGTTGAAGAGGGTTTAGGAGAGCGTATTAGCGACCTAACTGTGATTAATACTAGTGATCCGTATATTGTTAGCTGTACCGATTTGGCTGAACAGGCAGTATTAGACAAGTATCCACATATTAATTTCCATAGGCATCAACTCGGTTTTGAAGACATCGATTCTGAGAAAAAATTATATGAGTTCATGCTTGATGCAGCCGGAGTTTTAAAAGAACAGGTTGAAAAGTTTAATGCCGATAAGATTTACGTAAATTCAGCAGGCGGTAGGAAGGATGCCATAATAGCACTTTCAACACTCTGTCAGTTCTTCCCCGTTTCAGGAATCTTCCATATCGTTATGCCAGATGTTAAATCATTCAACGCTCAACTTGAAAAAGCCAAACGTGATATTGAGGAAATTGGTAGAGCTAGTGATAAGAAAGCATACTACTTAAGTAAGAAGGAGATATTTGAACCATTGATGTATCCTCATCCAAGCACCTATTCGGTAATAAAGATTCCAATAATCCCCTTCTCTCCAAAGATTGTTAAGAACCTAGCTAAGGTTTTAAAAAACAATAAGACGAGTAAAAAAAGCTCCGGATTAGATGAAAGCCACATAAGGATGTTGGTAAGCATTGGAGTTTTAACATCTGATAGGAATTATCTCTACCCAACCGATGAAGGAAGACTATTTCTAAAGATCATTGAAAAATTAGTAGGAACAGATTAAGCTCCTTCTTTTAACCTCTCACAACGAGATCTTAATTTTCTTTACCAAGATTCGAGAAAGAAAAGTAGCGGTCTTATCGGTTCTCACGTTAACTTTCAATTCTCTTTATCGAGATTGAAAGGATAGTAACTCCTCATCAATACTTTAGTACTAGCATGAAATGCTTGAATCTAAATGAAGACTGAAGCTTATCGTCGAGCTAAATTTCGATAATTGCCGTATTGTAATTTCGATAAATATTTATGACGTAGGAAATTGAAAGTTATCTAGAAATTAGCATTAAGATAAATCATGAAGTTGTGAAAAATTTATAAAAAATTTATAAATTCCATTTTGATAATTATCATTTGTTATGTCTTCCCCGGGGGTAATTGATATAAATGAATTGCTTAACTATGCAACCAGGATAGGTGTTCAGGCAAAACTCGATGGTCTTGCCAAAGCTCAGCTCGAGGGTCTCTTGGCATCTCTTAACATGATTGATGATCCTAAGGCAAGCCTTTTATTAACATCTACTTATGCTCATAGACAGGCTGAAAGATTAGGAAGAGGAAGAAATACAGCCAGAATTGTTAACGAAGCAATGAGATGGCTCTCCAGCAGAGGGGGAGATAGGGAACGGGCACGTATGCTTCTTGGTTTTGCAAAATGGGTCTTTGAATGTATAGAAAATGTATATCTGCCAAAACTCGATTTAAATAAGTTAACGTTAGAAGATTTTCTTAAAACTCTTAGGGGTGTTTGAGTAATAAATGAACGACTATAGAGATTTCTTTCCTATTAAGCGATTAACAACATTAGAAGGCATAATGATAAATGAGACTCCATTACGTATAGGCGTCGGAAAGGAGCCACCGTTAGGAGCACCTGTCGACGTCGCTGTATATAGAGTTGGCGACGTCCCCTGCATACCAGGGTCAAGCATAAAAGGTGTTTTCAGGGCTTTCGTAGAATCATTAGCAACCTCTCAAGGCACCATTACCCATTCTCCTTGGGACTTCACTGTTATGGATAGGGAAGCTAAGGAGGGAAAGTTCTGCATTATTTGTGGAATATTTGGTAGTACTCATATTGCAAGTCACGTTAGAATTTACGATATGCTTCCTAAGGATGATGAGAATAGGATTAAAGCAAAGCAGACACTGATTAAAACTAGTGTAGGGATAGATAGGGAATTTCGTGGTGCCAAACCGGGTGCTCTCTTTACTGAGGAATTAATAGTGCCTGGAATAGAATGGAACTTTAAGATGGATATAATTAACATTAAGACCTTCCCACAGCCTGATGATGAAAGGGGGAAATTGCTTAGGTCTCTTTTTGATACGCTAATTCATTTCGGGATAAATATAGGAGCAAGAAGAAGTGTCGGCTATGGGTTAATTAAGCTTAAAGAATGTAAGTGGAAAAACTATTCTTTGGAGGATGGGTCTCTAAATCTTGAAGAGGAGGGAGTATTAAAGTGATCTGGACGTCTTCTTCAATATTGTTGAGAGAGTTTAACATTAACGGTTACATAGTAAATGTTGAACCTTTACATATAGGTGCTGGGAAGGAGCCCCCTCTCGGTTCTCTTGTAGACTTAGCTGTTTTAAGAATTAAATACATGGGCATTGACTTACCATATATTCCTGGCTCAAGTCTAAAGGGTGTTTTCAGAAGCACAGCGACGACTATTGTCAGATCGAAGGGTATGAAGGCATGTAGCGGTCTTTCCAAGGAGACTTGCATGGAATTAGAAGATGTTGTTACGGAAAGAGTTAAAGGGGAACTTGGAGAGGTGATTAGAAGTTACCTTCGAGAAAACAAATCAAAAGAAGCTATGGAGCTGTTTTTTAAGAATGCGTGTATCTTATGCAAGATATTCGGAGCACCTTCTTATACTGGAAAAGTTACTTTTAGTGATGCTTATCCCATCGATGAAAATGGCAAACCGTTTCCTTTTAGCTTCGATATAAAGACAGGTATAGCAATAGATAGGAAGACAGGTGCCGTCTATTCAGGTGCCCTCTATACTCTCGAATATGTGAAACCTGGAGTCAGTTTCAAGTTTTCTATTCACTGCACAAATCTACCCAACTATGCGCTGGGTCTCCTGGCAACTGTCATGAGTATGATTCAAACCGGCGATGTAAAGATAGGAGGTTTCAAGACAAGAGGTCTAGGAGGTATAAGATTCGAAAAACTTTTTATCAGAGCAAGAGACTTGCCGAAGATTGAAAGTCCTATTTTAAGATCTCTTGAGGAGGGTGTTGATGAAGAAGTAGACCTTTCAAACTTAGTTACCCTGAAAGATGGTTGGCTTATTGCAGAGGGAAGTAGTGCATGGAACGTTTTAAGGAAATTAGAAGAGGTGTGGTGGCGTGCAGGCCCAAAAGGTAGAAGTAATCAGACAGAATCCAAGCGATAGAAGTTCATACGAAGGCCTTGTAGGAAGCATTACAGCTTCAATAACAACTCTTTCATATCTTCACGTGGGCTCTGGTCAACAAATTGCGTTTAAAGTCATTGAAGATAAGGTTTCGGGAAAAACACGATTTGAAGAGGACTATCTGCCATTTGCATCTATAGGAAGATTTATTGCGATTCCCGGTAGCTCTGTTAAGGGAAATATAAGGTCTAGGCTTGAACTAAGTTTTAAAAGTAAGGATGGAAAAGTAAGGTCATGTTTTATAAGGGGGAGTCGTCTCTATGGAGCACCTCAGGTTGGAAAGCACGGATGGAGGCATTATAGGATCTGGGAGCATGCAGTCAAAGAGGAACGGGGAATGCCTTGTGACCATACCGCGGGTGCCCCTGTTTGTCTAATTTGTAATATTTTCGGTACGGCTGGTCTGAAAAGCCTCGTAGGATTTAGCAATTTTTTTGGAGAAGATGTTACTGGAGAGCCACAGAATTTAGAATATGAGATGAAACTCATTGCAGTACCACCGAATACAAGCTTCAAAGGCTCCATATCTTTTCGTAATTTAAAACCAGAAGAACTTGGCCTCATCCTTTTAGGGATGGGTATTACAGACTCTAAGGTCGGACGGCCTGTTCTTTTCGGTAGGTTAAAATATAGGAGTCAAGTGAGTGGGCGAACCTTTGGGAGGATTAAATATGAAGTTTTAGAAATCAGATTGTCAAAATTCTCTCAACCTTTACAAATGAAAGGGAGGATTTTAATGGAACCGGGCTCTTATGAAAAAGAAAGATTAGATGAAATTGTTAAGACTTTGACTAATCACGCTTTGCATACCTACGAGGGAGAGTTTCAAATAGTGAAGGAGGTGGATGTAGTTGAAAAACTTCAGTGAAATAAAACGAAAACTTCCTCCATACCCCGTCTATAAAGCATTCTTCATTCCTTATCGCGATGAAAATGACATTGTTGATGTGAGGGAAGTTCGTTTGGAAGATGTGGAAAATTGGGGAAGAGTCCTAAATAGATTACGTAGTTTCTTAAATAGAGTGTTTGATTTTTTAAAAGAAACATCTATATTTGGAAAACTCGATGAAACAGCTAGGCTGGAGTTTGTAGGGGATATGATAGTACTGTTTTTCAGGCTTCCGCTCCTGAAAGAGCTATTACCTTCAGTAGCTCCAAATCCTCTCAAGGCATATCTATTCTTTAGGCTTCTAGATGTTCCGTTAAATGAAGGAGAAGATGTCCTAACTTTCACAAAAACGTTTTATGATAAAGATATATTAAAAAACTTCTTAAAAACAAGTGTGTTAAGCGATTTTAACGATCCAGAGCTATGTAACTTGATAGAGAAATGCTGGTTCTCCCTTCCTGCTGATACGAGACCAGTTTTCAACACAAGTGGACTTATACCTCATCTCCTCTTAACCTCAGCCCTTTCCTGGAGCATGGGGATACGAGATGGGCTTTCCCGAAAGAGCATAGCTCTTCTTAGGTTGGCAGCATTGTTACATGACGCTGGTAAACCTTTCCGATATGAAGATCACGTTAATGCCTCAATTGAAGTATGTGAAGCATTGCTTGAAGGTCTGATAGAGAGGGAGGATGTCGAGAGAATAGGAGAACTCATAAAAGCCCATCATGCAGAAGCGGAGTCGGATGAGACAAGGATACTTAGGGAAGCAGATAGAGTATCATCCGCCATCGATAGGTTGAGAGGGTTGGCAGAGGAGATAATAGAACATCAGATTACAAGTGTGGCGAGCACTTACGGGCTAAATGCCAAATTAGCCTATGGAGTTGGACCGGGAGCACGCGAGTTCTGGATTAAGCTTAACGAGGAAAGTCCAAACTTAATTTATGATTTAAGCAAGTTATTTGTACAGGAAATACGCAGGCGATCTGACGGTTTTCTCAAACAACTTCCTACGAGAGGAAAGGTTGTCAACGGCATTGAACTAATTCTAATAGATATAGGAAGTATTCAAGAGTTTATTACAAGATCTTCGGATTTGAGGTGTGTTACAGCTTCTAGCCTCGTCGTAGACACTTTAACAATAGCCTACATACCTTCAATCATACAAAGAATGGGGACACGTGCTTCACAGAGTTACTGGGTTCCCCTTGAGAGCATGATTTACACGGCCGGGGGCAATGTTGAGGCAATTCTTCCAAGAAAGTTGATCGATGATATAGAAGATGTGATCAGAGATCTCAGTAAGAGAATCCCTCTGCCACTTAGGTTTATACACGTTCCTCTTAACGAAGATTATGCTGTTACTCGACTAGAGATGGCTAAAACTGCATACTTAAAGAAAATGGAGATCATGCCTTCTACAGAAGTCCCTGAGAAAATCGAGATCCAAGGAATCAGAAAACTTTGTAAAATATGCTTCCTTCAACATCCGTCCAAAGAAATACATACTCCGGAGGGGGTTAAGGAAGTATGTGATACTTGCTCAAAACTCTATGAAATAGGTTCTTCGATACACTTTAAGCAGAAATATATCAATGAGATGAGAGTCGGCTCTCTTTATTCATCTCCCCAAGAAAAGTTCGGTTTAGATTGGAATGATGCTGGAGAGAAAATAATCGAAATATTGGCGGGGCATGATGGAGAAGAACTCAAAGAGCTCAGTGAAGGTAAGATCGAGTATAGGAACCTGGCGGTTCTCAAGCTCGACGGTAACCTCATGGGTCTATTTATGTCGACCTGTGTGTCTCCCACCGATGCGTATGAGAGAAGTGCTAGAATAGACATAGCACTCAAAAGGGCCATGGAGAAGGCAATAATGTATATTTTCGAAGGTATAAAAAATGTTTCTAACGATAATGATGCCTTTAAGGCAGCCGTACAGATAAAGCTTGGAATCCTTTATGCTGGAGGGGACGATGCTATGATATTCATGCCATCCTGGGCCGCACCCGTCTTCTCTCTCATAGTTGGAGAAGAGTTTACAAAGAACATGGGTGGAATGAGAGGGGTCTCCATCGGTCTGGCTGTGGGAAAATCAAAAGCCAGCATATGGGCTCTTATAAGCGCGGCTTCTGGTCTCCTTGAAAAATCAAAAGGAATCATTGGGAGGAAGGAACCTTCTACAAGCGCCATATGCTTTGACGTATCCGATAATGTCCTCACAAGGACCTCTATTGAAATGAGGTTTGAAGAACTTAAGAATGATAAGTTAACTATTCAACCGTTAAGAATAGCCGAGGGAGCCCAAGGCTTTAAAGAACTCGTTTCCTTGATAATCGACTCTTCAGGCGACTACGTTGATATTGCGAGCAAAAGCTATTTACTCTCGAGGTTTAAAAAAGAGAATGAAGAACAGAAGAGGGCTAAAAACTTGAGAAGCGCATTGTTGGGCATGATGACAACTGTAGGTTCTTTGCTGGAAGGATCGAAAGCCGTGGATAAAAGGTATCTCGTCTTTATGTATCCCATATATGCCAAAAGGCAAGTAGAAAGAGGAGTTGACAAGAAGGAATCGTACCAGTCGATATGGAAAATAAGCCTTCCCGAAACCGGCGAGCTTCCATACTCGGATATTCACAGGCTAATAAAGATAATGGGCGGTGGTGCAATATGAAGTTCTTGGTTAGAGTAAGAGCAATCGGTCTTTTATGCATAGGTGGAGGCTATCCCATGCCAACCGTCGACATCCCATTTTCGAAAAGGATCATGAATATAGGAGGAAACTTAGTTTACAACCCATACATACCTGGTTCAAGCTTCAAGGGCGCCCTTAGGTCTGCAGCCAGTAGGATCTCTAACTCCTACGGCTTCAAATCCTGTGGAGAAGTAAGACCTGAACTTATCGAGAGCTTTCATGAAGCCCTCGGTGGTACTTGTGACGTTTGCAAACTCTTCGGATATCCCAAGGCAGGTACACCAAGCCCGTTAATAGTGAACGACCTTGAGCCTTCCAATGGCTCCTTGAAGAGAACTTTTACTATGACTAGAATTAGGCTTAAAGATGAAACTCTTAAAGTAGAGGAGGGGGCGCTTTTTAAGTCTGAGCATGTTGAACCGAATACGGAATTCAGTGGATTTATCAATGTATTGACAGATGATCAAAACCTCCTGGGCCTGCTCTGCCTTTCGCTAGCAGAGCTTAGACTTGATAGAATAGGTCGGCGCTCTGCCATCGACCTTAAGTTGGAGAAGACGGAAGAGCTGGAAAAGCTATTGAAGGGAAGTAAGTGGCTTACTCTTGTTGAAGATTTAAAGAGGTGGTTGTGGGAATGAGGTTTTTTGAATTCATTTTTGAATTGCTTTCTCCAGCTATAGTTACTAAGAGGCTTACAGATAGAGGCTTCCACCTACCATTAGATCATATACCCCCAATGACTTTAAGGGGCGCCATTCTCACAGCATTTTTCCGTGAAGGCCGTGTAGACAAAAACTTCTTATCAAAGGAGGTGAGATCTCCAGAGTTGATCGTCTCACCAGCATATCCATTTGTGGAAGGAAGGAAATCCTACCCGTGTCACCCGTTTGCTTATAAGTGTAAGGTTCCGCATGGAGATAGCCTAGAGGTAATTAATTATGCAACGAAGATAATTCATGATTTAGAAGCTGAAAGAGAACCCCAGATTGAATTCACGTGCAGCCGGGGACACTCGACCATAGAGGGTCTTCATCCAAAACCGGTCATCCCCTTCGGACCTAACTTGAAGGAAGTAAGGATACTTTTCCACGAAGCTATATCCGTAGGCATTAACAAACATAAGGCTTCTTCAGAGCGCAATATGCTCTTCGATTATGAAGCCATAGCAGCAGGCCAGAAGTTCTGGGCAACTTTAGCCCTTCCCAATGAAAAGTTAGAAATTAACGAAGGCTTCGAGTTCTTTATCGGAAGAGGTATATCAAGGGGGTTTGGAAGATCTAGGGTTACCAGTGTGAAGGAAGTGAATTTAAATGAGGAGGTTGAGCATGTGAAAAACTCTATTAAAAACAAAGCTATAGTCCTGTATGCGCTTTCCCCATTGCTATCCAGTAGGGATGTCATTTCATCTCCTTATCCAACTGAAATGTGTTCTGGAAAGCTCCTCGTAGACAGAGTTTATGGTAGAATGACTAGTCTACACTGTGGATGGGATATGATGAGTAACAAGGAAAGACCCACTCTTAAAGCCAGTAATCCAGGGAGTGTAATTGTAGCTCGTGTCTCTAATGGGTTATCATTAGAGGAAATTGCGAAATTGGTCTTTCTTGGAACGGTTGAATGGGCCGCTGGCTTTGCTATAGTCGGTGTCAACATGCTAACACCCCTTAGCAGTCATGCAATGGGAGGGGAGTCTGAATGAAGATTCATCTCAACCCACTCGAGTACAAGACCATAGGATTACTGGATTTCGAATTAGGTTCATCGCTTCATATAGGGATTGGAGGGGAGGAAGTTCAAAGAGAATTCTTAAGGCTTCCAACAGGCGAGCTTGTAATACCCTCATCGACTTGGAAAGGGGCATTTAGGAACATTAGTGAGCAGCTTGCAAAGAGCATGAAGTTTAATGGAATAGCCGCGTTGGCTGTAGAGTCATACTATGAAAGTAAAAGTGGAATAACCTATAGGAGTGATAAAAATAAATTCGAAAAGTTTGCAGAAGACTTCGTTAAAACGCTGAGGGGAATACCGTCTGGTGGAATGAATAGTGAAGAGTTAGTTTTAATGATGAAAGGCCTAGGTTATACTGAAGAGGACATTCTGGAGGTAAGGGAAAAAGGTCTCGAGGCGGCAGAAGACCTTGCTAGAGTTATGGCAGAGGACTATATTGCGATTAACTGCCCAATCGGGAAGTTATACGGCAATCGCACTATAACTGGGAAAGTTAGATTCTTTGACTCCATATTCAATGCAAAAACTCACTTCAGGCCGGGAATTGGAATTGAGAGGTCAAGCGGTAAAGTGAAAGAGAACGCACTTTACTTTTCAGAGATAGTATCTTTTGGAAATCTAAGGCTAACATTCATCGCCGATAATCTATCGCCGGGAGCAGATGATTCGAAGCTCTTCGCCAATACGCTTGAGGCCATTAAATTTGTGGGTATTTCAATAGGAGGGAGGAAGAGCGTAGGCATGGGTCACTTAAAACTCAGCAATGGCATCTTTTACATAGTTGATTTTAGGAAGGACGAAAATCTGGCAATAGGTAATCCTTTCAAGAAGGGGGAGAAATTTAACCTGGAGTCGTTCATCTCATGGATCCGCGGATAGATTATGAATCGAAATTAAAAGAAATCATTATTGACAAATTAGACCTATTTTGGAAGCTTTGTAAATCTCAATGGGAAATTATTCCTACACACGAAGAAAAACCACAAGATTTGTTTGAAAAACAATTAGGTGTGGAAAGTTTTCGTGATAGAGATGTAATCGCGGGTGCTTTAGTTGAGAGTCTTTCCAGAAGTCTAGGAAATTTTGTTGAAGAATCATTTTCAAGTTATTATGAGTATAGGCGAGAATTGATAGGAAAAATAGGAGAAATTGTACGCTCTTATATTCCTGGTTTAGTTGATCATTTTCGTGATAGATTAAAGGGAGAAGAAATAAGAGAAGAATCTTTTGAAAGATTTAGAAAAAACTTAGTAAATGATTTTAAAAAAGAAGGTAATAGGTTTTATCGCCATGTTAAAGAATCTTATGAAAGTCTTGTTGAAAAAATAGCGGAGGAAAGCAATAAGTTAAGAGGATATCTATGCATATATGAAGCACTTTGTAAATTAGAAAAGTATTGGGGAAATTGGATGAGTTTTGAGAATATATACATAGGCAATGGAAAATCAATACAAGAATTATTCTGTGACTTAATAGGTAATGGTATCTCATTTATATCTATTATAGATGATTTTGATCCTTTCAATTTGCCAGATATCCCACTTATATCCGAAAAAGGATTTTGGCCTTCATTTCGAGAAAAATACATTGAGAATTCTGAATATGCGATTAAAGATTTAATTAAAAAAATTTGTTCTTATCCACCTCTTAAGAATAAGGGAGGAATACTTCATAGTTATATATCGAAATTTTTTAATGAAATCGAAAAATTGAAGGATAAAGAATTCCTGTCTAGTACTTTTTTGGAAGACCTTTTTAATCAGCTTATTGTTCAGCACGGTATTCTAGAATATGAGATATTTTACAGAGTTGTTAAAATGGAGAATCTCTGTGTACCAAAAGTAGCTTTCTTTGAAGAAACAGAAAGGGAAAAAAGGGAAGTGGGGGAGCTAGATCTATTAGTGTTAAAAGATCATCCGATGTATTTAGGAATAGAAGTAACAACGAGAGGCAAGTTTAATGAAGAGAAAGAAGTGGCATTGAATAGCGTAAAAGAATTAATGCAGAAAAAAGGTTTAAAGCTTGATATTAAAATCATAAAAAGCAAAGAGGAATTAGATAAATTAACATTATCTGGATGAGATTTTCCTATTGGAAGCTGGTTTTTCTCATTCTTTAAGATTCTAATATTGGTTAACTCCTATGGACTATTTGAGTCAAATAAAATTATGCTTTTCACTGCCCCTTATAAACCCCCTTGCAGATTTCAATATTTCTTGAATCTTGATAAAGAGAATTGAAAGCAAGCATAATCACTAGGGGGGAGCATTAAGTCTGACGGAAGATTACTGCTTTCGCTCTAGGGTAGTGAGTATTCTTCATGCTCTTGATGTTCTGCGATTTCTATTTACG
>JAFNJB010000047.1:12486-37854 GCA_017601245.1 Candidatus Brockarchaeota archaeon
GGGGGAGCATTTCGTCCAAAGAATTTTAAGGGTGTGTTTTAACATCATTCAAGTCTGACGGAAGATTACTGCTTTCGCTCTAGGGTAGTGAGTATTCTTCATGCTCTTGATGTTCTGCGATTTCTATTTACGTTGCTGGTAAACATTAATAAACTTCAATATGGAAGCCTGCTTTGACATTCGTATGGTGGTGATGAATGTCGGATAGGCCGTGTTTTAAAATTGGGGACTTGCCCATGGGAATAGGCTCTGTTAAAGTGGTTTTTGCTGACGGCTCTGAGTCTACTTGCGAGTTTTTCGGATGTTCTAAGACTGGTGAGCACGTAGACTATAATTTTAGAAGCAACGACGTTCTTGTGAACATAAGGGTTTCTAACGAGGGTTCGCGTGGTGTTATCGGTCTTTCAGCCTCATCTTTAAAAGATTTGAGCCATAGGTTTCCTCTGGAGATATTTCTCGACGCCGATAAGCCTTGTAGAGTCTTAGTCTTGACTACTCATAAGGATTCGGTGAAAAATTACTTGAGCGCTTTCGGATATTATAATCAGACTGCTATAGGCAAGGAGCCTAGAAGCCCCAGGCCGCCCGATGATCCAGAGTATCCTCCTGAGCTAGGTTATATTGAACATGAAGATTATGCCCGCGGCTATCCATGCTGGACTTATCCAGTCTTCTTAAAGAGTTTTGAGGATACTCCATGCTACAGTGTTTTTCTTTTGGCGGATTATGGCGGCAAGTATCTGGCTCTACTCACGATTTCAGATAAGACCACGTCGTACCTTTGGCCGGGCTTAAGGCTTAAGGTTTTTTCAGGCAAGGCCTCTAGGCGTATTGAAAATAGCACAATCGTTTCACTAGCATTAGACAATGATCCTTATAGGGCTGTTGAGCATTGTGTTAATACAGCTTCTTCGCACGTTGTGTTCAAGCCCAGAAGCGTGAAGAAGAAGCCTATCATAATGGATAAGATTGGATGGTGCTCCTGGAACGCTTTATTGACTGAAGACCTATCCCATGAAAACATCGTTAAAATAGTTAGTGGATTGATCGGTAGGGGGCTTAGGCTGGGGTGGGTTATAATAGACGATGGTTGGCAGGAGGAAGTGAGCCGGGGGGACTGGCCGCGAAGATTTCTAAAAAAGCTATCTGCAAATAAGCGTTTCCCGGATGAAATAAGAGGCGTAGTCGAGTCTCTTAAGAGTCTAGGCGTGGATTTAGTTGGGCTGTGGCACACGATAGATATTCATTGGAGCGGTTTTGAAGAAGAGGTTTTGAGAGAGTTGGGTAGCGGGTTCTTCTCAAAGTTTGTTGAAGGCTATGTTCCCCCGCCAACCATGGAGGAGGCGTTTAAGCTATACAGTAGGTTCTTCTCTTGGGTTAGAGACAACGGTTTAGATTTCGTTAAAATAGATAATCAATGGGTTATACACTCGCTGTATGAAGGATTCTCTATGGTTGGTGAAGCCGCTAGGAATGTTGAATTAGCCATGCAGGCAGCTGCGTATGCCAATGGATTAGACATATTGAATTGCATGTCTATGGTCCCGGAAAACTACAGTAACTTTCTATTCAGCAACGCTATGAGAATATCGATAGACTATATACCGTTCTGGAAGGCTGACGCTAAGCTTCACACCGTCTTCAGCATATATAATGCTCTTCTCTTCAACCACATAGCATATCCTGACTACGATATGTTCATGTCCTACGATCCATATGCGAAAATCCATGCTGTGGCCAGGGTGTTCAGCGGAGGCCCCGTATACATAACGGATAGGGAGACGGAGAAGACGAATATCGACCTGTTGAAGCGTTTCGTTCTGCCGGATGGAAGGCTGGTTAGAGTAGATAAGCCGGCGCTTCCAACAAGAGATGTTTTGTTTAGAGACCCCTACAATGAACCAGTCCTCCTTAAAATAGCCTCAGAAGTTAATGGGAGCATATCTATCGCGGTATTCAACGTCAGTAAGTCTGGTGGAAGATTAGATGGCTCCATATCGCTTGACACACTCCCCTTCCAGGTTAAACGCGTAGACTATGCTTACTACAAGACTTTTAGTGGCGAGAGAGGAATACTTAAGCAGGACGAAGAGCTTCCCCTCTCGCTTGAAGAGCTTGAAGTTGAAGTGATTAATTTGGTTCCAGTTGAAGATTGTAAAGCAGTCGTAGGGTTGAAAGAATACTTGCTTCCACGTTTCCCCGTAAAAGTCTTTAGGTTTCCGAATGGAAAAGTCCTTGCTGAAAGCCTAGTTTCAGGCACACTGCTATACTATGTTGACGGTGCTTTCAGCGAGTCTGAAGTTAGAGAAGGCTCCGTAATAGAAGTATAGGCTTCACGATTCTTTCTCAGTACTGTTTCTCCAAAAATGTTTTGTCAAGAGTTTCCTACGGAGATGAGAGGCAATAGAGTATGTTGTGGGTCGTAAGACTATCTGCTGGATGAAAATGATGAAAATAATTCATCAACTTTTATTCTCTCTACCGAGTCGGGTGCACTGGGCGGTTTCTGGACTAGCAAAAACTAGTATTAATGCAGTAAACTGGTAAAGCTTCCCGGCGCGTTGAAGCAGTTTCTCAGAGAAAGGGAGAGGTTTCCATGAGTTACGTGGATACGAGCATAATCGTTGCAGCGTTAGATCCTGAAGACCCGTTGCAAAAATCCGCCAGCGTGATTCTTAAAAACAAGGAAGATAAGATTGTTTCAGAGCTTGTTTTACTAGAGTTAGCCAGCGTTTTAAGCAGGAGAATATCGCTAATCGAGTTTAAAGAGAAGCTGAAAATAAGGGAGGAATTGATTGTGCCAACGTTGCTTCTATACTTACTTAAAAGATTCGGGTTGAAATATGAGAAGGCTGATGGCCGGATTAAGGTTTCTGCGTTTGACAGCTTATACCTGCCGATGGCAACGGCCATAAACCTTTCTAGAAGACTGAGGTTGAAGGTTCTTGACCTACTGCATATTGCTTACATAAGGCTCTTTAAAGAAAAAGGGAGAGCGTTAAACACCCTAATAACTGCGGATGAGGATTTCAGTAATATTAGTGACGAGGAAAAAAGCCTCCCTAGGAATAAAAATAAGGCTCCTAAAGAGAAAAACATCTTAGACATTGAATTAGATGGGTAAGCCAAGAATATCTTTTAATTCTCTAACGAAATGTCCTTTTTCGATTAGTTTTTCCTTTCCTGAAATCTTCTTAGCCACTATTCCGTACTTTTTCTCGTCAATCTTTATCAGGCTGCTCTTCTCGATCAGTTGGAGTATTGTTTTCTCGGCTTCTTCATAAGAGAGTTCTTTCCACTTCGTCTCTATTAAGAGCCCCTTCCTATCTCTAGAGGAATATGCGATTAAGTCTATTTCCTCTTTCCCGTATTGCCATCTTCCAATAATGTCGGCATCTATTCCTATTCTTCCAGATTTTATTTCTGAGACAATGTATTCTCTTGAGATTCTTTCGAAGACTCTTCCTAAATAAGCATTAAAGTCCTCAACCATATTGCTCCAAACATTCTCATTTAAACCTAATTCCAAGAAGGTCTTGTTTGGGTTTACGAATCTGAACCAGAATTCGAAAAACGGGTCGGTGATAACGTATCTTGATTTCTTCTTCTCAACCAAGACTGGTTGCTCTCTCGATATCAGGTCTAATTTCTCCAGAGAGCTTAAGTATGTCGTCAGGTTTTCCCTTTTTATTTTGGTGAAGTCAGATATTTCGCTTAAATAGCATTTTCCGAGGGATATTGCTGTAAGTATATCCATGTACCTGTTGGGTGTTCTCAGTTCTTCAAACAGTAGATACTCGGGTTCATCATGTAATACTCCATCTTTGCTTAAGATTAGACTGATTATGTTTTCTTCAGGAGTCTTGTCTCCATCGATCTTCTCAAGGTAAGCAGGTGTTCCACCGAAGGCTGCATAAACCTTAACCAGATCTTCCGGAGAATACTTTGGAAACCATTCTCTCAAGTCTTGGAATTTCAATGGCTTTATGTTTAACGCCAGCGTCCTTCTACCGTAGAGTGGGGCATCGCCCCTTAGCGCGATTTTCCTTATAGCACCTATGGAAGAACCTGAGAGCACAAGCATCCCTCTTTGTCCAGACAACTTCTCGTCCCAGAATTTTTGAATCAGTGAGATAGCGCCTTCTACTTCAGCTAGTCTTTGAAACTCATCGATCACTATCACTATCTTCTCTTCAGCCTTTTTTGAAAGGTATTCGAGGAAAGACCTAAAATCGTGAAACCTGAATCCCTTGAAGAAATCATTTTCCACCGTCTTGGAGAATTCGCTCAGAATAACTTCTTCACTCCCTCTAGGAACGTAAAAGTAGAGCCCGTTCTTATCTTTCAAAAACTCGAGAAGGAGCCTTGTTTTACCTATCCTCCTTCTACCATAGATTATGACTAGGCTTGCTTTCCCACTATTGTAAATCCTTTTCAAAACTGAGAGTTCTTCCTTTCTATCAACAAATTTTACAATCATGATTGTTACAATTGTGATTGTATAATATATAAAGATTGCTGACCAGTAGAATACTCAGAGACGAATAGTGAAAACGCTTGAAAATTCAACCCAGTATTGTAGCTTCACCTGAATTATGAGATTACTGAAGGGTATTCTTCGATTTAGTGGATTTAAAACCGGTATCGCTGTGCCTGGGAATAAGCCCAGAGCCTAGAGGGTGAAGTTGCTCGCAGTGGAGAAGGGACATATTGAAGAGCTGCTTTTTCCAAGAGCTGGGAGAAGGTATTAAACACGGCTTTTGGAGGAGTTTGTAGAGCTTGTTAATTAGGGTGTGAATAATAGGATCGAGTTGAAAACCTCAAGCCACTATTATTGACACTCTTATATCTTTAATCTCATGGATAACTAGATACAAGCTGTCGGATAGCCTATACGGGGATTGGATGCATTTTTCAAGGATAATATGATTTCATAATATTCCCGATTGCTCTTATCGATCTGCAGTGTTTTTATCTAAAGTAATCAACTCAATGCCCGGTGCGAGCTGAGCTTCATAGATACATTAATGCGAATTTATAATTAAGATTGTAGACTCAGTTCTGTCAGATGGTTATTATGTGAAAAAGAGCCTATACTTTATTGGTTGATCTTTTAGAAACCTAAAAATCCGTAATATGGTATATGTTACCATACATGCTTAAAAACTCCTTTAATGCTTCAATAATCAAAATTTGAGCATGTGTCAGGTTACTTTTAGGATTGTTGCTGAGCAAGGCCTTAGGTTTCAAAGTTTTTCAGGCTTCGCTGTCAGGGGCGTTTTCTTCGAATTCTTGAAGAGCGTTAACGAAGAACTTGCTTTAAGACTGCATTCTCAGAAGAGTTTGGCACCGTATTCTGTTACTCCAGTAGAGGCTTTGCGCGGCAACTACTCTTCCTACATATACAACTTTTTCAACGGCCCTTTGCAAGCGCAGTTTAGAATATCTATCCTCGAACAGAATTTGATGAATGTCTTCACTCAAGCCCTTCTCTCAACAGACTCTCCGAAAATCAAGCTTATTGATGCCCATACTCCCGTCGTAGAGATTATGGTGAGCCATCAGAGCTTTGAGAAGATTATGGAAGAGGCTAAGCCGGTTAGGAGGTTTGAAGTATTCTTTAGGACACCGTGCTACTTTAGGCAGAGCCTCCTGCGCAATCTTTCAGACCCTGTTTTGAAGGCTGTTAAACCGCCTTACAGGGCTGTCCCGCTACCAGATGTTTACTTGATGTTTAGGAATCTAACCAGGCTTTGGAGAAGGTTTTCCGGAATGTCTTTCGAATACGTTGACTATGTGAATTGGATTGGAAGGGGAGGTATTGCTCTAGCTGGCTTCCCCCATGGTATTAGGACTATTAGAGTATATGAGCATCCAACCTCAAATAAATGGGTAATGGGATTCGTAGGTAGGGTTAGGTTCTCTCTTCCGAAGAACACGTTTTCAGAGAAGTTTTCAAGGTTTACGGATGCGTTGATGAGGTTTGCAGAGTATTCTAACATCGGAGGCAATAGGACAGCCGGTTTCGGAGTAATCAAATACCTGCCTAAATACCAGTAACAAGCGTTAAACTAAACAATAATTACATCTTCACCATTCTGATTCATCTGTAAATGGTTGAGAGGAGTGCGGATTGGATCGACCAGGCTGAAGGCGATTTAGAATATGCGAAAAAACGATTTAAAATCAGGGTTTTACGAATGGGCATGTTTCTCAGCGCAACAATCTGCTGAAAAAGCAGTGAAAGCAGTCTTCCAGAAACTTGGTGAAGAGGCTTGGGGACATTCCGTATACGACCTACTTATTCATCTGAACGAGAGGATTCATGTAAGTGAGACCCTGCTGGATCATGCTCTCGAGCTTGATAAAGCGTATATTCCAACGAGGTATCCGAATGCTCACACCTCTCCATCCCCAGGGGGTATACGAGGGGCGAGGCTGAGAGGATGATTAATTATGCAGAGGAAATATTCGAATTCTGTAAAAGTATTCTTTCCAAAGTTTAGCCTAGAGGAAGTCTTGAAAGAGATAGAAAGGTGTGTTTCCCTATTTTCTGAAAGGCTTTCGTTGAAAAAAGTAATTCTCTTCGGCTCCTATGCTAAGAAACGGTATACGGTGGGGAGCGATATAGACCTGCTTGTAGTTTTTGATGATTCAAACTGTACTAAAGACGAGGTATACAGAACCCTGAGAAAGAACATTAAGCTTCCGAGGCTTGAACTGCATATCTTATCGATAGAAGAACATGCTATGGTTGAAAACTCGAAGTGGATTAAAACCATAAGTGAAGAGGGCATTAAAATCCTATAATTTTGTTATACTCGTCTATATCTCCTTAAGCCCCTCCTTCTTCTACGTCGATAAAGGCGATTCCGTGACATCAAATAGTTTGTAATGAAGAACATTCTTGTCACGTAATCGGGATTCTTATCACCTACTATATCTTTTAGTAAAAAGTCGTAGAAAGAATCAATATCAGACATGGCTCTTAATCCGGATATTCAGTACTTAGTTTAAACATATAATTTTTTCGACCAGGGTAATTAGTGTTTTAATAAACAGATATTAGAAACAACGTATCTTCAAATTATTATTTCCAGGGATTCTCCAGCATTGAGAGAGACGGGTTCTCTAAAAGAGATGATCAAGCAACCTCTATCGATACTCCAGGAGGCATTCAGCTCTTCCTTATTTGAATGTATTATTTTTAGGTTTCTTAATGGCTCGTCGAAAACCAACTTAACCGTTTTAAGCTCAAGCACTCCGTAGTGAACTTCTATCAGGTTTCTCTGTAAACCCTGTTTAAACTCCCTGCTATAACTCCCCCAGCAACTTCCAGTTGAGAAGAAGCATTTGAATTCGTCTTTAAAGATTTTCGGTGTGAAACCTATTGTCTTCTCGGGAGCACTGTATTCAAAACCGCTTAATGCGAGGAGTAAAGACCAGCTTGACATGGCTCTCGCATAGTGGTGGCCGCATTCAACCTCATCCCACGGATTTCTCTTCAACCCATCATACCTGTCTCTAACACCCTTTACTATCTTAAGCCCCTCTTCTACAAACCCTTCGTAAATCAAGTGGGCTGCCACCTGATACTCTACACCAGTCCAAACCTCGTCCGAGTATGGGAAAGGATACTCCGGCTTATTGCCTTTCGGCCAAGAGCAGAGAATAAGCCCTTTCTCATCGTTTAAAGCATAAGTTCTTTGACAATTATGGTGTTCAGAAAGATCCTCCTTCCAATTGTAGCGAAATATTGACTTCAGTGCTGATTTAACCTGTTCCTCTGGCAGTACGTATCCTAAGCCTACGACGTGGCTGAACCATTGGCCTATTAACTGGTCTGAGAGGCAGCCGTCCCAGAATTGATACCTTATACTCGGGTCGCCTTGAAACCTTTGCACGTAATACTCGCCGTTCCATAGTATCCTACTGAAATTCTCTTTCCCCTTCTCGAATATTTCCCTGTATTTTTTAGCTGATTCAGAGTCGCCGAGGTATTTGGCAATCTCCTCGCCGGCTCTTAAAGCTCCGAGATAAAGCGAGCTAACCATCGGATTCGGCCCGTAGAAATCAACATCGTAAGTGTTATGCTGCTCACCTTCCATTAGGCCGTCGCAATCCTTATCCCAAGTCTTCCACGCGTATTCCAATGCCTTTTTAGCACGGGGCCAGAGTTTCCTCAGAAACTCATCGTCTCCACTTAGCTTCCACTCTCTGTAAAGCTTCATTATACAGCCCATTTGCCCATCTGCTGCCGGCTTAAACCTCCATCTTGCCCCCACTAGGGGCAATAAGGTTCTGAAAGCCATATTCCCGTTTTCATCAGTATTGTCGAGAAAATCTGTTAGTCGCATCGTTCTTTCCAAAGCTGGGAAGAGAAATGCTAAGGCTTGCTCGTAATTCCAGACATGAGTACAATTCATCCAGCAGCAACCGCTGTTATCGTAGCATCCTTCGAAAGCGTAAAACCTGCCGTCTTCAGCCCATAGGCATGCGGGAGTCCTTATTGTTGAAATCTGGCTTGAAACAGCGTCGAGAACATATCCGGGAAGTGTACTTTCGAAGAGGGCCTTGTGGAATAGTCTTGTCTCCCTCTCCAGCCTTTCGAATTCATTGATAACGTATCTAGCTACGTCGAGAGCATCTTCAAAAAGCTTGGCGTAGAAATTCCCTATTCTCTTCCCCCGCACTTCCTCTTCAGTATTCCAGTAATTAACTAGATTCGGGAAATACCATGAGAGTATGAATGGTAGGACAACTTCTTCACCAGGCTCTAAAGTTGCTAAAAGCCCGAGGGTACACACATCTGTTTCCCCATCCATTGAATAGTCTGGCGTAGGGTCTTCCGATAAGCGTCCGTCTTCCGAAAAATCTCTCCAAAAGCTTTGGACATCATCCCACCATATAGATCTTTCCCACCTTAACGTGTATGTTATCTCTCTCCAGCCTGTTACGAGAGCCATCGATCCAAATTTCGGATCATCCTTTGAATACTTGCTACTACTCATCCTGATGCCTGTGAAGCCTTGTTCCTTTACCAATTCGTTTAAATTCTGACCGAATAAATCACTAAACCTGTTTGTAAGCGTCGAAACGCCATCGTAACCAATCGGGTTTAAAATACTCATTGCCAAAGTCAGATCTACTCTACTCCTAGATTTGTTTTTAACCCTCCATTTGAAAATCGCCACCGGTAAGCCCGAATCCTTCTCGTTCAGAGGAATCAGAGGGTTGAATGCTTCAAGAGAAATTTCCAAAGGGACATTCTCATCTTCAAAGAATATCCATGCAAAAGGGTATTCTCCCTTAAACCTTGCCTTTGAGAACCTAGGTAGACCCGGCGCATAGTATGCAGGAATTCCGTGACTACCCCTGTAAGGCGGGAGGAACCTTGCTTCCAGTATTCTCGAAACCGGTTTCGAACCCTCTTCTTTAAACCAGAGGGAGAAGAAAGTATAGGGCAGGTCCTTACCTTTCCCAGGCCTGTTGAATATCTCCCAGTCTCTAAGATTCCCCCTTCCTCCTAGTGAAACGGTTCCAGTGCCTATTCCGCCTATTGGGAAGGCTATTTCCGAAAGCATTCCTCCTTCAAAAACACGCGTCTTTCTTTCTAGAAGGCTCGCTTCAAGCTTTGGAGGCAAGTGTCTTCGCCCTCTCCTCTAATACTTTCTTCTTCCATTCGATGTCTCTAGAGATGAAGAGTGATGCCGTAAAAAGTAGAAATATGCATATGGACCAAGTTATGTTTACTATTGTTACTATTCCCCACTCTAACCCTATTAAGTCTGCAATATAGCCGGTGAGGAGTGGGGCGAAAGCTGATCCTACATTGTAGAAGAAGAGCAACATCGCCATGGCAGACCCCCTTATTTCCGGTAGAGCAACATCTTGTACGGATGAGGAAACACATGGTCCGGCCATGGGCATAAACAAAGCGGTTAGAGCACCAAGTATCAAAAAGAGTTCAAGGCCTCTCTTGGTTAGGAAAGCCATGTTGAAGAATACAAGCCCTATTACGACGGTTAAGGTGGCGAAGATTACCCTGCCTCTCCTATTTCTCCTAAAAGCCCAGTCGCCTATAATTCCAGCCAAAACGTTTCCGATAACCATTGCTACTAGGGCCGCTAACATTACGAGAAGCTGGGATTCCGGGTCAAAATTCCTTACATCAGTCATGTAAGTGAAGAGCCAGTATGAGAGTATGTTCCAGGGGAATACTCCGAAAAACCCCTGGAGGTAAAGGAAAAGGACCGACCTTCTTTTTAAAAGCTGTTTCATAGAAGATATTGAAAACGTTTCTCTGAGCTTATCTCTGACGCTTATTAGCTCAGGCTCTGTTCCTCCCCTTGGCACATCCTTAACAGTGAGAAATATTACGAGTGCCAGAAGTATTCCTGGGACGGCGGTCACTAAGAAGGCGCTTCTCCATCCAAAACTGGTTCCGATTACAAGCCCTATTATAACGCCTATTAGCGCTCCCAATGTTTCAGCAGCCTGTAGAATACCCAATGCCATTGCTCTTTTCTCAGGTGGGAAATAATCTCCCAAGAAAGACATTAAGCCACTTGTAGCCTGATTATCGATGCCTGTGATTGACCTAGTAACAATGAGTTCAGCATAGTTTCTAGAGAAAGTTGAAACAATCGTAGTACTGCCCCATACAGCGCTTGCAAGCGCTACTAAGGGAGGCCGTTTATACTTGTCGAAGAGATAGCCCCAGAGCGGCATGAAGATTACTGCCACTATTATTGTTCCGGTTTCAATAGCTCCGAGTTCGGTATAATTTACTTTAAACTCGTTTCTTATTGTTGGTAGAAGTGGAGATATTAGGTATTTGTCAGCATAATGCAGTACTACGAAAATGAAGAAGAGAAAGGTAACGTACCAGGCACCACGTAATATGCTACTTTCACGTTTTAATTGCATGCTTACTTAAGAAACGTCTTGAATATAGATTTTTGATAATTATTTTTTTACTTAAAAAACTTTATATTCTTCTTAGATCTCATCAAGACGAGATGATCCCCGCATTTATGTTAAGACAATTGTATGAAAAAGGGTCGTTGAAGAACATTATTGATGAAAATGGGAATAAAGTTGGATTTACCTTCTCTTTGTTAAACAAGCTTGGATCAGGAACCATTGAAGGCGGGATCAAGCTTAAAGTAGATGGTGAGGAGATCCCTCTGGAAAAAATAAAAGTGGAGAAGGGGGGAGTAGTTTCCAAAGCAGAGGAGTTCTCTAAAAATCCAGTTATCTTTGCAGTTTCTGAAAGGATTAAGTTCTTCATCGAGAAGCCTGGCGGCCTTCAAGAAGGCATTCATAAAATAGTAATTAGCGTAATGACCACAGAATATGGTAGAATAGAGTTTGATTTCACAGACAAGGTTTCCTAAAATTTCAAAACACTTGTAGTTTTTTAATACTTCATTGAACTGGAAAAAACTTATCTTCTTCAATAAGCTAAGTTAAAGCATGTGTGATACTCTAGTAGCATTATCGAATTCAACAAAGGATGGTGTGACGATTTTTGCTAAAAACAGCGATAGAGAGCCGAATGAGCCCCAAGCATTAGAGTTCTACCCTAGGATGGAGCATGATGAGGAGTTTAACAACTGTACTTACATAAAGGTTCCACAGGTAAAAGTTACTTACGCCATATTGATTTCCAGGCCTGTTTGGATGTGGGGGGCTGAAATGGGGGTTAACGAATTCGGATTAGCCATAGGGAACGAGGCGGTTTTCACTAAGGAAGAAAAAATGGAGACAGGCCTTACTGGAATGGATTTGCTGAGGCTGGCTTTAGAGAGATGTAGAAACGCGTATGAAGCACTCACTTTCATGATTAATTATCTTGAAGAATTTGGTCAAGGTGGAAACTGTGGGTTTAAGAGAAAAACTTACTACCATAATTCCTTCATAATATGTGATCCTAAGGAGGCTTGGGTTTTAGAAACAGCTGGGAAATACTGGGCGGCTGAGAAAGTGAAGGATGTGAGAAGTATCTCCAATGCTTTAACCATTAAAAACAAATGGGACATGGCTTCTAAGGATCTAGTAGATCACGCAGTAGAGAAAGGATGGTGTAAGGACGATAGAGATTTTGATTTCTCCAAGTGTTACTCAGACAGGTTTTACACTCATTTTGCAAGGGGGAGGGAGAGACAGGCCTATATTCAGACTTGTCTCAATCAGAATATAGGGGAGATAGATATTCACCTGGTTAAGGACATTATGAGAAGCCACATGCTTGGTAAAGACTTTACTCCAGCTAAAGGATCTATGAGAGATATTTGTATGCATGCAGGTCCTATTACGAGGCCTTCTCAGACATCTTCTTCTTACATTGGGCAGCTTTTTGAAAAAGTATCGATCCACTGGTTTACAGCTACTTCAACGCCTTGCATAAGCATCTACAAACCCGTTTTCATGGAATCGGGTTTGCCTGATTTAAAACTAACTCCAGAAAAAATTTACGATGCTGATTCAATCTGGTGGATTCACGAAAGGCTAAGTAGGAGAATGATGGGCTCGTTTAAAGAATATTTTCCAATGATACGAAAACAAATGGAGGAAGTAGAAGCGAGTTTTCACCTTAGAGCAGAAAAACTGAGATCTGGCTTTTTGAATGGAGAAGTATCCATGGAAGATTTAAGGAACCTTACTAAAGAGGCCTTTGTAAAATCATTGGAGATTGAAAAAACTCTGATTGGTGAAGTTAAAACTAAGCCTTCAAACCCTGTTTTCGACCTATACTGGAGAAAAGTGAATTCTGAAGCGAAAATACGGCTTTGATTAAAACCCCATTTGCTACTCTATTAATTCAACCCATTTTCACCTTATTTCAGCCCCATGCAATACTCTTATAAAATTGCATTGTAATGTAGAGTTTCGTATGCACGAGTGGGCTCTAGCAGAATCCGTAATAAAAACGGTTCTAAAAGTTGCTGAAGAAAACAGTATCGATAAAGTTACTGAAGTCAGGATAAGGATTGGCGAGATGCAGCAATTGGAGCATGATGTGTTTAAATCGGCTCTTCTATGTTTAAAGCCGGACGAGCTTAAGGATGCGGAGTTTATTGTGGAGATTGCAAAGACGAAACTGAGATGCGGAGTCTGTAATCACGAGTGGCTTTTCCAGAAAGAGGGTTTTGAAGAGGACGTTTTAGAATCGATACATTTTCTCCCAGAGGTTTCACATGCCTACATCAAGTGTCCAATTTGTGGGAGCCCGGATTTCGAAATCATTGAGGGGCGTGGAATATGGGTTGAAAGCGTGAAGGGAGTGAGAGGCAGTGATCGACCCTAGGGTAAGCATTATCCAAGACAGGGTAGGCGACATTAATAGAATTATTGCTGTAACGAGTGGGAAGGGCGGGGTTGGTAAAAGCCTCTTGGCTTCAACCCTCGCATTACTACTGGCGAGAAGGGGAAGAAGCACGGGCCTCTTCGATTTAGATTTTACAAGCCCATCGACCCATTTTATCCTAGGCGTTAGAGAAACGTGGCCGATTGAAGACAAGGGGATCATACCACCTTTGATTCACGGTCTAAGGTATATGTCAGTGGTTTACTATTCGAAGAATAGAGCAATGCCGTTAAGAGGAATAGAGTTCTCAAACGCGTTTATCGAATTGTTCTCCGTTATAAAATGGGGCAGTCTTGATTTCCTAATTGTAGACATGCCACCGGGTATTGGAGATGCTATGCTCGACCTCATACGCTTCGTTAAGAGAGCAGAGTTTCTAATAGTTACAACGTCTTCTCCACTGGCTTTTGAAACAGTCAGGAAGCTGATATCAATGCTTAATGAACTCGAAGCTCCAATACTTGGCGTTGTTGAAAATATGAAGATGGAGGGAAGCGTTGTAAAACAGGAAGTTCTTAGACTGGGTGTTAATTTCCTGGGAGAGATACCATACGACCCTGTTGTTGAAAATAGTCTCGGAAATGTTTGCGAATTGTTGAAAACAGTCTTTGCTGACAGCGTTAATAAAATCATTGAAAAAATGGAGTAGCGCCAGTATCCCGATTAGTCCTTAATTAATTTCGATAAGACGAGAGCGAAACAGATTTAAAAAGGATTATTCAGATTTTTAGCCATGGAGTTCAACTGGCCTCAGAAGTTTAGGGGAGCAGTTTCTCTTACTTTCGACGATGGTTTAATGTCTCAATTGAAAAACGGAATACCTCTTCTCGAAAAATTCGGGTTTAAGGGAACTTTCTACATAATACCCAGAGATGAAGAACAGTTGAAAACTTGGAAAGAAGTTTCTGAAAGAGGCCATGAAGTGGGAAATCATAGCCTTAAACATCCTTGTTCATCAAATTACCCCTGGTACCAGGATTCTAAAGGGGGATTGGAAGACATGACTCTTGAAGAAATACGTTTAGACATAGTTGAAGCACATAATAGGATTAGAAAGGCCATACCCAATGGCAGTAAGACTTTCGCATACCCCTGCTTCCAGACAAGCGTCGGCAGAGGCTTGGGGAAAAGGAGTTATGTGCCTATTGTAGCAGAGATGTTCGTAGCTGCAAGGTCTGGAGGAGCCGGATATCCAAATTCCCCGATAGCATGCGATCTCCATGAGCTCTGGTCTTGTTCTGCAGACAGCATGAGTATTGAAGCTATGATAGGAATGGTTGTTAAAGAATCTTTCAAAGGCAGGTGGGTGATATTCACATTCCACGGTATAGGCGGCGATTACCTACAGGTTTCAGAAGACAAGCTGATTAGCCTACTGGAATTTCTAGATGAGAATAGGGAGAGAGTCTGGGTTGCCCCCGTAGTGGAAATCGCAGAGTATATAGAAAGCGAGAGGAGAAGACAACATATTTGAGTTTAGCCAGAGAGTTGAGGAACTAGCAATTAAGAAACTTTTATTCAATTTTATGATCTATATTGCCTCGATTGTGGTCCAATCCCAATTAGACTGAATCCTTCCAGGAGCCTTCAGTTGATTAATGCTTATATTAGCGTTTAGGCTGAGAAAAGCTAGTAGCGAATTGTTTGAGCATCACATAAAGCTTTGAACCCATCTCCTTTAATGAAGAAAGATACTACTGGACATTTCGATAAGCATGCGCCGTATTCGCATCTTAAGCATAATTGGCCATCTACAATGGGAGTTTTTGAGACCAGTTTGACAGCACCTACGGGACAATTATCCACGCAAGAGCCACATCCCTTGCATAACAATGCCTTCGCAACCAGACCAGAGATTTTATTTAGAATAGACTTTATGCTTTTTTCCTCGACGAAATCGATTACTACCTTGTTTTCTGAAACGCGAGCTCTAAAAACATCGCCGGATACAGTAAGCGAGCCATCTTCTAAAACGGTTTCACCGAGTGGATAAGCCATTTTGGCAAAGGTTGAAATCGGAATAGCGGCGTTGAATAAAATTGTTACACTGGCTTTCTCGCGATTGATTGAAACTGTTTTTAAAAGCATCCGGTTTGAAGCATTTTCACTATGGCCTTCCAACCCGAGTTCTTCCATAGACCTTAGAATTTTACCTGGTAGTTTCAACCATCTCCAGAGATGGTATAAAACCCATTCTCTATGAAGATTCCTTTCAGAAGCCCATTTGCATAGTTTATCCTCCCAATTACGCCATAAGTCGGGATGCAGCTTCTCCACTATCTTGAACTCGGCTATTCTACATGCTGGACACATGAAGCAGCCAATTCTATCCAAACCCTTGAAGTAAAGCGGGTTTACTAGATCGATTTTATTGTTCATCATAAGGTAGAGCCATACTTGAAGCATAGACCAGTCGTTTATCGGGCTAGCTACTAGAGCAGATTTTATCCAGTAGTTTCTCCAGACATTCTGGGATCTTGCTCTCTCAGGAGATTCCAGTCTCCTCTGGCCGACTAAGGAGAGCACTTCGCCCTGGGACAAGAATGCTCTGGAAGTTGGTATCAGCTTGCAGACCTTACAGCACCACCTATAGTCTCTTGCAGGCGGTCCGAATGATTCGAAATAATCCCAGAAGGCTCTTCCAGCATCTGCAACCATTAGTTTTAAACCCAGCTTCGAGGCAACGTCCTCAACATTCTCAATGGTCTCTGGCATTTCTAAGCCTGTGTCGTTGAAGAATAGCACTGGCTCAATCTCCGATTTCAATGCTATCAAGAGAAGAGCGAGACTGTCTTTCCCACCTGAGTAAGACACTATTACTGGTCTATGAAACCTCTGTTTAAGGTGTATTAGGAACCTACATGCTCTAGAGCCTTCTCTCGTCAAGTAATGCTCATTAGCCTCTAAAACATCCTTCAGAGAAGACTTGTAGCCCTCTGCCCTATCGATTTTCTTCCAAACCCTATTAACAATTAATCCTTTCGAAGTCGATTCGCCAAGCCCAATCACATTACCATTAGAGTCTACGAGGGGGAAGAAGACTCCAGGCATTGTTTGAAAACTTTTTTCGCTTAAAACAGTGCCTTCGCTCAGCCCATTTCCGTTAACCCTAACGCCAATACTCTTGTTTTCCCAAAGCCTAAGGCACCCTTCAGCAAGAGGCTTAAAACGCCAAGAGAGAGTGTAAAAGTCGAAGAAAATCCTGCCTATTGGAACACTATCCTGAATAATCTCATAGGCCTGGTCGAGAAAATGGAGACTCACCAAAACGGTCTGACGATCATTCATAACAACCAAGTTCGTAAAATCTTCCCCATAACAATTGACCATAGCTTCCCTTATTATCTCAAAATCCCCCTGGAAAGCAGGGCGTGGATCCGTGTAAGGGGGAAGCGGGATTTTCTTTGCACTAGACCCGCAGTTGTTGCATTTCTCCCCTAGGAGCGGAACATTACACTCTCTGCACCAAAACAGGTTCGTCTGCATTATTCTTTACCATTAATAATCAAAGCCGTTTAAACCTTAAATAATGTTTTTCTAAATATTTTAACAATGCCACATATTGATGAAGTAAGGATTCTACAGAAAAGGGCTAAAGCTTTTTTCACAAGAGCCCTGGAAAGCTTTAAATCTGAAGAGTATGATTTAGCAGCCTTCCTATCGGAACAAGCAGTACAACTCTACCTTAAATCATTACTATTGGAAAAAATAGGCGATTATCCTAGAACACATTCAATACTAACCCTTTTATCAATTATTAAGAAAATCCCCGAATGCAAAAACCTCGCGAACCTTCTCGAAGAAAAGAGGACTCAATTGGGACTGTTAGAGGATGCATATATAGCCTCCAGATACTTGGTGAAAGAATACGCTAGGGAGGATGCTGAAATCCTTGTAAACATTGCGAGGGAGGTTTTGGAGCTTGGAGGCCTACTTTGACATTCTTATGAGCAGAGCTGAAATGGTTAAAAACTGGAGGAAACATGTAATGTGTATAGCGAAGGTGGCAAGGTCTTTCTTACCGAATTCTAAAATCTACGTTTTCGGAAGCGTTGTTAAAGGCGAGTACACTGGTGGAAGCGACGTCGACGTTTTGATAGTTTCAAAAGAAGTCCCGAGAAGCAATTTGGAAAGGGTGAAAATAAGGATGATGATAGAAGAATCTGTGAGTCTCCCACCATACCACCCGTTTGAATTCCATATTGTAGATGAGGAAGAGTGGAAATGGTATTTCTCTAAAATTAAAGAAATGGTAGAGTTTTAGAATAGGCGTTTCATTCTTTTGTCTTAATTATGAGGATGATAGCTATTGCGAACTCGACGATTGAGGAAATTAGAAAACCGATTGTACCCACCGTTTCTGAAAGAACAATTTCTAAAAGGTATTTTATGAGGCTGGGCGTCACAGCAAGTAAAATACTCAAAAGAAATAAGCGAAGGAATATTTCGGTAATAATTAGACGTATACCAGTGAAGGCTTTTCCAAGGTTTTTAATTACTTGCCTTGTTGAAAAAGTTATAGCAGAAAATACGGCGGGGACGTTGCCTATTCCGCTGTATAATAATATGGTTATAGGAAAGTTTGGAATCATAATTGAAATGAGTGTAAAAATAGCAAATATGATAAGGTAGTATGTAAATGAGAGAAAAACCTTGGAAAACAGTAGCGTGCTTTTCCTAATGGGTAAGCTTACAACATAGGAGTAAGCATTTTCCTCCAAGATAATTAATAAAGGTGGTAAAAGTATTGTAAAAAGTAAAATTACAGATGAGAAGAGCATTCCTAATATTTCAATAGAAAAGCCTTCCCCCATTTTCGAAAAATTATAGAGTGCTAATCCGATTAGGATTGTGAAACCAAGCGGCATCAATAGTATGGTGCTAATGTCGAACGGGGAGCCGAGGATTATCTTAAGATCCTTTTTAACTATTCCAAACCACGGTTTACTAGGCTTAATGCATATCTCTTTCATCTTCCTCCTGAAGAACCCGGAAGCTGTCCTGAAGTACCCGATATTGCCAATTGTTTTAACAAACCACTTAATCGATATCGCGGCCAGTATTAAATATGCAAATGATGAAAACAAAGATGCAAGTGTAAAGAGACTCCATGAATTGATGGAGGTCATGTATGAAGCCAGGAATCCGAAGGATAGCGGGTATAAAACGGTCAATAGTGGCGAGTTCCTACCGAAAGTAAAAACATATTTTAATACTGTGGAGGCAAGGTTTACTATGGAATACGTGAGCATAAATGAAATAGACCATAATACCGTGTAAATTATTCTCAACACTGATGTCCCTTTGGTAAGTACTTTAAAATAGAAGTATGATGCGAAAAGAGTAGCTATGCTTATTCCAAAGACTTCTGCCGTTACAACGCTCATTAAAACTAAAAAAGCACCTAGAATAGAGCCGTATAAGATACCATAAGTAATAGGGATTGTTATTGTTGCAACGACCAATGGAACGTCGAACATTCTAATAAAAGTCATTAAAAGGATTTTCGAAACCTCCTTTCTGGACAGGGGTAGAGTTATTAGAAACTCAGATATTCTGGAGGAGATGAAATTAACGATCTCCCACATCCCATTAATTATGAAAAGAAACATAATAAGGCAAAGCATATTTGAAACATAGTATACGGAAACTAAAACGCCCATTTCAGAATTAAGATCTATAGTGACCACTATTTCAATAAAGTTAAGAAATATTATGTAAAATGCCAGAAAAAGCTTAGGTATAATCGTTAAATTCTTTGGCGGTTTTTTAAAAACGTTTTTTACCTCTATATCCTGAGGAAGAACTTCGCCTTTACGCATAGGAAACACTGATTGAACCGCTATTTCATGGTATATTCTCCTAGATATTTTCCAGAGCTCCGATATGTTTCTATATTCTCCCATCCAGCGGGTAAAAAACGATTAGAATTTATTTATAAAGATATATCGAGTGCTTATAACTGTCAATAATTAAAAATATAGTTTAAAACAGCTACTTAACTTTTATCAAAAACAGTAATGCCGTCAGTAATTCAGCTATTGAAACAATTATTAAGCCGGCAATACTTAAAAAGCCAGATCGAGTAAATAGCATGATTATAGTGTAAGTTATTAGTGGCATCATCATAATCAGTAAGAAAAGGATTACTATGAGAATATAATAAATTGTTTTGAAATACACGATTCCGGATGAAAGCTTTTGTACAAGAGTTTTTGAAACGAAAACCGTCTCAATTATTATTGAAGCGATTGCAGAAAACGTTAAAATACCATTAAGAACTATGAAAACCGGTAAGAGAGAGGGTGCAATTACTGCAAACAGAAGAAGCATTGTTAATAGGGAGATGAAATAGATGATTGAGGTCAAGATTATCTTGGCAATGATCATTGTTTTTCTTTTTATAGGCAGGCTTCCAGTGTAGGAGTATGCAACGTTTTCAATACTTAAAAGCATAGGGGGAAGGATTAAAATCATTAGCATAGATATTGCTGGAAAAATCAACAGGTTAAACGGTATAGACTCGATTGGAATTGTTATTTGGTTTAAGTTTATCGGAAACACTGAAGAAAAGGATAAAGTAAAAACGATTGTTTGTATAATCGGCATTATGAGCATACTGAAATACGATGGTGACCTAGAGGCTATTCTAAGGTCCTTTTTAATTATTCCAAGCCACGGTTCTTCAAGCTTTATGAAGACCTTTCCAGCCACTATTCTAGAACCTGTAGCAGTACTTCCAAGACCTATGCCAATTAATTTTTCCACAAGCCATTTGAAAGAGTATAATGCTAGAGCAAAATAGGTGGATGAAGAGACGATTGATAAAATGGCCGTATTAGGATTATAAGCTTGAAATGTTGCTAACGAGGTTAGGAAGCCTAGTGAAAAAGGATAAAGGGTTGCAAGTGCGTATGGAATTTTTTGCATAAGGTATTTTACGAGCTCAGGTATGCGTGCTGCAATGCTGAAAATCATGTACATGAGAAACATTGGGATAATCCATATTGTCATGTAGAAAAACCTTGTTAGAATTCCGAATTTAGATCCTCCGCCTCCTTTAACCACCCTGCTATAGAATGAAAGTGCCAATATGATAGAAATTGTTAGTGCGAAAACCTCTGTGACAATTACGCTTAGCAATACAATTAATGCTCCAAGAATTGAACCGTATGAAAGTCCGTAGGCTATGGGTGTTATTAATACTGCTGTTACGAGTGGAATATCGAAAATCCTTATGAAGCAAATCGCTATGATTTTTGAAACATCCTTCCTCGAAAGCGGAAGCGGGATGAGAATATCTGCGATTCTAGAAGAAACGAAAGAAGTAGTGGTTTGTATACCCATGAAAACGATCATGAATAGGATTGAGATTAATATTGTTGAAACACCACATACAGCCGCCAACTCTACGTCGGCTTTTAAAAGAATTCCCGAGAAAAACATAAAGCTACTCATAAATCCCATGAAAAAAGACATAATGACCTTGTTTAAGATGATGTTTAATTCAATATTTTTAGCAATCGATTCGATATTCTTCCTAGTGTCTTTCGGTGATTGAGGTAATACTCCCTCAGTGCGGAAGGATAAAACTGACTGGAAAACTATCTCTCTATAAACTTTCTTCGATATTTTCCATAATTCAGAAATGCTTGACAAAACTATGCCTCCAGAGCCCTGATTATTTCTTGTACGCCAGTTTCCTGTTCAGTCACTTTCAAAAATATTTCTTCTAAGGAACCCTCTGCACTCTTAACGATTTTACGCAGCCCTTCTACAGTTCCTTCACCAACCATCCTCCCTCTGTGTATTATCCCAACCCTAGTACATAGCCTCTCAGCTACTTCCATGATATGCGTTGAAAACACTACTGCACCCCCCTTCTTAGCATGAAATACTATTAACTCCTTAAGTATTTTAGAGGAAAACGCATCTAAGCCGATTAACGGCTCATCGAGAATTAAGAGTTGTGGCTCGTGTAATAATGCTGCTACTATCGCAACCTTCTGCTTATTTCCCTTGGATAAAGCTGCTATTGGAGTGTCGAAATACTCTCCAAGCTGAAATGCTGAAACGAGTTTTTCGAGACGTGTATTTACAGTATTCTTATCTAGACGTCTTATTGACGCTACAAATTCTAAGAATTCCCTTGGGGTTAGAGAATCCATTAGAATTACTTCTTCAGGAACGTATCCTATCATGCTTTTTACAGCAACCTCTTCGGAAAGAGGCTTGCCGAAGACCTCGACACGTCCTGAGGCAGGTTGGACCAAGCCTATTATGGTCTTGAGTGTACTTGTCTTACCCGCTCCGTTAGGCCCTAGTAGACCATATATCTCCCCAGGATTGACTATGAATGAAATATTGTCAACAGCTGTGAATGACCCGTACTTGACTGTAAGACTCTGGACAAGAAGTGGGGGAGCAGTCTTATCTGACAATTTGACTTATGCGTAAAAATGCGTATTTTTAAATCTTACTTTTCTAATACAACAAACGCTTATTTAACTCTTTTTGCTTACGATTTCGGGAGCCGTGCCGAACTGTATTTCGTATAGCTTAGCGTATGCGCCTTTCTTTGCTAAGAGCTCTTCGTGAGTACCCTCTTCAACTATCCTACCGTTTTCTAGGAAGACTATTCTATCAGCAAGCTTGACTGTTGAAAGCCTGTGAGCAACTATTATGCACGTTCTTCCTTTCATAAGTCTTACCATCGCCTTTTGAAGGAGGGATTCAGTATAGGGGTCTAGGCTACTGGTTGCTTCGTCCAATATTAGTATCTTCGGGTTTTTCAACATGGCTCTGGCAAAGCTTATTAACTGTCTCTGCCCCACTGAGAGATTTCCTCCGCCGATCGATATTACTGTATCGTATTTTTGTGGCAATCTGTTTATTAGTTCTTCTAAACCCAGTTCTGAAACAACCTTCTTGACTTCTTCATCAGATGCTTCAGGATTTCCCAGCCTTATGTTTTCCAAAACTGTTTCATTAAAAAGCACAGGTTCTTGAGGAACAAGAGCAATCTGTTTCCTAAGCGATTTGAATGCGAATTCTTTAACGTTGTACCCGTCTATCAATACTTCTCCAGACTTTGGATCGTAAAGTCGCATTATCAAATTGGTCAGAGTTGTTTTTCCAGCACCCGTAGGCCCTACTATTGCAACTATTTCACCGGGTTCAACCTTAAAGTTTAGACCTTGGAAAACAGGATTGCCATCATAATCGAAATAGACGTTTCTCAATTCTATTCTTCCATGTTTTATCTCTATCCATTTTGCTTCACTAAGCTCTTTAACTTTAGGCTCTTCTCGTAGAAACAGATATACTCTTTCAGCCGCAGCCAGTGCTGCCTGTAAAGTATTGTAGAAGGTCGTTATGGTAATTATTGGCCTATAGAACATTTCAGCATATCCGAAGAAGGCAATTAATGCTCCTATGCTGATTTCATTACTAGCAACTAAACTACCGCCGTAGATGATTAGTATCAAGTAGGAGATTGCTCTAATAGTGTCTAGTGAGGGCTGGATCATAGCAAAGGCGATCCTCGCCTTGATGTTTGCCTTCATCGTTTCCGAACTGAGTCTATCAAACGATTCGAAATCTATGCTTCTCCTCTCGATAAATGATTGAGAAACCCTTGAGCCTGAAACGATCTGCTCCACACTACTGGTCAACTCGCTAAGCTTCTCTCTTGTAAGCCTGTAAGCCTGCCTAGTCTTCTTAGCCAAATAGCTGGATATAGCTAGCATTAAAGGCACTATTGAAATAATGGCAAGGCTAAGACCAACATGCATATTAAGCATTACATAAATAGAGCTGACGAGTGTTAAGGAGTTTATCAGGACTTCTATTGCACCAGAGGTAGTTACTTCTCCGATTGCACTTATGTCATTAATTATCAGAGAAATCATTTTACCGGATCTTTCTACATTCATGTATGCAACATCCATTTTCTCAAGATGATTGAAAACGCTACTTCTCATATCGTAGAGTAAGCGTTGATTTATCTTGCCTGAGACGAAGCCTCTTAAAAATCCCAATAGCCATCCTCCGATTGCAACCAAGATAAGGACCAAAGCGTATCTTAATATTGCATCGAAGTCACCACGCATTATCCCCTCGTCGATGAGAAGTTTACTTAAAAACGGGCTTATAACGCTGGTTACTAGCGAGAGCAATGAAACAACTATCAGTAGAATTACTCCTCTCTTCATGGGAGATAACAGATTTAAAAGCCATATTATCAGAGTCTTTGAAGCTACTTCTTTAGGCTTTCCCTCCGCTTCAGCTGCACGGTGAAAATGCCAACCCATTTTTAATTATGCACCTCCTGATCCCCCATATTGGGTTAAGTAGAGCCTAGCGTAAACGCCTCCTTTTTTCATGAGTTCTTCATGTGTTCCATCTTCAACAATCCTCCCATCATCGACAACAATTATTCTTTCAGCAAGCTTAAGTGTAGACAGTCTCTGAGTTATGATAAAAACCGTTTTATCTTTAATGAGCTCTTTTAAGGACTCGTATATCTCCCTCTCCGTCTCAGAGTCAACGCTTGAAGTAGAGTCGTCTAATATCAGTATTGATGGATTTATCAGAAGTGTTCTTGCTATGGAGATTCTCTGCCTCTGACCTCCTGAAAGCGTAACTCCCCTTTCACCTACGACCGTCTCGTAACCTTTGGGAAGGCTTTTTATAAAATCGTGTATTCCAGCAATCTTAGCAACTTTTTCAATCTCCTCCATAGTTGCATTAGGCTTTCCGTATGCAATATTATCTCTTATAGAGGTGGGGAATAGAAATACGTCTTGATGCACTATGCCGATGTTTCTCCTCAACGAGCTTATTTTAACATCGCGGATATCAATACCGTCTATAAGAATACGGCCCTCTTTAGGGTCGTAAAACCTAGGTATAAGCTTTACTATAGTGCTTTTCCCAGAACCCGTTGTCCCAACTATAGCAACTTTCTCACCCGGTTTCACCTCGAAACTAATACCTTTGAGTACTGGCTTTTCCTCTTCATATCCGAAGACCACGTTTTCAAAACGAACTTCGCCCTTGACTTTTTTCAATTCTATTGCATTCGGCTTCTCTTTAACCTCTGGCTCAGTATCCAAGATTTCGAATATCTTATTGGCTGAAATCACTGCCTCGGCATATCTTGAGAGAACAAAGCCTATGGACATTATCGGCCAGACTAACATGCCCAGGTACATTGTGAATGTTACCAATTGGCCTAGGCTTATTTCACCATATACGACTTGAAAACCCCCATACCAGTATAAGAGTGCAGAGCCCACCCCCACTATTAGGCCTAGCGATGGCCAGGTTAAAGAACTTAATAAGGCGATTTTCATTCCTATATCGTAGATCTCTATGCTTCTCCTATCGAATTTCCTAAATATTTCTTCTTCAATACCTAACGCTTTTAATACCTTGAATCCGGAAACCGCCTCTTGAACTATCGTACTTACATTGCTTATTACGCTCCAATTTCTTTCAAATAACGGTCTAACAAAACGATTAAAAGATAATGAGACCAATGCTATGAAAGGGATTATTGAAAAAGCTATTAATGCAAGCTTCAGATTTATTGTTAATAACACTGTTGAAACAACAACCAAGGTAATAGAGGAAAATATAAGGTTGGGAAGGGCGAAGCCCAGAAGCCTACCTATGATTTCAGTATCCCTTGCAACCCTACTTATTATCTGCCCTACATCAAATCGGTCGTAAAAGCTATACGATAAATCTTGTAAGTGTCTATAGATGCTGATCCTCATTCTGTATACAACTTTCTGGGACATTAATTCACTCAAGTACTCTCTAAAGAATAAGATTATCCCAGATAATATGGTTAAGACTATTATGGCTACACCATACAGCCACAATCCGGAAGATTCTTTTAAAACTGTTATATCCACAATTCTCCCAGCAATCAAAGGGCTGACAATGTTTAACAACGCACCTACTCCGATCAATATTAAAGTTCCCAG
>JAFNJB010000055.1 GCA_017601245.1 Candidatus Brockarchaeota archaeon
AAGACTATTATGAATGGTATCCAATGGGTCTTGGCTTCAGCAACCCTCTTAGACACTGTCAGATCCCTATCGTCTATGCCAACCCTAGCCCCTTCTTTCTCAAGCCTCTCCGCAACCCTTACGCAAGCCTCAATGTGCCTCTGGATGTCAACGGGTATTATCCTAACCTGCTCAGGAGACAGCCATACTGGTAACATCGGGGGCTTGCCTTGAGAGATTCTCCCGGCAGCGTTTTCAAGCATTGCTGCAATCGCCCTCTCAACGCTTCCGAAAGAAGAGGCGTGTATTATTATCGGAACGGGCTTCCTAGTACCGTCGCTATCGTAATAGCATATGTTGAACCTCTCACCGTTCTTAACGTCCCATTGGACTGTTGATATCTGAAGGTTCTCACCGTTTGGGAATATTGCTTGAAACTCGTTTTTGAAAGCGTAGTAGTGTGTCATTTCCCTCATCAATTTAAAGAAGGCTGGGACCTTCAAAGTTTTAACGATCTCCTTGAAAAGATCCTTATACTTCTCGTAGTATTCCTCTACGACTTCGAAGCCGAGGACCCAATTCCCACCTGCTATAACGCTATCCATAAGCCTGCCGAACATTAGGCTTAGATTGTAATACTCCTCATAAGCCTGCTCCTCATTCATGCAGAAAGCATGCATGTCGGTCATCCAGAAATTCCTGACTCTCATAAGCCCGGTTAACTCGCCCTTCTGCTCCTTCCTGAAGCATACGGCTTCCTCGTATACTTTAAAGGGCATGTTCCTGTATGTGAACAGTGTCTTCTGGACAAATGGGAAGGCTCCCGGGTCGCTTGCAAACCTCAATACGAGATTGTCCTCAACCCTGTAATCCCTCTCGTGAAACTCGCCTTGGAGCTGCCTTATGGCTTCTACATCAGTCCTGTAGAGGAGGGGGTTCTGTATCTTCATAGCCCCCCAGGGTAATGCGATTTTTTTGAAAGCATAGTCCATTATAAGGTCTTTTATAAGCATGCCGTTGGGGTACCACTTCATATTCCCAGCATCGCTCTCAGGACAGTAATCAACTAGCTCCAGCTTCCTCATGTTTAAAATATGGCTCGGCTCCTCCCCTTTCCCAGATTTTTCTTCGAGCTCATTGCCTATGAAGGTCTTTAAAAGGCCAATCCTAACCCCCGGCTTGGAGAATACTTCACAACTCCTCCAATTGGCTTTATCAACCTCGTATTCAAAACCTTCCTCGTCCATGATTATAAACCTGTGGAATTTCTCCTTCTTCTCAATAGGCTTTTCAACAAGCCCGGGCTTAATGCTCCTCGAGAGCTCAGAGAGCGCATGGCCGAAATTCACAAGGGTGAAGCTCTTATACCAGCCGAAGGCAGCCCTATGCGCTTCAACACCGTTCTGTAGGAGAGCAGCATGTAGTCTCTTAAGAATGTTTACTGCATCAGTAGCCCCTGCTAACTCGCTTGAAAGATGGGCGTAGGGGTAAAGCAAGATACGCTTAGCCTTTACGCTCTTAAAGACTTCAATTATTTCCCTGCTAGCCTGCTCTACAATGCCTTCAGGATTCTTCGCATCATCTTTCTCTACGCTTGTGAACACGACTAGAACGTTCTCAAACCTGCCTGCTCTATTTGATTCATCAAGCTCTTCAGCGTTTTCAACAGCCTTCTCCCTAACGTTATATTCGAATCTCTCACAATGGATGAGTAGTATTCTCAAGCCTCCTAATTCCTGCCTTGTTTCATCTATAAAAACATTAGCGTAATACTCCAGGATTTAGGGTTTACAAATGGTAGTAGGGGCTACCAGGGTTTCCACCTCATCCTCTCAATCTTATCCATACTCCTCCTGGCTTTCTTAAACTCCCTATAATGATCTTCACACAGGTATACTCTCCTACTCTCCTTCTTCAATTTAAGACCTGCTTCACTAGCTTTTTTAAAAGCGAGCGACCTGACTGCTTTATTCAGACAACCTTCCACGCTACAGTCGATGCCCTTGTCAACCTTTCCCAAGGCGCCTCAAATTCTAATCAGCGAATTATAAAAATTTAGCTTAGAGAAGCGATTGACCGGGCTTCTTCGCAGCCCAGAACCTCCAGGTTGCGTAAAGCCTCTGCAAAACCGTTATCTGGCCGAATACTATGAGGAGTATCATCGAGAACATTATGGACCAATTGAAAAACGGGTTTAAAAAAGTCGCAATAGATATTATGAGTATCTTCTCTACTCTTTCCAAGACCCCTACTGAAGCATCCTCCATCTCCCCGACGCTTTCAGCCCTGGCCCTGACATAGCTTGAAGCTATTACACTAAACATGGCGACGTAGGCAAGAGGCCATTCGATATATCCTCCCAGTGCTGGACCCAGGACGTAGAAGAACTCGGTATACCTGTCTACTAAAGCATCTAGCGTCCCGCCGAATCCACTCACCCTCTTGGTGATTCTTGCTACGACGCCGTCGAGGACGTCGAATAAACCTGAGAAAAGTATTGCCACACCGGCTAGGAAGAGATGCCTATAGGAATAGAATAGAGCAGCTGTAACCGCGGAAAGTAGGCCGAGTATTGTTAAGCCAGTGGGGGTTATTACGGGGGCGAGTATTACGCCCAGTTTAGAGAATATTCTCTCGCTTTTCCTCCTAAGACTCCCCAGAACCACTCTTACCCGCCCCCTCTAGGGTCTGGAGGATACTCCTAATGTATTCTATGCCCTTCTCAAGAGTATCCCTTCCCTTATCTGTCTGACGATAATAGACCTTCCTGACGTTTATCCTACCGCCTCCACCCTCAGGCTCAACAACCCTTTCAACAAGCCCCTCTCTCTCCATCTTGTAGAGCACTACGTAAGCGGTTATCGTAGCTATTGGGATTTTAAAATCGCTCCTAAGCCTCCCAGCTATCTCATAGCCGTACATGGGTTTTTCCCTCAGCATCGTAAGTATGTAGAGCCAGAGGTTTTCCTTCGTAAGCTTTTCAACAAGCCTCTCGTAAGCCATTACTCAACCACCTTCCTCTCCTCCCTAGACCTTACTCTTACAATGCCTGCGTGAACGGCGCAGGAGACGCAGTAGTACTTGGTGACGCTGACTCTAGGTATGAAGGTTCCCGATTTCCTAAGCTCCTTGGCCAATGTAGGGTCAACGTAGGATACTCTCCTAGTGGCTTTTATAGCCTTATCCACCGGGACTCTGCTTCCACAGTTTGTGCAACTAACGTACTCAGCCCTCCCCTTCCCTCCTTTAGCCCTCCCCCTGGACTTTCTTTTCTTAGCCATTCCTCTTTTTTTACAATCATAAGCCTAATATTTAGCTTTTTTTCAAGCCATAATGTTTTTAAAAAGAAAACACGTTTCAGCCCGCAGGTTGAGCGTTAAGCATGACTTGGGCCTAACCGTCGGGAAGAACGAAGATTTTTCGGAATGGTATAGCCAGTTAGTTACAAAATCCGGTTTAGCAGACTATGCTCCAGTACACGGCTGTATAGTATTCAGAGAACTCGCATACGCCATATGGGAGAAGGTTATGAGCATACTGGATGCCGAGTTTAAGAAGATAGGTGTTAAAAACGTTTACTTCCCGCTCCTAATACCTGAGAGACTATTGAAGAAGGAGGCAGAGCATTTCAAAGGTTTTACGCCAGAAGTTGCCTGGGTTACTCACGGGGGCGATGAGCCCCTGTCGGAGAGGCTGGCGATAAGGCCTACTTCAGAGACCATAATGTACGAGATGTATGCTAAGTGGATAAGGAGCTGGAGAGACTTGCCTTTAAAGCTCAACCAATGGTGTAACATAGTAAGGTGGGAGATAAAATCTACAAAACCCTTCTTGAGGAATACTGAATTCCTCTGGCAGGAAGGTCACACTGCCCATGCTACGAGAGATGAGGCTTTACAGCAGGCTCTTGAAATACTGAAGATATATAAGAGGTTTATCGAGGAATATCTGGCAATACCCGTCTTAGATGGCTCTAAAACAGAATGGGAGAAATTCGCGGGGGCTGAGGCAACGTTCACGCTCGAAGCATTGATGCCGGATGGAAGGGCTCTTCAGGCAGGGACTTCCCACTTTCTGGGTCAAAACTTCTCGAAGGCGTTTGAAATAACCTTCCTAGATAGAGATGGTTCTACTAACTATGTTTGGCAGACTTCTTGGGGGGTTTCAACCAGGTTAATAGGGGCAATGGTAATGGTTCACGGTGATGATAAGGGTCTTGTAATACCTCCGAAAATAGCTCCTTTGCAAACCGTAATAATACCAATATTTTACAGCGAGGAGGAGAAGGCAAGAGTATTCTCGAAGTGCAAGGAGGTTGAAGATAGGCTTTTGAAAAAAGGTGTTTCAGCTCAGGCGGATTTGAGAGAAGACTATACTCCCGGGTGGAAATACAACGATTGGGAGCTTAAGGGGGTTCCGGTTAGGATAGAAATTGGCCCTAGAGATATTAACGAAGGTATGCTAACGCTTTTCAGGAGAGACAAGTCTGAGAGGGTTAGGATAAGAGATTCCGAATTGGAAGATAAGATCGTTTTGTTTTTAGAAGATATTCAGAGAAGTCTCTACGAGAAGGCTAAGAACATGATGATTGAGAAGACCGGTAGGGCAAAGACGATGAGCGAGCTTTCTGATTTGATTTCCAGAGGAATGATGGTTGAAGCATGCTGGTGCGGTTCGAGGGAGTGCGATGAGGCTGTTAAAGAGGAAACAGGTGCTTCCATAAGGCTAATCCCATTCGAAGAGAAACCTGTCTTCTCAAATTGTGTGAAGTGTGGGAAACCGGCTTCGAAAGTAGTGTACTTTGCGAGAGCATACTGATTTTAAAAATGGTTTTTTTAGCCGGCATAGATGAGGCTGGGAGGGGTTGTGTAATAGGCCCCTTAGTCGTTGCGATGGCGGGCTTTGAGGATAAGATGGTCCCCTCCCTTATTGAAGCGGGCGTTAAGGATTCTAAAATGCTCAGCCCAGGGAAAAGACTGGCCCTCGCATCGAACATTAGGAAAATATCTAATGTGGTTGAAGTCAGGAGGATTAGTGCTAATCGTATAGATAAGCTCAGGAAGGACGGGGTGAGTCTAAACGAGATAGAGGCGATGTTGATTGGAAGCATACTCAGTAAACACTGCCACGGCACTTTCTATGTTGATTCTGTTGACAGGAATTGTAACAGGTTTAAGAGTATAATACTGGAGTACGCACCCGGCTTCAAAGGAGAGCTTATAGTTAGAAATCACCTGGATGAGTCAAACCCGCTTGTGAGCGCTGCCAGCATCATAGCTAAAGTAGAAAGAGATAGGGCTGTTGAGAGAATTCTTAGGAAAGCCGAGTTGCCAAAGTGTTCAGGATACCCCGGAGACTTTAGAACAATAAGAGTTGTAGAGCAACTTCTAAACTCTGAATGTGGAAAGGGTTTTATAAGAATGAGTTGGAATACGGTTCATAGGATTAGCAGAAGGCTTAATCAAGAGAAGCTAAGCAAGTTTATCTAAAGCTTCCTAGAAACTATCAATTCATGCATCATGGCGTATGGTTCGATGTCAACAGTCTCTTCAATCTTATACCTTCCAGTCTCTTCAATCTTTGCCTCTTCCTTCTCAAATATTTCGCTGGCCTTCCTAGTTGAATCGACACTACTAGCTTTTAGAGCAATTACGAGAAACCCGTTCTTTCTTAGGAAAGCATCCGCGTTCATTACTGCTATGTCAACCTCATCCGGTTGTGCTACATCGCAGTATACTGTCTCAACCTCCTGCAATAGCCAGCTGTATTCGAACACGTTCCTAGCGTCGGCTAGAATGGGTACTACATTCCTCCTCTTACCCGAGACCTTCTCAATAAAGTCTCTGAAGGGCCTGTGTGCAACCTCAACAGCATAGACAATGCCACTCGGCCCAACTATATCTGAAACATGGCTAACAGTTGTTCCAGATGCAGCCCCCAGGTAGAGTATTCTCCAACCTGGCTTTATGAAGAAGTTTTTTAAACCTTTAATGATGGCGGCGGCTATCTTACTCCTATAGGGGTTCCAAACTCTGTATTCGTTGCCCCCGACCTTAATAACTTTCTCACCGTATACTAGAGTTCCAGGTGCGATGCTTAAAGTAGCTATGTGGTTACCCTCCTCATCCTCGACTTCGTAGACCCCCTGGAAAACCTCTCTCAGCTTCAACCCGCCCCACTCCTTAAGGCTTTAACCTTATCCTCAAGCTCTTTCTTAATCTCTTCTCCGATGAACCTTCCGGAAAAGTGGTCGACCCTGGCTGCGACAGCTATCTTGCTTGCGAGTAGTCTTGCAATCTTACCCCTTATCTTCCTTGGCGATCCGTGGACCCATGGGTGTTGGAATATTATGCCGTGCTTAGGAGGCTTCCCCTTCTTCCTCAACGCTCTGAAAAGAGCCTTCTCAGCCCCCAGTATCTGGATCGTTGAGGCAGGTAGGCTTGCAAGCCTGGCTAGTGAACCGACTTTGGAAATCAGCCTCGCCCCTAAAATGGGCCCTATTACTGCTGCGACGTTCGGAGCAGTCTCTTCCATAAGGTCTCCTATCTGCTTCTCCACCGCGCTTCTACACTCCCTGCTCTTCAAGTAGAGCTCCGCCATTTTCCTAACATAATCTGGCTCGGAGCTCTGAGAATATATGAGTTCGATAACTTTTTCAAAATCCTTTTTCTCTTCTAGAAGACTTGGAGCCCGTTCCTTGACCCATACTAGTATCCTATCTTGAATCACATTCATGATCTTAACGAGCTCATCATAGCTTTGCAACGCCATAACTATATCCAGATCCTTACGTTTAGCCAGTTCGCTTATCCTGTCTTGCGTAATCCTTTCAGCAACCGTCAAAGTGAAATTCCTATACTCATCCATGTTTAAACCTAGGATTTTAAGGGTGGTTTCAAAATCTGACCTGAGCTTGACAGCCTTATCCAACGGTTCTCGAACAATAGGTTTCAAACCTATTGATGAGAGAGTCTTAACGGCACTTCTTCTCTCGACGAGTATGCTCTTTCCCTTCCACTTCCTCAGGAAAGAAGCAACACCGCGAACTATCTCGCCACTATAGTAGCTTATTGCTTCTTCAACATCACTAAAGACGTAGGGAATGGCTTCCTCGCCCTTAAAGACTATCAACCCAGCCGGTGTCTCTACGAGGCTTAAATGCTCTTCCAACCTGCTTCATCGAATGTGAGAAGCCAGTATTAACCTTTCCCCCTGACTCAGGCTTTAAACATGATTCTTCCTGTATGCTTCGTAAGACTCCTTAACCCAGAGAGAATACCCCCTGGGAGGGCTCCTTGGACGTATGACGAGCAAAACCTTCCTGTAAGCGGGCAGTTTAGGCGTAACAGCGTAGAGAAGCTTGGCCTGAATTATCGTCTCCAGTATTCTCTCCATATCAGTATGAATATTCGCATGGTCTTCAACCAGCATCTATTATATCAAAAATAGTAATCTTAGGATGATATTTAAGCGTTTAAAATTTTTAGAAACACTGCAGCAAGATGGAATATTGAAATAAATAGGTGTCAAAGATATAGTAACTCACGAAACATCGCCCTTTCGGGGAAGGTTCGTAATCTTACCCCTAAATTGGAGACCAGGGGCTCGCCAAGGTATTTATGATCGAAGGTTTGGAGGTACTCCATCTAGCCTAAAGGTGACCTAAAGATGTAAAGAGAAAAAGGGGTGGAGAGTTAAACAGCATTGACTATTATTGAAAGAGCAGTGAATTATTCTTTTTCATAGGTGACCCAGCTTATGACTATGTTATAACCATACGTGTCGATTCTGAACTTGCAGTACCTGCCCTCGCTGGTAATGGCTGCTATGACTGTTCCCTGAGGCATCTGGTTTGAAGCATCATCGTTCCCATTAATTGGATCAGAGGAATAAGAATATTTTTTTAGGTCTGAATATTTCACGGAGTTGAAGTCTACTGCCCCGATGACATGGAATTTTGCACCATTCCTAGGCCTTAAATTCCTGATCACTTGAGTCTCCATATTCCATTTGAAATCCGTTGATGGATCTTCAACACGAGTCTCTTTTCCAAGGTCTAGGTCGCAGCCCCATGTCCCCCTGATTGTAACTTGCCCCTGAGAATATATGCTTGGCTCCACCTCTTTTGGAACTAGGAAGAAGCCCATCAGACCAATTGTGATTAGACAGCCTATTGCTAAACCAATCCAAATTATCCATCTCCGCCTTGGCGGTGGTGGCGGAGGCGGTGGGTATTGTTCACAGCTCATATTTTTTTTAAAAAAAAGAGTCTTTTTAAACCTTTCTCAACTTAATTATGTTTTTGCTTTTCTATTTCTTAGTTGCTTTACACTTGATAAGTTTAGTGTTCTCCACCAATAGAATGCATCTATGGGTTTGCTATGTGCCTACGGTGAGAGTCTTATTTTGCTTAGCTACTGCAAGTTTAATAACATATCTGTTTTTCCTAATGGTGAAGCACTGAATTAGAATGAAGTCTAAGGAGACGGTTAAGACGGAGGATTACTGTGGATATACTGAAAACGTTTCAATGGCAATATTTAAAAGCGAGTCTACACGTTTCCTTTCAGAGATAGCTGGAGGGGTGAGAAGATGGTAACGCATGGAAACATTACCCTCGCAGGGAAGGTTCGAAGTCTCACTCCTAAATTGGAGAGGAAGGAGCGCCCCCCTGACATGCCACGTAAGAGAATTAGGAGTATTTATCGTAAGAGGGTTGTTTTAAACCGTCAGCCAGGTCAGATCTGGAAGCAGATGCGCATATAGGAATCTGCCGATTTGTTTTTGGACATAGGAAACCTTCTTATCACATATCCATATTGAAAATCTAAACTATTCGCTTTTATCTTTTTGAAAAATGCAGAGCATTCAATAGGAAAATTTTTGCTCTAGCTGACAGGATTAGGCCCTGTCCAAACCTCTTCTGGAAGAAGAAATAAGGTTGTAACGCCCCTCCTAGGATCCTCATATAAAAGGCCTCTGAATCCGGGAGCAACTTCCAGTAATTAGACAGGTTTGAATACGTTTTAATAAAGCCTTAGTATCATTAATCTGATTTGAGAATGTTGAATCCAGCATTTGAAGGAGTTAAGAATATAAAATATCGGGGTATGCTTGCTGAGCATAAGCGAAAAATGCGCCTTGTAATACTGTTTCTAATAGTGACGAGTATTCTCTTCACAATAATATATTGGTCCATGCAGGGTTCGGGGCAAAGTTTCCACGTGGAAGTACTGGTTTCGAGCGATACTGTAGGTGAAATCGATCCTAAAATATATGGTCATTTTATCGAGCATCTGGGTAGATGCATATACGGTGGAGTATGGGTAGGTGAAAACTCGCCTCTTCCAAATTTGAAAGGTCTGAGGTTAGATGTGTTAGAAGCTACTAGAGCAATAAAGCCTCCTATAATAAGGTGGCCGGGTGGTAATTTCGCATCCGGTTACCATTGGAAAGATGGAATCGGGCCTAGGGATAAAAGGCCTGTACGTGTGAACTCTGCCTGGGGTGGTTTAGAACCAAACCAGTTTGGAACCGATGAATTCATAGAATTCTGCCGTGAAGTAGGCGCTGAGCCACTAATAGTGGTAAACATGGGATCTGGCACGTCGCAGGAGGCTGCAGAGTGGGTAGAGTATTGTAACGGAGATCCTAGTACTGCTTATGGTAGACTAAGAGTGGAAAACGGTCATCCCGAGCCTTACAATGTGAAATACTGGATGCTTGGCAATGAGATGTACGGCGAGTGGCAGATAGGTCATATGGATGCTGATACTTATGCTAAAAAAGTAATAGAGTTTGCTGAAGCCATGAGGAAAGTAGACCCTTCTATAAAGCTTATTGCAGTAGGATGGTTTGGAACGAGCGGTGAACCACTATATTGGAATAGAAAGGTATTGGAGGTTGCAGGAGACTACATCGACTATTTATCGCTTCACACTTACTGTTGGAAGCCACGTTACGATGATTACTACACTATTGTTAATTATCCGCTTAGTGTAGAGGAAGATTTGAAGAAGATCGTAGATTTAATAAATTCCGTAATTAGGAATAAACCTGAGAAGAGCATTAAAATAGCTTTAACCGAGTGGGGTGTTTGGTATGAGAATGCAACTGCCGGGCTGACTCAATCAGTAAGACTATGCGACGGCCTGCTTGCAGCGGGGATGTTCCACGTATTCCACAGATTGTGCAATAATATTACCATCGCTAATTTCGCACAATTGGTGAATGCATTGCCTGCGATAGTGACAGACGACACTGGCGGGATTTACGTTAACCCTATTTACCTTGCCTTCAAATTATACAGCGATAATACTGGGAGAATAGTATTGAAGACATCCAAGAGAAGTGCTTTTGCTAGCCTTTTAGACGTTTCTGCAACTATGAGTGAAGATGGTAACTGTCTCTATTTGGCTGTGATCAATAAGGATCCTAATAGAAAGTTGAGTGTAAAGATAGTATTAGAGGATTTTAAGCCTAAGAATAAGTGTAAAATATCTCAGTTAAATGGTCCAAGCGTCTTTTCTAAGAATGATTTTAAGTCACCTGACGTTGTTAGGATAACTGAAGCTTTTACGAATATTACTCTTATGGATGATTATTTCATTTACGATTTCGACCCGCATTCCGTAACCATTATAGTATTGGAAAGAGAAATAGGATAGCGGTATTATTCTATTTTAGGAGGTACTTCCCGGATGGATAAGAATGTTAAAGCAGAGGAATACTGGGAGGCTTGTAGGGAAATAGTTAAAATACTGTCTTCGGAAAATAACATTGATAGAGAAAAGCTGCATAGGATTAAGCTAACGGTCTCGTCGAAGTTTAAACTTGCAACGGTCCCGTCTAATGCAGATATCCTTGCAGTCGCAGGGGAAGACCTTAGGAGTAAACTTGCAGGTATTCTAAGAGTCAAACCTTCTAGAAGCCTATCGGGAGTAGTAGTTATTGCTGCAATGACCATGCCTCTCCCCTGCCCCCACGGGAGATGCTCCTACTGTCCGGGAGGTCCCTCAAAAAACACTCCACAGAGCTATACTGGCCTAGAACCCGCTACGATGAGAGGCATTAGGAACAACTATGATCCCTTCAGACAAGTCTCAGAGAGGATTAGGCAGCTTGAGGCAAGTGGGCATGTTGTTCAGAAAGCTGAACTGATAATAATGGGCGGTACTTTTCCTGCAGCCCCGTTAGATTACCAGAGGAGTTTCGTTAAAGGTTGTTTCGATGCTTTAAACGGTTTCGTCTCCAAATCCCTGGAAGAAGCGCACAGGTTCAACGAGCATTCAAGTATTAGATGTGTCGGCTTGACTGTTGAAACCAGGCCGGATTATTGTAGAGAAGAGCATGTTGACAGAATGCTTAGCATGGGTGTTACTAGAGTTGAAATAGGAGTACAGACTCTTAGAGATGATATACTTGAAAAAGTTGAAAGAGGACATGGGGTTGAAGACACTGTAAACGCATTTAGGATTGCTAAAGACGCTGGGTTGAAGATAGTTGCACACATGATGCCCGGACTACCCGGTATGAGCATTGAGGATTCTCTTGAGGATTTTAAAAAACTGTATTTCGACGAGAAGTTTAAGCCCGATATGATAAAGATATATCCTACTCTCGTAGTTGAGGGGACTAGACTCTACGAGGCCTGGAAAAAGGGTGATTATAAGCCTCTTGAAGACGAGGAGGCTGCAGAACTCGTCGCCAGAATACTTGAAATTACTCCGCCGTGGGTGAGGGTCATGAGGGTTCAAAGAGATATTCCTGCACACGCGATTGCAGCAGGAGTTAGAAAAAGCAATCTTAGAGAATTGGCGCATAGTATTCTCGAATCCAAAGGGTTAAAGTGCAGGTGCATAAGATGTAGGGAAGTCGGACTCTCAAAAGCTAAGGTAAATCTCGAGAATGTCGAATTCATGGTTAGGAGGTATGAAGCATCTGGAGGAGTAGAATACTTCCTAAGCTTTGAGGATTTGGAGAATGATGTTTTACTCGCATACCTAAGGCTTAGGAAACCTTCTCCGTGGGCCCATAGGAGAGAAATAAACGAGGTGCCGTCCATGATAGTTAGAGAGTTGAAAGCCCTTGGCAGAGCAATACCGCTCGGAGCGAGGTGGTCGGATTCCTGGCAGCACAGAGGCCTGGGGGCCAGGCTTATGGAGGAAGCTGAAAATATTGCTGTTGAAAACGGTGCTAGGAAAATACTTGTGATTTCAGCAGTCGGGGTCAGGGAATACTATAGGAAGCTGGGTTATTTCTTCGACGGCACATACATGGTTAAAAATCTTTGAATAATGTAAAAATTTGATTTAAGGTTAAAATACCTCTATAAGTATTCTAGCCGGGTTGAGCTCTCTGAAAGTAGGCTTAGAGTTTCACCAGCGTCTGGCATTTCACAAGCTTTTCTGCAAGTGTCCTTCAACATCTTCAGGAGAGGCTTCGGGTAGAGTCGTAAGGAGGCTCAGGGCTTCTGCGAGTGAATTAGGTGAGTTAGACCCTGCCGCGCTCGTCGAGGCTTCTAGAAGCAGGCTTTTCACTTACCACATTGACGATTCTTTTAACTGTCTAGTTGAACTCGACGAGGAACCGCCTCATACTATTGACGATGAGATCCTAGATGCTGCGCTCGAAATAGCTCTCTACTTTAACATGACTATTGTCGATGAAGCCAGAGTAATGAGGAAAACTGTTATAGATGGGAGCAATACATCGGGCTTTCAGAGGACACTCTTAATAGCATTGGGAAATGATAATTCGATCGTTGAAACGAGTGAGGGTCCAGTAAGGTTGAAGAGTCTTTGTCTTGAGGAAGAGTCTGCATTCATAGTTGAAAGCGGAAGAGAATCCGCAGAATATAGGCTTGACAGGCTCGGTATCCCGCTCGTAGAGATCGCTACTGAACCAGATATAAAGAGCCCTTCACAGGCTCTTGAAGCCGCTGAAGAAGTCGGATTGGCCTTGAGAATGACTGGAAAAGTTATGAGAGGGTTGGGAACGATAAGGCAGGATATTAACATAAGCATCGAAGGCGGTGCCAGACAGGAGATTAAAGGCGTTCAGAACCTTAAACTCATACCTGAGATAATTGAAAGAGAAGTTATCAGACAGAAAAACCTGATCAAACTCAGAGATATTCTGAGAGAAAGGTGTTCTCCAAGCAGTCTAGTATACAGTCCAATAGACTTGACGAGTGTTTTCAGAAACACTGGATCAAGGATGATTTCTAAGGCATTGTCGAGAGGCGAAGTGGTTTACGGATTAAAAGCCCCTGGCTTCAAGGGATTATTGGGCATGGAGCTACAACCGGGGAGAAGGTTTGGAACAGAGCTTGCTGACTATGCTAGGGTCTGGGGCGGTTTACAGGGAATTATACATACGGATGAACTCCCGGGCTATGGGATATCTGAAATTGAAGTCGAGAAGGTATGTGAAGCGCTGGGTCTTTCGAAAGATGATGCTGCAATCATCGCCATCGGAAACCCTGAGAGAGTCGAAGCATCTCTGAAAGCAGTCTATAGAAGGATGATGCAGGCATTCGAAGGCGTACCCTCTGAAACAAGGAGGGCGCTTGAAGACGGTAATACGGACTATTTAAGGCCGCTCCCAGGCTCTGCAAGAATGTACCCTGAGACAGATATACCTCCAATACCGATTTCAAAAGAGAGGCTGGAGAGGATAAAGAGAATTCTTCCAAAGAAGCCTCGTGAGAAGATCAGGGAGTTTGAGGAAATGGGCCTAAGCAGCCATATGGCCCAGCAATTAGTAAGGTCGCATTACCTAACCGTTTTCGAGAAAGTAGTTAAGGAATCGAACTTAACACCGTTGGCTCTAGCATCCTTCTTATTGAATACCCTGCCATACTTGAAGAGGGAGGGAGGTAGAGAATACAGCGATGAGGAGATAATCCCGCTTTTAAGAACGTTTCCGAAGGACCTTCCTCGAGAAATGCTTCAGGAAGCTCTCATCCTATTTGCCGATAAGGGAATGAGCCTGAACGAAGTCTACGAGGAGCTTAGGCGTAGGAGGATTAGTGAAGATGATATAAGGGCTGAAGCTAAGAGGCTTATTGAAGAAAACCTCTCTTACGTTAAGGAGAGGGGTATGGGATCAGTTAAAATGCTCATGGGTAGGATGATGGAAAAGTTCAGGGGGCTGGCCGACGGCTCTACAATATACAGGATACTTGAAGAAGAAGTGAAGAGGAGGCTCGATTAGAATGCCCTACTCCGAGAAAATAGAGAAAATCCTTAGTGAAAAGGGGATTAAACCCGGGGACAGGATACTGCTCAAGCGGAGAGATTTTTCTATTGAGGGCATACTGCTTCCTAGAGAGGAAGTAGATTTCGGAGATTGCGATATCCTAGTAATAAAACTCGACAACGGTTACAATGTTGGTTTTAAGATCGACGATGGTGAAATCTTAAAACTCGAAGGTTCTGTAGAGCTCGGTAAGTTTAAAACGCTTGAAAAAGTCGAACAGGATGAAAGCCTACCTCCCGTCTCAATATTTTCAACAGGAGGTACGATAAGCGCTAGAATAGACTACTACACCGGCGGTGTCTCAATGCTTTTTACGCCTGAAGAAATATTCTACAATGTCCCGGAAGCTTTGAAGATAGCCTATTTGAGGAGGGTTGAAAGGCTGTTTGGACTGGCGTCGGAAGACATGACGCATAGGGAATGGTCGACTATGGCTAGGAAAATCGCAGAGAGCCTCAGCCAGGGTGATGCTGGAGTATTACTGCTACACGGCACTGACACGATGCACTATACTTCTGCAGCATTATCCTTCATGCTGAGAGGGTTGAATGCTCCAGTCGTACTGGTTGGCTCTCAAAGGTCTAGTGACAGGGGCTCTAGAGATTCTGATATGAACATAATATGCGGCCTCCATGCTGCTACTAAAGCAAACCTCGGAGAAGTCGTTGTATGCATGCACGCTGAATCCGGCGATACCTTCAACTATTTGATTAGGGGCACGAGAGTTAGGAAAATGCATTCAACCAGGAGAGATGCCTTTAAGCCGATAAACTCTCTACCGCTTGCGAAAGTCTGGCCGGACGGTAGGATTGAAATGATTACGGACGGCTTCAGACCCCGTAGCAAAGACCCTCCTAACGTAGACGATGCCTTCGAACCTAAGACTGCATTGGTAAAAGCATATCCCGGTTCAAGCCCTGAGATAGTAGATTTCCTCATAGACAAGGGGTATAGGGGAATAGTGATAGAAGGGACTGGTATGGGCCATGTTCCAACCGAGCCCTTGGATAAAAACCTGTCATGGGTCCGTAGCATTAAGAGAGGTGTAGAAGAAGGTGTTATCTTTGCGATGACTACACAATGCGTATTCGGAAGAGTGAACCCGTACGTCTATAGGAATGCTAGGATAATGGCTAAACTGGGAGTTGTTTATTGCGAAGACATGCTTAGTGAAGTAGCGTATGTTAAACTCGGCTGGCTCTTAGGCCATGGGTTTGACAACGATACTGTTAAGAAATTGATGCTACATAGCTTTGCCGGAGAAATATCTGAGAGATCACTGTATTCAACTTACACTCTCTAGCTCTTCCTCTTCCTTATAACCAGTTTCTTCTTGTCTGAGAGTACTCTATACTCATCGCTCAACTTCTTTCTACAGAGAAACCATCTGGTCGCTTTCCTAAGCCTAGTGTTTGAAACGTTTTCGAAGACAATCCTCCCTCCTTCTCCACCAGCCTTTGCTGAAAGCTTCTTCTCTAGAAACTCTCTAAGCTCCTTCTGAACATCCCCGGGAAGCTTGGAAACATCCAGTTCAGCCATAGTCAAGCATCGAACACCCTAGTTTAAATGGTTTACTGTCTGGAACTCCATTGTTAGCTTTCTGAAAACATTCGACGGAACCAAGTCTTCAAATTCACGGGTTTTACTCTCATAATCGCTTTGACAACGAGATAATAGGATGGAATTATTGAGAAGAAAGAATGTAGGATGTTGAAAACTGCCGTGAATAATAAAGTCATTAACAATACCGCATAAGGGGAATCTGTTTGAAAACCAATGGTTGCATTGAGATACTTAGCGGCAAGGTTTAGGAAGTGGGGGAAGAGCCACCACAGTACTAGAAAGTTCATCAATGAAGTGACGATTACTCTTGCAGCCATTGCCATGAGTATACCTAGGCCCATGGACAGAAATACACTGGAGTTTTTCTTTAACCTCTTGCTTAAAACAAGACCTGCCCAAAGACCCAAAATAGTAGGAGTCACTGCTAGAAACTTCATAAGGGGGCCAATAGGCGTCCACTCACCAACCATTGTTAGAACAATCCAGTATATTACTGAAGAAAGCAATCCGGAGAAGGGTCCTGCCATGAGGAAAGCCATTATTACGGGTATCTCTGCAAGCTCGAACTTGAGATATGGGAGTATGGGAAAGGCGAAAACAACTTTGTAGATAGTAAGAAAAATTGCAAGTCCCGCGCATAAAGCAGCTAGCGCAATCTCAAACGCACTATAGCGTATAAACTGGTTTACCTTACCCCCTTCCTTCATTGTTGGAGTTACTTATTCAAGCCGATTTATAAATATTATTACAGTGTAACAAAATGTTACACCATTTTTCTTGAAAAGATAATGCCAATCCTTATCTAAGGAGAAAAATTAGAAAAATTGCCGGAAAATAGTTTGAAATCAAGTCCATTTGAATTTTCATTTTTCCCTAACGTAATCATATTTACCGCTTTGATTTTACTATTATCGTTCTAACTGAAACTACGATTTTTTAATACGTTTTCTGTAGAAAGCATTTCAAATCTAAAAATCGGTTTTCAAAAATGTTTTTAGCTTTAAGTCCCTCTAAAAACAGTAATAAGAAGAGTTTAAAAAGCCCTCGTTTAATTGCTTGTGTATCTTGAAAATAATAATCGGCCCCGCCAGTTTAGGCTTGGGAGGAAGAATCTGTTCACTTCTAGGCTTGGAAAAAATCAACATCTATACTAAAGAGTTCCCAGACGGGGAAGTTTACGTGAGGCTGCTCGGTGACGTTAAGGATGTAGACGCATTGATAATCCAGTCATTGTCTCCTCCACAAGATAGGAATCTCATGATATTGCTACAATTAATAGCTGCATTCAAAGCCAACGGTGGCAAGAATGCTTTCGTCATAATTCCGTACATGGCTTATGCTCGTCAAGACAGGGTATTCTTGCCTGGAGAAAACGCTTCCGCATACTTGATTGCTAAGATGATAGAAGCTGCGGGCGCTGACCATGTGGCCTTAATCGAGCCTCATAGCGAGCATGCAACTCAGGGTTTTAGAAATAAGGTCGTAATAGACGTAACCCGCTCTTTCGCAAAGTATTACCTTGAGAACGGCTTTAAGGGGGCCTATGTAGTCGCGCCAGATAAGAATGCTGCTACAAGGGCACGTAGGCTTGCCGAAATGATCGACGGAGGCTTCGGATGGGTTGAAAAAATCAGGGATAAAGAGACGGGAGGAATCTCCTCTAGCGAGGGAGAGCTCAATCCAAGCGGTAGGAAAACTATTCTCATAGACGATATAATAAGCACCGGCGGTACTATTATTGAGGCGATGAAGCTGCTGAAAGCAAAAGGCGCTTCGCATATATCTGTCGCTTGCGTCCACGGTCTGTTTGTAGGCGATGCCTACGATAAGATCAAAAGTGCAGGTGCTTCGATCATTTTATCGTCGGATACTGTTGAGAGTCAGTATTCAAACATTTCAGTAGCTGAAGAAGTAGTTAGGACTCTTAGGGAGAAGAACTGGCTCTGAGCGATAAACAGAAATGGGTTAGGCTTTTCGCACTCCTCTCAGGAGAACACGAGAGGCTTCCCTTTGCCGAATTGGAGGGGGCTCTTGAAGCAGAGAATGTTCCAAAGAATGTTCTTGAGCCATTCATCCAAGTTTACAGGTTTGAAGCACCGCTGGAACCTGCTATAAGAGCCTTCAGAAGACTAGCCCTATCCCATTTCTTATACGAGGAGCTTTGCATAATGGAAAAGGGTGTTTCCGATATTGAAGTAATAGACTCAGTTTCAAGGAAACGTCTCACTGGAAGTGTTGCTTTCAGAGTTAGGAGGGTCAGGGGTAGTCTAACTCCGGAAGAATCATTCAGCTTAGAGAGGAGGCTCAACGCTAGGGCTAAAGACGTCGGATTATTAGTAGATTTAGAGAATCCCAGGAACCTAATAGAGGTTATCGTCTCGGGAAGCTTTCTTTTAATCGGTAGGAGAATCTGCTCTAGTGATAGGCGTAAGGTGTTTTCAAGGAGTGGGGGCACTAGGCCTTTCTTCCACCCCTCTAGCTTAAAGGCAGAGCTTGCCAGGGCGATGCTCAATCTCGCGAGGGTTAGGAGAGGCAGCATAGTATTAGACCCTTTCTCTGGTACGGGGACGATCCTCGTTGAGGCATATGAGCTTCAAGCAATACCAGTAGGACTGGAGATCGACCCTGCAATGGCCTACCCCTCCATTAGAAACTATAAATGGTTTGGGGCAGTTGGGGTTTGCCAAATACTGGGAGATGCGAGATGTATGCCTTTAAGAAGTGTGGATGCTATTGTCACCGACCCTCCTTATGGAAGAAGGGCTTCAACGCATGGTTTAGACTCGTTGAAGGTCTACGAGGAGTTTATAAAAAATGCAGCCGGAGTGCTCCGTAAAAGTGGGAGGATGGTTCTTCTCGCCCCCAGCGAAATGCCCGTAGAAGACTTTATAGAGTCTAATGGTCTTATGATTACAGAAACGTATTTTATGGAGGTTCATTCAAGTCTTACCAGGAAACTACTGGTGGCGAAGAGTTGAAGAAGACGCAGCCTTTCGGAAGGCTTTTCCTATTGGGGACGTCTGCGGCAGTTCCAACTCCTAGTAGGAGTCATCCTTGCATAGCCCTATGGTGGAGGGGTGAGACAATGCTATTTGATTGCGGAGAGGGGGCTCAGAGACAGTTGATGATAGCTGGTTTAAGCATTGAGAAGATTTCAAACATATTCATAACACACATGCATGGAGACCATGTCCTCGGCCTCCCGGGCTTGTTAATGACGATGAGTCTCCAAAACAGGAGAAGCCCCCTTAGAATATTCGGTCCAAATGGACTCAAACAGTTCATAGAATCGTGTTTGCCAATGATATTTCATCAACCAGCCTTCCCTCTTGATATTCAAGAATTCGTAGGAAACGTTTTAGTTACATCTGGTAAGAACTATAGGGTTTATTCTTACCGCGTAAAGCATTCAATAGAATCATATGCTTATTGTTTCAAAGAAGATGATAGGCCTGGAAAATTCAATGTTGAAAAGGCTGAGGAATTGGGAATCAAACCCGGGCCATTGAGAAGCATGCTTGTCAAGGGAGAATCGGTTAGGCTTGAAAACGGTAGGGTGGTCAAGCCGGAGGAAGTCGTAGGTCCTCCCAGACCTGGGGTTAAGATAGTGTACACGGGCGATATGGGAGATACTCCTGGCTTCGAAGAGTTTTGTCGGAATGCAGATATTCTAATACACGAGGCTACTTTCGACGAGTCGATGAATGCTCAAGCTGACGAGTTGCAACATTCAACATGTATAGAAGCTGCTAAGCTTGCTGCTAGAGCTGGTGTTAAAAGACTAATATTGACTCACATAAGCTCAAGATACGGCGATACTTCTGTAATACTGGAGCAGGCTAAGAGATTTTTCAATAACGTTCAAGTTGCTGAAGACTTCATGTCTATTGATATTTTCTAGATAGAATTTCCTGAAGTTTCTTCAAAGTTTTTTCCTTAAGGTCTTCTAGGCTACTTTCGTTCAACACGTAAACATCGCTTAAGGCAATTACTCCACCTACTCCAACTGAAATTTCAACCCTATCCCTCTCCTCAAGCTCTCCAATTATTTTAGAGTCGTCCGGCCTATTCCTATTGGAAAGCCTGCTGTATCTTAGTCTTGTTGGCGACAATACTCCTACCGTAGTTACGGAATAGCCCTTTGACTTGAAGTATTCTACTTCTCTCAGAGATCTGACACCATCTACGATTATTACATCACCATCTATTTTCTCTATCTTCTTATCGACAAGCATTGCAACAGCGCTTTCTCCAAATTCTCTCCTCAGTTCAATCATAAACCTGCTCATTTCGATTATATTCTTGCCTAGGCCACGCGCCTCTGCCTCTTCTCTGACAGCATCTCCCATCGATACGATTGGAAAACCCATTTCACCCATTATTTTGGCGACAGTAGTCTTTCCAGAGCCTGGCATTCCCGTTATGAGTATCAGATGTTTCAACAATTCTCCAATAGCAATAAGGTATATAAACAATATCCTTGAAATAATTGGGAAATGGTCAGAGTCTTCGTCTCATTAGACATTGAAGACAACAATATAGTCAACAGAGTGTCTGAAATACAGAGGAGAATGGTTGAGACCCGTGCAGACCTGAAGCTTGTAGACACTAAGATTCTACACGTAACCCTGTTCTTCATAGGCGAGGTTCATGAGGGTATGATTAATGAGTTGTGTAGAGTCCTTTCTAGGGTTGAGGGACATCCCTTGGAGATAGAAATCCGTGGGCTTGGAGCCTTCCCTACGGTCTCTCAACCTAGAGTAGTATTCGCAAAAATCAATAAGGGTGCTGATAAGATCGTCGACAGGGCTGGAAGGGTTTCTGAAGCATTGTCGAGCCTTGGTTTAAGGATGAGTGAAGAGTTTTCTCCTCACGTAACCTTGGCGAGAGTTAGGAGCCGCATTGGCGTAGATAAGCTTATAATGTTCATTAAAGATAACTCAGATATTCTCATCGGAGAAACCGTTACTAGTAGGCTTAGGCTTAAGAAGAGCACACTTACTCCCAGGGGCCCCATATATGAGACCCTCTGGGAAAAAATTGATTAATAGGTTTCGATGACTATAAACTATGTCGTATGGTCTTCAAGAGGTTATTCAAGAGGTTTTAAGGAGGATCAAGCCAAACGTGGAAGAGAGAAACCATATGGATAACGTTCTCTCCAAGGTTGTTTCAAAGCTTCAAGAAGAGTTTAAGAATATTGAACCAGAGGCAGATGTGCTTATCGAGGGCTCAGTAGCCAAGGATACTTGGCTGAGTGGAGAGACTGATGCTGATGTTTTCGTAAGATTCCCAGTGAAATGGAAGAAGGATGATATGGGAAGAACATTGATAGACTGCGTCAAGAGGGTTTTCGGCTCCGAGAATTGTAGGCTAAGGTTTGCAGAACATCCCTACGTAACAGTCAGGATAGAGGGGATTAACGTAGACATAGTTCCGTGCTACAGGGTCAATAGGGGAGAGTACAGGAGTGCTACTGATAGGACCGTTTTCCACACGGAATTCGTAAGGGAAAAGCTTAGTCAAGAAATGAGGGATGAAGCACGCCTTTTGAAGAAATTCTTCAAGGGTATAGGAGTATACGGTGCTGAGATAAAGACAAGAGGATTCAGTGGCTTCCTAGTTGAGCTTCTAGTATACTCATTAGGCGGATTCAAAGAAACGCTTGAAAAACTATCCTCTTTCAAGCCTCCTTTAATACTTGACCCAGGTGATTTGTACAAGGGTAGGGAAGAGGAATTATACAGAAGGGCACGGGATAGTCTGATTTGCGTAATAGACCCCGTGGATGAGCTCAGGAATGTTGCTGCAGCTGTGAGTGGGGAGAGTCTGAGCATAGCGCAATACGCATCTTATTTGATGCTTAAGAAGCCTTCTGTTAAATTCTTCTATCCTACTCACAAGGCTTCTAAAGAGGAAATTAGGGGAATAGTTAGAAGCAGGGGGTTGAACATGTTTGCAATAACGATACCTGCTTGGACGGATATTCCGGATATTCTATGGGGGCAGGCATACAGGCTCCTCTCTAGGATCAGCATATTTCTTGAAGAAAACGAGTTTAGAGTCTTAATGGATAAGGTTTGGAGTGACGAGGAGAAGAACGTGGTATTGCTGTTCATACTGGAGGAAGTTGAGAAGAGGGCTGCAGTCTTACACATGGGCCCCCCGTATTTCAGCAGTAATGTCCCCATTTTCATCGAAACTTATTTGAACAATGAGAGGACTCTAGTACAGCCGTTTCCTAGAAATGGGAGGTGGTGGACGATATTAAAACCGAAGGCGAAGGATGTGAGTGAAGTCATATCTAAGGCTTTTTCTTCAAAGGAATTTCTTAAAGGCTTTTCAGAGAATGTTTTGAAAGCGATTTCTGAAAGCAAGATGTATTGCGGTGAGGATGTTGTTGAAGCCGTGGACAATACTGGTTATTTATCTTTCCTAGAGAAATGTATTCATCCTTTCTCTTGGATGCTTAGAGAAGACTAGCAAACAACTTTACAGAATCGAGCATTTTCTTATTGTTGAATAAGACGTAGACTTCTTCAGCATCTCTTAAGCCCCTTATAATGCTTATCAGCTTCTTTAAATCATCAAGGCTATACTCATAGCTGTAATTGTATCTTTTCCCAAGTCCGTGGAGTCTAAAATAGTATACGCCCGTAGTTAGAGGCTGATCCCAGAACGGGTCTACTACATGAATCAATTCGAGCTTCTCCAATAGGCTTTTCGTAATGTTTTTCTTATCCAACCATTCTCCACGAGGCTCCCAGGCGAGGAGCAATCCTCCCCTATCTATTTCCTTGAAGAACTTCTTCATATTGTCGATATTCTTAGGAGAGGGGCCGAAGCTCGGAGGAGTCTGGAAAACAACTATCTTAGCGCTAAGTTTCTTAGCGATCTCCAATGTTTTATCCCAGGCTTCAAAGACTTTTCTTGAAGGATTGAAGTTACCATAATCCTTGAGCTCCCCCTTGCTCAACCCGCTTCTCTTCCACGTGGGGCTCTCCGGCGGGTGTGTAACGCCCTGCCAAGCCTTCAGGGTGAATTCAAAATCATCGGGTGCTTGTTTCCTCCATTTTTCCGCAGTTTTAAGCATGGGGAGCTTGTAAAAAGTAGACTGTAATTCGACGAGGCTAAACTCGGAGAAATACCTGCTTAGAGACAGGGGGAAACCGCAACAACCGTATTTAATAGTTGCCAACCCTGGGGTTATATTGTTAACTTAGGCTTAAAAACAATATGGAAAAGGCTTTATACTCCTTGCTTTAGAAAGCCCGTTTGTGAAGCGAGGATGCTTACAGTAATAGTGTCAGGATTCTTCGGCGACGAGGGAAAACCTGCAGAGGGTCCCTAGAGGGAAAAGTCGCCGCGTTCCTGGCACTAAGGGAGCGTCCGAAGGTGGCTGTTCGAGTCGGTTCTGTAAATGCTGGACACACCGTGGTTTATAGGGGGAACATGTATAAGCTTAGGATGATACCGAGTGCCTTTATCGTCCCGGAAACAAGGCTCTTGATAGGAGCAGGTGCGAATGTTGATCCAAAGGTTCTCTTAAGCGAGATTACTACGCTGGGTGTAGAAGGCAGGGTATTTGTAGATGGTAATGCATCAGTAATTGAACAGAAGCACATAGACGCAGATAAGGGGAGCGATTTCTTCAGGGAGTTCATAGGTACTACTGGAACAGGTGTTTCTCCCGCTCTTGTCGATAGAGTAGCTAGAAAAGCGAAGCTTGTAAAAGATATTCCGGAATTGGGCAAGTATGTTGTAGATGTTTCTGAAGAAGTTAATTCTGCTCTAGATAGGGGGGAGACTGTGCATATTGAGGGGACGCAGGGTTTCTACCTGAGCCTCTACCACGGTACTTACCCATATGTTACGGGTAGGGACACTACTGCTGCAGCAGTCTGTAGCGAAGTTGGAGTCGGTCCAAAAAGGGTAGATGAAGTAATACTAGTCCTCAAGAGCTTCATAACGAGAGTTGGCAATGGGCCTTTGGAAAACGAGCTCTCTCCCGAGGAGGCTGAGAAAAGGGGTTTTGTGGAAAGAGGCACGGTCACGGGCAGGCTTAGGAGGGCTGCGCCATTCAACTTCCAAATGGCTAAACGTGCCTGCAAAGTAAACGGAGCAACACAAATAGCTGTAACCAAAGTAGATGTGCTTTTCCCAGAGTGTTCAAAAGCCAGAAACAGAGAATCACTGTCTGAGAGATGCTTGGAATTCCTTAAGAAGATTCAAGATGAAACCGGCGTACCCGTAACTATAGTCGGCACCGGTCCGGACGCTGAAGACACCGTATATCTCGGCCCCGAGGGGGTTTAGCGGTTTAGATTTCTATTGTTGTTGGCTTTGTACAACGCTTTGAAGCCTTACGACAAGTGGGCTATCGGCATTCTGCTGTCTATTATTATTCAATGCTCTCAACAGCTCTATGAAATTGCTTCTTTGTGATACTGCTGGTTCATGGGATGTCTTCTGCTTTAAGTTTTTCAATCTGGCGAGGATTGATTCCGTTTCCTTTATTTCCAGTAGGGTAATGTCTAAGTTTGATTCTATCATCGTCTCAGCAGCCTTATAGCTTATTTCATCAACTTCGCCTGTTGAAAGCTGAACCCTATTTATAGACCTTATTCTAGTCATCATGTCAAGCCTGTTTTTAAGATCTTCTTGAACCTTGGTAAGCTCTGAAACCAGCTCAGTAATCTTATTGTTAAGCTCATTCATATCCTTAGTATACGTGTTTTTAAGCTCGTCGTATATGTTAGTAGGTATTTGATGCTCCTGTCTAAGTTTTTCAAGAGCCTCCAGCCTCCTCCTAGTAATCTCAATACTCCTTATGAGACTCTCAGCTCTTATTTTCCAAAAGTTCTTTAAAACAACATACTCTTTACCGGCTTCCACGGCCTCTCCATCGACTTTCAGAAAACTCCCATTCGGCATCATTATGAAGAAGTTTGACGGTGTCCCTCTTGAGTCGATTTCAAAACCTACTAGAGTACCGATTTCCCTTTCATAAATGTCCTTTACTGGTAAACCCAGTATTTTACTGTAATCCATTATCCTTGGTTTCTACTGGAGCATGCTATTTAATCTAACCGTAAAAAGTATTGATAATTAGCCATAATATTTTTGACTTAAATAATTACAAATTTTTTAATCATTAAATTCAACCAAACTTGTTTGAAAACTTTCCCTCTTACTCCTCTTCTTCCATTCTTCTCTATGTATTATTCCTCCAGCCTCCTTCTTTATGTTTAATGCGAGTTTTTGTCCGATTCCAGGTATGCTCGAAAGCTCACTCACACTTGCGGAAGCGATGTCTGAAAGCCTCTTAAAACCGTAATTGAATAATCGCCTAGCCCTAACTCTGCCAACACCTTCAAGCGAGGATACTAGTTCTAAAAGCTCTGGCTTAACGCCGTATTCTATTCTGGCCTCAAGCTCCTCAAGACTCTTAAAAGCCTCATGGTCTTTTACTAGCCTTGCTATTTCCTTTGCAGAATAAGCCAGCCATTGGGCTGTTTCCTTACATGCGTAGAGGTCTCCTGGCTCTACGCCGAGCTTTAGATATATGTCGTCTTCACTATACTCGTTTATCCACATCCATAATGCAGTCAAAGTCTTGTAGGTCTCCATTGGATTAACGTCTTCAAAGTCAAGGTATAACTCACGCTCATGCTTACTAACGAATTCGATTACCGCGTTTTCAGTAGAGCCTGTTATGCTGAACTTCGGCCTCATATCTGGAGACATGCATATCAAGTGGAGGCCGCTTATCTCAGTAAATGCTTGCGGCTTGTCCTTAAGCCCTTTTACGAACAATATTCCAGTAGACGGCGAGATATAAAGCTCCGATATTCTCCTACCCAAAGTGGTTGCTTCGAGAAAACCGTTCTTCCTAATTATCAACCCGTCTTCTACCAGCATTTTCAAAACCCTCTTAACCCTGTTGGAAACACCCCTTCCTTTTTGAGTATAGTAGAGAGTGTTCTTAAAAACTTCCAGTATGCTTTTCACATCGAACGCTATCCCGCTTGCGACTGATGCAAGTATGGCTGTTGAAAAATAAGTTCCGAGGCCTAACTTCGACTCAACCGGTTCAGCTGTAGACTCGATATACTTAGCCATTAAATAATCTATTTCCCTCTCGTTCCTAGCGTATATGATTGCTTCTCCAAACTTATCGTATCTAGGTCTACCAGCCCTTCCAGCCATCTGTTTATACTCCATGACCGATATCATACTGCTTGTATGCGTTTCAGGGTCGAATCTGTTAACTGAGGTTACGCATACAACTCTCGCGGGAAGATTAACCCCTGCTGCGAGGGTTGGAGTCGCAGTTATAACTTTCAATATTCTCTCTCTAAAAGCATCTTCAACAATTCTACGCTGGAAGCTTGTTAATCCTGCATGATGAAAAGCAACACCTTTTTCGAATACGTTTGCAAGATCCTCTCCGATTATCGTCGACTCACTATTCTCTCTTATCTCTCTAGCAAGTTCCTTTAACCTCTTCTTCTCCGATTCAGAAAGGTGGAGGTAAGATATTGAAGAGAGTTTTCTTGCCAAATAGACAGTTCTCTTTCTCGTTTCAACGAAGAAGAGAGCTTGTCCCCCGTTCTTAAGTGAATAGGCCAATAGAGAATGCAACGGTTCTTCAAAATCGTCTTTCAACTCGACGATTTCTCCGTCTTTGAAGAATATCTTCCCATCATGAAACACTCCTTCTCTTAGGCTAACCGGTCTCCACTCTGAAATTATGCACTTTGCACCAAGCCACTTTGCAACTTCATCAGCATTGGATACTGTAGCGCTTAGTGCTATTAACTGAGCTCTCGGTAAAATTGCCTTTGTAAAAGACACTAGCGTCTCTATGCCTGGGCCACGGTCTTGAGAATCTATATAGTGTATCTCATCGAAAACGATTAGGTTAACCTCATTTATCCACCTTGGCCTATGTCTGATTATCGAATCGAATTTTTCATACGTCGCAACTATCACATCATAATCTGCAAGCTCCTCAGCTTTAGAATCGTAGTCTCCAGTTGCCAAAGCAACTCTGATCTTACCATTTCGGCCTTCAACTTCTCTCAAAATGTTGAAGTCGACGTATTTCTCCCAGGCTATTGCCCTAAGTGGAACCAGGTATACGGTTTTACCGCCTTCCCTCTCAAGCTTATGTATCGCTGCAAGTTGTGCAACCAGAGTTTTTCCGGATGCTGTGGGCACGGCCAATAGTAGGTTTTCCCCATCGAACAAGCCCTCTCTAACAGCCTGTTCCTGGGGCGGATAGAGCGTTTTAAAACCGGCCTTCTCAAGCTCTCTTTTAGCATCTTCCCCTATTGGTAGCTCACTTATATCCATCTTAACGCCTTATTCTTCTAACAGTCTCCTCGTCGGGAAGCATTATTACCCCTTGTTCTCTCATCTGCTCTATAAGCCTGTAGAACTCGTCTGCCTCAATCTTCTTCTCTTCACACCTTTTCTTCAATTCGCTCAATAATGCCTTCCCATATTCAGCCTCAAGATTCTCTATTTCCTTTAGTATTATCCGCATTTTCTCCCACTTGCTCCTCGATTTTCCAGTCATCAGGATATCGACGTCTATCTTGCCCGTTGAGACATCTAGGCCTGCCGTGCTAAGGCTATAGTTCATAAGCCTTATCGCCACTTCAGCGTCTTCCACAGTAACTTCTTCTCTAAGCATTAGCCTAGCTCTTGCGACGCTAAGCCTTATCAAGGATTCTAAATGCCTCGGAGTTATCGGTATCGGAGCATTTGCCTCCTGACTGCTGCTTCTAAGTTGCAAGAAGAAACTCTTAATCCTTTCAGTAGCCTCAGGAGTAAGCCTCGGGGTTATCCTCTTACAATACGCTAAGTATTTCCTGAGAAGATCCGGGGGTATGATTTCATCTCCATAGTCATATGCTTCCATATGCATCTTTAGAATATGGTCTGAAAGCTTAGCATCCGTCTCCTTATCCGGCCTATCCTTAATTATGAAGTAAAGGTCAAATCTCGATAGGAGCGTAGGAGGTAGATCAACGTTTTCACTGAAGTTAAGGCTATCATCATACCTGCCGTATACTGGGTTTGCTGCAGCGAGTATTGCCGTCCTAGCGTTAAGCGTTGCCACTATCCCTCCCTTGGCTACGCTTACAGTTTGTTGCTCCATTGCCTCATGTATAGCTACTCTATCTTCAGCTCTCATTTTCTCAAACTCGTCTATTGCTGCTATCCCCTTATCAGCAAGTACTACTGCACCCGCCTCCAGCGTAAAGCTTCCAGTCTTATCTCTGACGACCGCTGCCGTTAAACCAGCAGCCGTAACCCCTCTTCCAGAAGTGTAAAGACCCCTTGGAGCTATTCTTTGAACATACTTTAAAAGCTGGCTCTTAGCCGTTCCGGGATCACCTATTAGAAGCAGGTTTATATCGCCTCTGACAGTTACACCGTCAGGGTAAGTTCTCCTTACACCGCCGACCATCTGTAAAAGTATTGCTTCCTTAATCTCTTCAAGTCCATATATGGATGGCGCTATCGATTTCACCAGTTTCTGGTATATCCACGGATCCTTACTCATTTCTATGATTTTCTTTTCCTCCTCGGGTGTTAGAGTAACTTCTCCAAGCTCATGCATCAAAGCCTCTATGTAATTAACTTCAACGCTAAGCGAGAAAGTAGTGTACTGAAGGTTCTTCAAGGGGTGTCTATCTGGAGTAGCAACTACTATTCCGGTTATCTGAACCCTGTCGCCGGGTCTAACCCTGTCAGTAAGGTCTCCCGTAAGCCTTAGGCTTATGCTGTGAGGCATGACTCCAGCAGGAAGGTCCTCAGGCTTCTCCTGAACTCTTATCTCCTGGTAATCTATGAAAGTAGACTTGTCTTGAAGAAGGTCGAAATCCGAGAGCTTACTCGTTCCACATGTTCCACAACGTGGTGGTTTTAAGACAAGCCCGGTTTGAAACTCTTCATAAGTTTCACCGCAGTTTTTACAACGGAAGACTCCCTTCAAAAGTATGCTTTTTATCTCAGAAGCCCTTACTACGACCCCTTCGAAGCATACTAGCTTCCCCAGTAGGCTCGATTTTATATCCCTTATAGATATCTTCTTTCCAAGACCCCTTATTCTAACGTTAACCCGCTGTATTTTTGATGCATAATCCCTGTCTAAACTACTCAAGACAGAGAGGGCTATACTCCCCATGTCCTCTAAAACGGAGGGGTTTTCAACAATCTCTTCAACCATTTCCTTACTATAGGAGAGCAGGTCTTGGAAATCTATGACTATGGAGGAAGCTCCTAGAGAGGGGAGGGACGCTATCTGGTCGTAATACTTCCTTTCGTTATTCTCATCTCTGAAATTACGTATGAAATCTAGAAATAGGCTTTGAATTGGAATCCTACTCTTGGTCCTGCTCTCCTCCATCTACGTACATCAACTCCCTCTGCCAAGCGTTTATAGTTTCCTTCAGGAAGCTATATAATAGAACCTCCTCCGGCTGGAGCCTCTCCATTATATTTGAAGGAACCTCTTTTAAAAATACTAACTTAAATAGTTTCCTAAGCCTTATGTCTACTATTTCTTGTAGATCGTTTTGGATTTCAATGTTTTTTCCGCTCTTATCATCCCTTATTAATTTCGTAGCTTTGAGGTAGAAGAAGTCCGGTAGTTTAATAAACCCTTCTTCTGATGATTCAAGCCACCTCATTGAGACAATATCTTTCGAAGTTAACCGTTCCTCGCCTATTTTAACCCAACCCGAGTCTGCGAGTTGATTCGCTACGCCCCTATAAACCCTCATTACCTTCCCTTTCTCCATAGTTACTTCTCCCAATCCAGGTAGCTTGATGCTCTTCGAATCTATCTGTGGGATTACTACGGTTTCTTCAAACTCGTACTTTAGCCTTATTTTTTTAAACTCTCTTTTCAATATCCAGTTAAGGAACTCCCTGGTTATGCTGTCCAATCCTCTATTTAACCCGATTGGACGAAACATTTAACTTTAAACAACCCCTATTTCCGGTAGCGATGAGCATATCGGATCTTCTATGGGTTGAGAAGTATAGGCCGAAAACCCTGGACGAGATGATAGATAGAGAAGAAATCGTAACGCGTCTCAAGGCGTTTGTTAAAACCGGAAACGTCCCCAATATGCTTTTCGTCGGACCTCCGGGTACTGGAAAGACTACGGCTGCACTGGCTTTAGTGAATGATCTCTACCAGGGTTCGACCGCTGGAAAGTTTATGGAGCTCAATGCTTCAGATGAAAGGGGTATAAACACTATAAGGGAAGTGGTCAAGGATTTTGCTAGAAGTAGGCCGTCTACAGAAGTCCCGTTTAAAATACTCATACTGGACGAGAGCGATAATATGACTCAAGATGCTCAACAGGCTTTGAGAAGAATAATGGAGAGATATGCTTCAGTTACCAGATTTATACTCCTAGCCAATTATCAATGGGGTATAATCGAGCCTATTCAATCAAGGTGCGCTGTATTCAGGTTCCCGCCTTTGGGCCCTGAGTACATAAGAGAGGGTGTTATAAGAGTCTTAGAGAAAGAAGGGGTTTCCTGGACTGAAGAAGCAATAGAGGAGATAGTTAAGGCTGCTAGGGGCGATATGAGGAAGGCGATAAACATAGCACAGTCTGCTGCGGGTGGTTTGAAAAAGATTACGGGTGATAGCGTCAGACAGGTCGTGGGTGTTCTTCACCCGAAGGAAGTTGAGGAAATGATAATGGATGCATTGAAAGGTAATTTTACTTCAGCGAGGAAGAGGCTTGCAAAACTCCTCTACGACGATGGCTTATCGGCAAATGATATACTGAGAGAGATGAATTCCGAACTAATGTCTCTTGAAATGGATGAAAAGAAGAGGCTTCAAGTTGTTAACGTCCTGGGGGAGGCAAACTTTAGGGTAGCAATGGGTGCTGATGCTGAAATACAGATAAGTACAGTCCTAGCCGCTTTAGCTGCAGATGTTCAGAAATGAGCATACCTCAGCTAAGCTGGGTTGAGAAGTATAAGCCAAAGACTTTAGACGAAATAGTTGGAAACGATGCTGCTAAGAAGGATTTTCTAGATTGGCTTGAGAAATGGGATGAACGGGGAAAGGCTGCATTGCTTCATGGTCCGCCGGGTGTTGGTAAAACAGTACTCGTAGAGGTAGCAGCTTCTACGCTTAATTATAGATTAATAGAGACGAATGCGAGTGAAACTAGGAAGACAGATTTTTTAGAAAACGTCATTAAACCAGCAGCTTTTAACAGAAGCCTATTCAGCAGTAAAGTGCTTATATTCTTCGATGAAATCGATGGGCTTTCGAGCGAGGAGACAGGGGCTATTAACTTTCTGTTAGAGCTGATAGAATCGTCTAGAGTGCCAATTGTAATGGCTGCAAACGATCCATGGGCCCCTCATCTCCACAAGATAAGAGACAAGGTCTACATGATTCCGTTACACAGGATAAGATCGCAGAGTATAATTAAGAGGCTTAGAGACATATGTAGGGCTGAAGGTATTCGTTGTAAACAGGAGATACTCGTAATGATTGCAGAGCGTTCAGAAGGGGATATGAGGGCGGCAATAGAAGACCTAGAGCTCCTTTACTCTACACGTGGAGAAGTTAGCGTCGATGAAGCAGAGAAAATCCTCTCTCGCAGGAATGTTGAGAGGAACATATTTGAAATACTGAGGATGGCTGCTTACGCTTCTACGTTTGAAAGGGCTTCTATTTCCCTATCCTCCTCAGAGGAAAAGCCTGAAGACTTGCTCGAATGGGTATTTGAAAACATTCCTCACCTCTCGCCCAGGCAGTGGCTTTTTCCAGCTTTGAGATATGTTGCTGAAGCGGATATGCTCATAAGGCAGATATCTAAAAATTCTCTGTGGAGGTTATTGCCGAATTTTTACCATAAATTGTCTAGCGCCTTCCTCGTAATACCCCAGAAGAACAGGATAAACTTCTCATTTCCAAATAGGATTAAAGACAGGTTTAAAAGGATTCAACATTTGAAAAACTTGAGGGAGTTAGAGTCTTTCTTTATGAAAGAACTCCACACGGGTAGGAGGGTTTTCAGAAGAGAGTTTATACAAGTATTGAGATATCTTTCCAGAGACGAAGATTTCAGGAGCAGGATGCTCAGTAGGTTAAGTGATTCGCGTCTGAGAGAATTGTTTAATTCGATTATTCTCGGAGAAGAGACTTATAGAAGGCATGCTTAAGAGGGTAAGCAATATTTTGATTCGCGGATTATCCCTGTTTAAGAAGTAAATCTTCATTCTGCCAAATGATTTCTCTCCCACGAGGCCTTTGTTAATCATTTTCTCAAGACTCTTCTTAACTACCTTATGGTTTAAGCCGGTTTGCCTTATTATTTGGGAAATACTCATCTCGCTATTTCTAAAGATTTTCCAAAATATTCTCGAAAGGCTTACTGAATCTGAAATATCTTCAAACAGGCTTATAAGTTCGTCTCGCCACTCGTACACTTTACCCTCACTATACCCGTCCTACCCTCTTTAAGGTTGATTACTTTAAAGTCTAACAACATTTTCTTCTCAAGAATTCTAATTTTCTTCCAAAACTGCGTATACCCCAATGGTCTTATCTCATTATCCCTACAAAAACTATGGTATTCTTCAAAAAGCTTCTTTAGACGCACACCTTGAGGATGTCGAGAAACTACTTTTAAAATTGCTTCTGCATGAGGATCACTGATTTTAATAGATCTATAGTAAAGAGGATACTTACTCATCATTTTTAAAGCTTCAAGAACATGGCTTTCACCAATAGGCCTATGGAAACACATAGCTAGCTTAAGTATTTCTAAAGCTAGGCTTGCATTTCCCCTTGATGCTTTGATTATCGCGTTCAAAGCATCCTCGCTTACAAACGGGCTTCCAGTATTACTATTACTGAGATAAAAGCCTAGTATCATCCGGATTTCATTAGGACCGTATGGACTAAGATGCATGAAGTATAAAGGTTGGGAAAAACTCAAAGTTCTAATTGGAATATCTGTTGAACCGAAGAACAATAATATGAAGAATCTTCCATTCGGGAACCCCTCGTTAATCTTTAAAATGTTTTTAACGCTTTTCTCGTCTATAATGTTCTCAGCATTGTCTATAATGATTAAAAACTTATGATTGCTTTCCTCCATGTTACGGAGGATTTCAAAAGTTGAATAACCGCTTAGATTTAAAACCCTCTGTAATACTGCGGAAAAACCGTTGCGACAATCGATGTGTGAATCTAAATATATTATCCTAAGATCCTTCCAAGCAGATGTCGCATTCCACACAATCCTTCTAGCAAGAGTTGTTTTACCGGTGCCAGCTTTACCAAATGTAATGACCAGCATGGAGAGGGGGGCAGTACTCTCCATGAACATTTCAAGAAGCATCCATAACCTACTATACTCCTCTTCTCTCAACCATCTGCCACTTGAATTTCCACTATTTTCCAACGCGTCTTCTGCAAAAATAATGCTTATTTAAATTCCGTTTGTAAAAAAGTGAGGGAGAGGGTTGGATGAATGAGTAATGTTTTTAAACTCCTAATATATGGAACTGGGGAGGATGCCAGAATTCCAATGTTTAGCCTGTAGTAGGCTTCTCAGCGAAAAGGACCTCTTAGAATTTAGAGGAGGAGTTAGATGTCCATACTGCGGTTTTAGAATTCTAAAAAAGGCCCGTCCGAAGAATATGGTGAAACAGATAGTCGCAGAGTAAGGTTTATATAAATAGCTCTAAACAGGATTTGGAGGAAACGGTGAGGGCGCCCTCTACTCATTCCGATTCTACTCTCTCTGAGGGCATTCCCCCCACCCTCACCGTTTCCCTACCGTTGGAGGAATTACGATATCGTATTACTAAGGTTGATTCCACCCATCGTCCCAATACGGTATGAAGCATCCCGTAGCTCTATAAAACAAAGTTTTTAAACGTCTTAATCCAGTCAGAAACGAGGGGTCGTCGTCTAGAGGTTGAGCCGGATAGCTTGGTCTAGGATACCAGCCTGAAGCAAAAAGCTGGCTAAGGGCGCTGGCGACCTGGGTTCAAATCCCGGCGACCCCATATTCTATTGTCAAATGGGACTTCTGTTACAAGTTTAAAATAACGTTGTAACCTATAGCGGATTGCGAAAAGTTTATACATAATACTGCTTAACGAATACAGATTGCCCACTTACTATTGTCCGGATTGCGGTGGAGAACTCAAGTACGAGCCTGCCACCAAGCTCTACATTTGTAAAGCCTGCGGGAGAGTTTACGGATTTGAGGAACTTAAGCTGACAAGAGAGAGGTTTCTTAAGTCGGTGATGGAAAGCGAAGAAGAGAAGAGGAAAAGGCAGAGGAGAGAAATAGTTAAATGGTGGCTTGGCAAAAAGTCTGAAGAAGAATCCTAAAATAGTTTTTCAGTAAATTTTTAAAAGTCTAGCAGCTTCGGGCTATTGCAAAATGAATGCTTCAACCAGCCGTTTCAACCCTCTCAATGTAAGCGATCAAGATAGACACTACGTCGAGCAGATAATGCTTGACGTGAAAAGGAGAGGTGATGAGGCACTCTTGGATTATACATCTCGTCCTAAACCTTTCGATAACGTCAACCTTTCAAAAGATAAGCTTATGGTAAGTAGGAAGGAGCTGGAAGAGTCTGAAGAATATTTGCAAAGTGATGTTAAGAAGGCGATTTCCTTCATGATGGAGAGAATTAGGAAAATAGTGAGGTTTCAAATGAAGATGCTTTCATCAAGTACTTTCAGTGATAATGGATTAAAATACTGTTTACGCTTTCATCCCTTGGAAAAAATCGGAGTGCTTGTACCCGGAGGGAGAGCCGTGTATGTTTCAACCCTAGTAATGGCTGCTTATCCAGCTGTCCTAGTCGGTGTAAAGGAGATAAATGTATTAACTCCTCCTCGGCAAGATGGTTCTGTAAATCCGGCAGTTCTCTATGCTGCTAAATTAATGGGTTTGAAAAGAGTTTATAGGTGTAACATGGTAGCTGGTGTGGGTGCACTAACATTCGGTACTGAGACGATTCCGAGAGTTGAGAAAATAATGGGTCCTGGAAACAGGTTCGTAACTCTAGCGAAAATGATTGCAAACAGCTATGGTGTATCCATAGATATTCCAGCGGGCCCATCGGAACTTGTTGTCCTGGCAGACTCGAGTGCAAATCCTAGATTCATAGCCTTAGACTTAATTGCTCAGGCAGAACATTCACCTGATTCCTTTTTAGCTCTAATTACAAATTCAAAGGAATTAGCCGAGTCTGTTGAAAAAGAATTTCAAGAATTATCAAAGGAATATGGCTTAGGTGCAAAGGTGAATATTTACTTAGTTGAATCGATTGAAGATGGTTTAGAGAAATGTAACTCTTTAGCACCTGAACATGTTTCTCTTCAAGTTAGGAATCCAAATAAACTTCTCAATAAGCTTACAACAGCTGGCACTGTTTTTCTTGGAAAATCTTCGCCGCCAGCGGTAGGAGATTATGTATCAGGAAGTAACCACATTCTTCCAACTGGCGGATATGCTAAAGTAAGGGGTGGTGTTACAATACTTGACTATCTTAGAATCGTCTCATACCAATACTTCTCAATTAAATATTTGAAGAAAGTTGCTAAATACGTTAAGGTGTTAAGTGAAATGGAGGGGCTGCCTCTTCACGGAGTAAGTGTAGAATCGAGAATTGAGAGGAAGACGACATTATGAAAGTCATCTTCCTAATAGGTACTGCGGGAAGTGGTAAAACTACTTTCGTAAAAAATTTTTCTGAGTGGATTGAGAGTAAGGGCGTTGACGTTGCAAGAATTAATTTAGACCCAGGTGTTGTTAGCCTACCATATACTGCTGATTTCGACGTTAGAGAATACGTTAACACTGAGAAGATTATGAAAGACCTTGGACTAGGACCCAATAGTGCTTTAACTGTTGCCTCCGACTTGATAGCTGTAAAAGTACATGAAATTAGTGATGAGATCGAAGAAATGGACTATGAAATTGCTGTCGTCGATACACCGGGCCAAATAGAATTATTCGCATTCAGACCTGTAGGAAGAGTATTTTCAGAAAGCTTTTTGAAGGGCCCCAGAATGGTAATATACCTCTTTGACTACACGCTCATGCTCGAACCCCTTGGTTTTCTCTCCTCCCTGTATTTGAGTATATCAGTCTATGCATCTCTCGCTATCCCGCAGCTGAACGTAATTAATAAAGTGGATTTAGTAGAGCCACGTTTGGTAAGGAGAATTAGCGAATGGTATTCTAACCCGCTAACATTATACGAAGCCATTAGGAAGTACTATAAGGGTGAAAAACTGAAATTGGGTCAGGAGCTTTCCAAGGCGCTACCGATGTTAAGCAGTTTGAATAAGCCTATTCCCGTCTCAGCTTTGACTATGGAAGGCTTTGTGGACGTTTACTCGCAAGTTACCAGAATCCTCGGTACTGGAGAGGAGTTTTCACAAGAACAGGCTGTTTAGAGGGGTCTTTTGACTACCGGAAAATTTATTAAACCATCGTGAAAATCCCTCAGTGATTTGCCGGCGTTCCAAGAAGCCGAGAGTATATCAGGTGATTACGTTAAACAGATTGAAGAGGAGCTCAAGAAGCAAAAGGAGAAACTTAAAGAGCTTGTTGAAAAAAGGAGGCGATTGAAGGAGGAAATCATAGAAATAACCAAGCGGATTGATGAAAATGTAGCGAGGAGAAATGAGATTAATCAGCAAATTAAGAAAATCAAAGAGGAAATAGCTCAATTGAGGGCTTCAGAGAAAAACCTTAGGGATGAGATTGAAAGGAAGAGGGTTGTTGTAAAAAGCCGTTCTAAGAAGATAAGGATAAGCGAAAGGGAAGCAAGAGCAATGCTTTCAAGGCTCGAATGGAGACTGGCAACTGAACACCTTGACCCTAAGGAAGAGGCAGAGCTTGTAAGAGAGATTGAGAGAGCAAGGCTCTTACTGAAGGAAGTAGAGTCGATCATCAGTATGAAGAAGAACATGGAAGATTTCGAAAATAAAATCGAAGAAATAAGGTCTATGATTATTCAGAAGAGTAATGAAAAAGCTAAATTGGTTGAAACATCAAACTTCTACCATAATACTATTAAGGGGCTGTTGGAAGAGAGGAAAATTAAGAGGGAGGAATTATCTAAGCTGGATGCTGAAATAGCGGAGGCTAGGAAAAAGAAGGACGAGCTTTTTATGAAAATGGTTGAGATAGACGCTAAATCCTATTTGGCTAAGATGAGGCGAATACTAATGTTGCAAGAAGAACAGGCTAAGCGTTTGAAAATAGAGGAGGCGATAAAAAGCAAGCTCGCTATGGATGCTCAAGAGAAGCTCAAACGTGGTGAAACCTTAGACTGGGAAGAGTTTAAGGCGCTTGTAGAAGCTCAAAGCGGCCAGTTTCCAATGAAGTAATACAAAGCATAATCCTTTTATACATACGAAAATTTTTAATAATAAGGGTCTTATCAGGTTTTCTAGAGTCTCTTGGAAGAAAGCGCTAAGAGAGTGCTAATCCTATGCGTCGACTTAGATGATGATATAGGTAATAAAACTGGTTTAGAGACTCCCATAATAGGGAGGGAAAATGTGTTGAGAGCAGCGGAGAGGCTTGCCCTCTTAGATCCTGAAGAAGCCGATTCAAACGCTATGTTCGCCTCCGTAAAGCTTTCAGATGATTTTTCAAAATCAGGTTATTTAACCGAAGTCTGTGTAGTCAGTGGTTTAAAAAACGGGGGGCTCGACGCTTCTAGAAAGGCCATGAGTGAAATAATGCATGTTGCAAAACTATTTTCCCCCTCAGAAGTTTACGTTGTTACTGACGGTTTCGGAGAAGAAGATATAGAGCCTGTCTTAAAAGCTAGATTACCCTTAGCAGGGGTTAGAAGGGTGGTTGTTAAACAGAGCCGTGCAATAGAAGAGTCTTACATAGTCCTCGGAAGGTATTTGAAGATGCTATTTACTGATCCGAGGTTTAAAAGATGGGTCTTAGGGCTCGGGGGATTATTGATAACATTATTTACCGTTTTAAGCCATTTTAGATCGTACGAGGAAGTAAACACAGTATTCTGGAGTATAGTCGGCATAACAATACTAATAAAGGGTCTCGATTTAGATAAGTGGTTCTCGTCGGGTCTTAAGCAAATATACGGTGAAAACTTGCCTCCGACAATGCTCGTGTTTAAAACCTTATTTTTATTCACAGGGCTCTCCCTGGTTTTCTTCACATTCTATACTGGGTATTTTATGGAGAAGGAAGGCGAGGTTTTCATGGCGATTTTAGGAAAATTCATCGCGCAAACAATTGATATTTTCCTCCTTGGTATTGCCTTAATACTCATAAGCGGCTCATTTAAATACCCGCTTAGAATCTCTAACATACGGGACTCTCTCTCCATGCTAGTGAACCTTTTGGCTCTTGCTCCGCTTATTAAAACATTGGGTATAGCCGCATACCTGCCTTCTTTCGATCTAAGACTTCTATTGTACGTGAGCATACTTACCATAGTCCTCATATACGCTGTTAACATACTCGTTTTTCTTGTAGTAAGATTTCTATCATCTCTCTTGAAGATTTTTAAAATAGCCGTTGAAGAATAAGTTCTAAATGCGGAAGCTCCTGGGAAGCTTAGCGTTTAGGATTTCGAGAAATAGGCTTTCAATTTGGCTTTATGAGAAAAGCCTACTTAAACAAGTAAGCCAACTACCAATGCCCAATCACATAGGTATAATCATGGACGGTAATAGGAGATGGGCTGAACTAAAGGGTCTAGATAAGTCCCTTGGACACGTCTTTGGCGCTAAAAAAGTCGAGGACGTCCTTAAGTGGTGTTACGATTTGGGAATAAAAACCTTGACTCTCTACGTTCTTTCCACGGAGAATCTTAAGAGGCCACCTGAAGAAATACAGCTGATACTAAGCTTGTTCAAGGAAAAGCTTGTGGAAATTATGAATAAGGGGATTCTGCATGAAAAACAAGTCCGTTTCAAGGTCATCGGGAGGAGAGATCTCATCCCCATTGAAATTATGCAGTTGATAGAGAAGCTTGAAAAAGAGACCGAGGGATATTCGTCACACTACTTGAATATAGCCTTTGCATACGGTGGGAGGGCTGAAATAGTTGATGCTGTAAGAAGCATTGCCCGTGATGTCTCGAAAAAACTACTGGATCCTGAAAGCATAGATGAAGAGACTATTTCAAGCCGGCTGTATACTGCGCACCTTCCTCAGCCAGACCCGGATTTAATAATAAGAACATCGGGGGAAGAGAGGCTTAGCAATTTTCTACTCTGGCAATCTGCTTACAGTGAATTAGTGTTCATAGATGTTTACTGGCCTGAATTCAGGAAAATAGACCTTTTAAGAGCCATAAGGACATACCAAAAGAGGAAGAGAAGGTTTGGCCTTTAGGAAGTAAGTCTAACCGGGCCAGAATCAGTTATTAAGTAGGTATCCTCCATTCTAACTCCACCAACGCCGGGTATGTAAATCCCAGGCTCTATGGTTATGACGTTCCCCGCCTTAAGCTCATCAGTGCTAAAAGGGGTTATACTAGGGGGCTCATGAATGTCGATTCCAACCCCGTGCCCGAGCCCGTGTGCAAAATACTTATCAAAACCATATTCTGCAAGTATTTCGCAAGCATACTTATCCAGTTCGCAAACCTTAACTCCTGGGAAAGCTTTTTTCTCAACGGCCTTCTTTGATTCTTCAACGGCTTCAATCATCTCCATGAGCGTGTTATTCTCACCATTTCCCTTGAACAATATTGTCCTCGTCAAATCACTCTTGTAATTCAAATAGTCTGCTCCAGCGTCTAAAAGCACGATCTCTCCTTTTCTTAATCTCCTAGAAGACGGAGTGAAGTGAGGGTTTGAAGAATCTTCTCCGAATGCTACTATTGTTTCAAAAGCTGGTTTTAGAGCTCCTTTTAAAACGATTGCACTATTATACTTACATGCAACTTCTATTTCAGAAATTCCCTCTTCCAATTCTTCAAAAACTTCTCTCACCGTTATGCTCGCTNGGTTTTAAAGCTCCTTTTAAAACGATTGCACTATTATACTTACATGCAACTTCTACTTCAGAAATTCCCTCTTCCAATTCTTCAAAAACTTCTCTCACCGTTATGCTCGCTATTTCCGCAGCCTTCTTTAACTTCTCAACTTCGTCTTGGTCCTTAACAACACGCATTTCGCTTACGATCTTACTTCTAGTATTAACGAGGACTCCTAGCTCTTCTTCCAGTTTCTGTGCATCGCTCATTTCTAGAGAATCGAATTCTACATATTTGAAACCCTTCTCAACCTCCCTTAGAAATCCTTGAAGGAGCCTCTCACCTCTTCCGACTCTAACGACTTTAACCCCATTAATTGAATGGGGGAGGTTAATACCTTCAAGCGAGCTTGTAATAAGTTTAGCCTCCCCGCTTTTAGGTATTAGAAGCATTCCTGTAAGGGGCCTACTCCAATTGACGGCATATGTTATGTTCCCCTGTTCCCTCAATACAAGGAGATCTATTCCCGTTTTACTTAACTTGTCCTGTATCTTCCCTATTCTGCTCATGAGAGGAAAACGGTTGCAAACGGCTTCTTAAGGCTTGTCTAAGCTCTTCATCGTTTCGTGCACCGAAGATGCTTAAACCAGTTGGAGTAAGCCTTAACAACCTGCTTCTTCCACTTTTAGTAGCTTCAACAAGGCCCATTTCAATTAATTTCCGAACCTGTTTATACGCATGTGTTCCTCTGAGAGCAACTATCTTAGACTGAGCAATCGGCTGTTTTAAACCTATTAGAGTAAGAGTTTTTAAACTAGCTCTGCTGATCATGGGCTTTACGCCAAGCCTCTTAACGTAGCAGGTATATTCAGGCTTTACTCTAAGCATGTAGTTTCCCTTGCCTATTTCGACTATTTCAAGGCTAGTGTCCCGCGACTTATATTCTTCGATTAATTCCCTTAAAATATTCTCAACTTTCTCACTCTTCCTAACTCCAGCCGCTGACTTAAGCTGCAATAGGTTTAAAGGCCTACCGGATGCGAAGAGTGCTGCCTCAATCCTCTTCTTATACTCCTGCTCTTTCGAAACCATTCTCAAACACTACGTAGTATTCTCCACCTTCGAAAACAATATCGAAACCTGGTTCAGAAAGTACGAAGAGTATTAGTATAAAAGTTCTGGCTACTTCAAGAGGCTGTTTTCCTTCAAGCAAATATCTAAGCGATACCTTCCCCTGATTGCTTATTAAATCGACAAGGCTTCTCTTAAACTCCTCGACTTTCTTCTCAATATCCCTCATGAATTCGTCTTGTTGCGGTACTATTGGTGGTAGAGGCTCCTCTTCTTCAAAGGTTTTTTTAGAATACTCTTTTTCAAGCATCTTCAGTAATGCTTTAACCAATTGTTCAAGGTCTATTATTGGCTGAGAAGGCCTGAGGGGTACTTCGAAAGTGCTTATTCTTTCAAGGGCTTCAAGGGGGACATCAATAATCTCTTCACTTTCAGAGGCTTCTTCTTCATCGGATTCTATGGATAGGAGGGTCTCTGTCTTCCTCAAGTAGACTATTGAAGAGGCTAGTAGCAATAGTCCTGAGAGGGTGAATTGCATATATCCTTTTTCACGTAGTTCTTTGGATAGTTGCCTCAAGATACTAGATATCTTAATATCCCAAGGGTTGACTTTCCTAAGCTTTATTAAGTCGAATATTATCTCAGTTGTTTCACGAGCTTCATCCAGCAATAGCTATCTCCTCTAAAGCCTTCTCGTTGGGCATTTCCATAAATCTTGACGACCCCTTCTTAACGTATACTCCTATAACCTTATCAGCCTTACTGACGACAATGTCTCTAAGAGATATTACTATAATTTGACTGTCTTTCGAAACCTCTCTAAGAAGCTCAGTCATCTTTTCAATATTCACGTAATCTAAATGTGCATCGGGTTCGTCGAAAATATAGAAGGCTGCTGGAAAAAGTTTTTGCATTGCGAATATTAAGCAGAGTGCTGCAACAGATTTCTCCCCTCCACTGACTCCACTTATTATCCTCGCCTCTTTACCCGGGAACTTAACATAGACGTTCAAACCCGTTTCCAGAGGATTATCTGGATCCTCAGGCTGGAGCCAGCCTTCTCCTCCAGTCATCTTATTGAAGAAAGTTGAGAAATAACTGTTTATTTTACTCAACCCTTCTAAGAATGCTTCTCTCTTTCTTCTTTCAATATCCTCCATAAACTCTTGGATGCTTTTCCTCTCTTCTTCAAGCTCATTTATTCTCTCTAGAGCGTTTCTATAGAAGTCTACTTCTTCTTCATACTGTTTGATAGCAAGCATGTTCACCTCTTGGACTTTTTCAACTTCTTCTCTAAGAATTTTCAAGTACCTTTCCGCTTGTTCTCTAATTTCTTCCGGTACTGAAAGAGGCTGGTTATTAATTCTTCTCTTCAATTCTTCAATTTTATTCTCATTTATTTCTTTCTCGACCAGAAGCCTTCTTTCAGCATCCTTAACCCTATTGATTTCTAAATTCAGTCCTTCTAATTCTTCATCGAGTTTACGAATAGCTTCAATTAATATATCCCGTTCATTTTCACCCTTTTCATGTCCAATTTGAGCTTCCCCACTCATCTCTGCTTTTAACGTTTCTATCTTATTCCTAAGTTGGCTTGCTAGACTAACGTAACGTGTTATTTCCTCTCTAGCTGCACAAAGCCTTTCGAATACTGCTTTCTCTAAATCCTTTAATTCTCCCAGTCTCCTCTGTAGGTTGTAGACAATATTTTCGATTTTCATTAAGCTCTCCTTTTCTCTAGTTTTTTTACTCTCTAATTCTTCTAATTCTTCTTCAAGTATTCTTATATTCCTACGTATTCTTACTAACTTCTCCTCTTTTAAAATCAACGAGGTTTTTAATCTCTCCAATTCTTTTTCAAGCATGCGTCTTTTATTAACATTGCGTTCTCTGAAAATTTGGCTAATTTTCCTAGAAGCTGACAAGTATTCGTTGGCTAAAACATTTAATTGCTCTCCAATTTCATTTATATGCATATCGATAACATTTAACTCTTCTTCAAGTTTATTCCTATACTCTGTTATCTCTAATATCTTTTTGCTTAGAGAATGTTTTATATATAGTTCCAGTTTTTCAGCCGTATTCGATAACTCTCCAGCTTTTTCAGTAAAGCTTTTCATAAATCTTAATAAGCTTTCAAATTCCATATTGTTGTCTCTAGGTATTGAAGCACCCTCGCTTGTAAAAACTCTCCCATCTAGAGTTACTGCTTTAAAACCATGCTTTGTAAAAACTAACGCGTCTTCAATGCTTTTTGCTAAAACACTATTCCAAAATATTTTCAATACGTGTTTCTCAATACTCTTAGGATACTTAATTAAATCCATCATGTGCGTACCTCGACCATAGAGTTTTACTGGTACTTCCTTTTTCACAACTTCTCCTTCAGAAGTCAATATTTTTACATCGTTTATTCTTCCGCCAATTAGGTTTATTAATACAAGCATGTCCAATGAATTTTCAACCAGTATAGAATCCATCCATTCTCCAGCTATACTTTCAACAGCCCTCCTGATGTTTTCTGGAAAAATAATGCATTCTCTCAAAATGCCGTAAATCTTTAAACCTTTTTCCTCTAAGGTTTTCTTGACAATCTCTATAGCTTTCTCTCTTTCACTCCTACTCCTATAGCTTAGAGCTCCAGAAATCTTTGCGAAGAATATTCTAAACGCGTCAATGCTTTCAGTTAGGATTTTAAGCGTAGTTAAAGTATTATCAATTATTTTCCTTCTTTCTGCTAAAGCCTTCTCGAGATTAACTAATCTTTCTATTACTTTACTTCTCCTATAACTATCTCTTTCTCTTGCTCTATTCAGTATGCGTATTTTCTTTTTAATGTTATTGTAATAGGTTAGAACTTCCTTTAACATTTTTTCTGCGCTTTTTTCCTCTACAGTTATTTTCTCTATTTCTTTCTCGATCAGATTAAATCTACTTTTGAGATGGAGAATCTCTTCTACGGTCTTTTTCTCTAATTCATACAACTTCCTTTTTTCGTTTGAAGCTTTTAAAAACAGAGCGTTAGTAGAAGCATGTTTTTTCATTATGGTAGTTTGAATATGCGATAATCGCTTTATTTTCCTTTGTAATCTGTTTCTCTTCTTTCTCACTTTCTTTAATTCCTTCTTAATCGCATCTAGCCTGCCCCTTTCCTCTTTTATTTTCTCCAAACACTGATTTAATTGCCTTTCATAATCTTTCAACTCGTATTCAATCCTGATCTTATTGGAATCGCTGACCGTCGGCACTGTTCTTAATAATTCCTCCATTTTCTCCATGAGCTTCCTTTTTTCAGATTGTATTTGAATAAGCTCATTCTCAAGTTTGTTTTTCAAAGCAATGGTTTCTTCAATTTTTTTAGAAACATCATTAAGCTTATCTATAAGCCTCCAGTATTCGAGCGAGTCTATGATGAGTTGTACCCTTTCTATTTCTTTCTCAAGCATTCTCCTTCTTAAAAGTAAGTTTCTCTCTCTTTCTAATTGAAACATTCTCCTATCTATTTCTTGAAGCCTAGCTTGCGCAACTCTTAGGTTATTATCTGCTTGTTGCAGATTGTTAAGTGCTTCCATCTTCTTCTCGTCATACTGAGCTAAGCCAAGCGCTTGCTCAATCTCCTTTCTTCTCTCCACAGGGTTCTTATCGGCAAGTCTTGATATTTCTCCCTGAAGGATGATATTGTATCCTCTGGCTGAAAGACCTGCCGTCGAAATTATGTCTTCAATAACATTCCTGGGAGTCTTCCTGCCATTTAGGTAATAAGTACTCTCTCCATCGCGCCCCATTTTCCTAGCTATTGTGATGACTTCTCCTTGTCCCGGAATAACCGAATCGCTATTATCTATTGTTATCTTTACGTAAGCCTCAGAATCTCTTCCAGCATTATCATTAACCAGTGACGAGAGCCTATCAGTCCTAAGGAGCCTGGGGTTATTCTCCCCCAGTGCAAAACGTATCGCGTCAACAAGGTTACTATTATGAACTATTATTCCATTTCCAATTACGTAAGATCCGACATTTTTCACGTAAAGGTCGTAGACCATGCCTTTCCATTTCTTCTTTTCAATCTTATCTATAATATCGGTTTGAATTCTTCCGTTTTCAACGATTAATACTTTATCTCCATGTTTAAGAAAAGCAGATTCAACCCATTTCAGACAACCAGCCTTAGCAACTGCCAGCCTATGTTCAGGAGTAACTTCAACAAGCCTTCCAGACGAAGTTGTTAGTTTCAAAATAAACCCGTCATAGGGCTTGCGGAAAACAGCGTTAACACTAGCCTCCAGGCTTTTTTGACAGCTTACAATCTCAATCCTATTACGGGGGATTATGTATTCGCATTTTCCTTCATAAATCCTTGTTCCTTCTTGACATGCTTCTAGGAAAATAGACTCTATAGGCTCTCCTCCCCAAGGCCTTGCTACAGGTGTCCAGGGTGCTACACACTTACCGGAGCCGTTTCTTCCAGTTATGACAGTGAGACCCTTGCTTAGATTTATAACCTGCCGGTCCAGTATGGACTTAAAGTTTCTAATCTCAATCCTAGCTAAATGCACCTTAAACCCTCCCCGTTACTTTTCACAAACCTCCGAGAGCTTATTCTCAAAATCGCCTTTCCAATCCAAACGGTACCAATGCGTTCAGGCGCCCGGAGGCTCCCTCCTGGCTTCATAAGATATATGCAGTTCCATAGGAATAAGTTTTTAAGGGTTATTTTTGAGGATCTAAGCTGAATTGTCCATATACCACGGGGATCTATTTAAGAGGAAGAGTACTGGCGGCAAGAAAAACCCGTATAGGGGTAAACGTAAGTATGAAATGGGTAGGCCACCTATACTCGCAAAGATTGGCGACGAGAATAAGACTAAGAAGATTAGAGTAAGGGGAGGAGGTTTTAAAATAAGGGTTGTACAAGCCGCTTATGCTAACGTTGCCGTTGAAAAAGACAAGGTTGTTAAAGCCAAGATCCTTGACGTAATCGACAATCCTGCTAATAGGGAATTCGCCAGGATGAAGGTAATAACTAAAGGTGCTATAATAAAAACTGAAGTGGGAAATGCAATCGTAACTTCAAAACCTGGTACAGACGGAGTCATTAATGCAAAGTTGGTATCTGCAGGATGAAAAGGCTTTCTAAAGAACGATATGTAATACTTTACCCGCAATATTTCGATTCTAAACTCTCTCGTAAAATGGGTAGGCGCATCCCGAAGAGTACTGCAATTAGTTCTCCGAACTTAACCAGGATTAAAGAGGTTTGCGATAAACTTGGCTTGAAAACCATAGTGGAGTATGAAAAAGCATACCCTAGGATGAACAATATCAAGTCTGGTAGAATAATAGTATTCTGCAACGGGTTAAGTAAGAGGAAACTTATTCAAGAAGTGGGCAAGATGCTCAGGGGTGTGAGCAGTTGAAACGTAGAGGAGTAGTTGAAAACATTATCAATGAGAGGATTGCCGTGGTAAGGATTGAAGGCCTAATCGGCCTGGGCTCTACCGTATTAGATAGTGATAAAAGGCCAGTGGGGAACGTCACTGACGTGATAGGCCCTGTTAAAGAGCCCTATGCAGTAATAGTATTGAAGAAGGGGGTTAAGGGCCTCAAGAAGGGCGATATAGTGTTTTTCAAGCCTGGGAAAAGATGAAACATCAAAAACCTTTATAGCTTTTTGACGCATTTATAAAACGGTGAGAGGTTCCTGTGGTAAGGAAGGCTTCACGAAGATATAGGCTGGAGGGGAAAGTGCTAAACATAATAATGCGGTCTAAAGATGGCATTATTCAGACAGACCTGTATAAAATGCTTAACATTTCAAGCAGAGAGGGCTCCAGGATATGTTTGAAACTGGAATCGTGGGGTCTAATAAGAAGAGAGAAGGTTCTCCACAATGAAAGATGGACATACAAGCTCTATTCTACCCGAAGAATACCCAAGATAGACTCGTTGAAGGGTTCTCCATGCTTCTCATGCCAGTATTTCAATAGGGGATGTGCATCGGAATCTGTTATAAGCCCGGAGCGGTGCGAGCTCTTAGACAAGTGGATACTTACAATAGAGCCTGGAGGGGCTGAAGTTGAAGTCAAAGAGGCGCTGGTTACACGAGAGGAGAAATGACCCCTACTTCCTACTTTCTAAGAAGGAGGGTTATCGTAGTAGAGCTTCTTTTAAACTAAAGCAGATAATAGACGAGTATAAAATTGTAAGGCTTGGCGACAAAGTTTTGGATATAGGCTGTGCTCCAGGCGGATGGCTCCAAGTGGCTTCTCAATACGTTGGAGATTCCGGGCTTGTTGTTGGCGTAGACATTAAGCCTGTTGAAGACTTAGGCTTGGAAAATGTTAAGACGATCGTTATGGATGTTTTCGATGGAAACTTTACAGAGAGCGTTTTAAGACTATCGGGTGATAAGTTTAACGTTGTCCTTTCAGACCTCTCTCCAAACATGTCGGGAATATATGAAATAGACCATGGTAGGCAAATAGAAATGGTTGAAAGAGTCATCAGCCTCTTGAAGGATATCTTGAAAAAAGGCGGTTGCCTAGTCGTTAAAGTTTTCGAAGGCAAGTATGCCCGTAAAGTAGATAAAAAGATATTTAAAATGTTCAAATCGGTAAAGAGGTTTAAACCCATGGCTTCTAGAAAGGGCAGTTCCGAATACTATTTAGTTGCAAAATATTTTAAAGGTTTTTAATAATCTTTACCAAATCTTCTAATTCCGCATCTGTCCTAATACAATTTGGGTCTAAACCACTTCTGCAAGCTCGGAACCCGCTTTCAAAAAGCTTTTCTATGACGATTCTTGCACTGGGAGGGGATATCCGTAGGCTCGATGATAACCCGATTAAGTCGAAACTACCGACAGTTTTTTGATCGTCTGAAAGTAGGCTGTTAAAAATTTTAAATATTTTTCCCTCTAGAAGTTTTTTATCATCAATGTTTGAAACAATCTTCTCAATCCAGCTTTTAGAAAACACTTCGCCAGCGTATAAGGGTCCCAGTATAATACAGGAATCCTCAACCTTAAAATCCGAAGCGTCAACCAACCCCCTCGGCTCATAAAAATCTCCGATTTTCCTAACTTTGAGGAATTTTATTTTAGAAATAGTTTGAAAAGCATGCTTCCTGCCTTTTAAAACCCTCGCAATAATCTTCACATAATGCCTGCTTGCGATTGAAACTATCGGCTCAATCCCCCTCTCATTTCTAGCAGCTGCTTCTGAGAGGGCTTTCAGTAAAACCCTAATGCCAACTTCTCTCATAAAACCTGTTTTAAAAATATCGACTCCATATAGTATTTTAGCAGCTCTCCTCTGTACTCCAAAGAGGTTGGCTGTGTCTGTGGCGGTAATGCTGATTAAGCCTCCGTGCTTTACTGCCCTAATTCCAGTATCTAAGAATTTCACAGGTGTTCCAAACGGGTCTATATCGAGCATATCGAACCTAGTTCCTGCAGAAGAGTGTTCTATGTGGAAAAGGTTAGCATCGATCATGGAGGGGTGAGCTCTTCCAATGAGATTGTTTTTCTCAATGTTTACGATTATGTTTGCAAATGCTTTCTCACTGCTATCGTTAACATAGGCCTCGTCCCATCCCGATTCAACTAGTATTCTTATCGACCTGACGCCAACCCCAGCCATAGAGTCGCCGAATACTAATCTACGATTATTCTCCATCCTCACGACGCTTGCGATTGCAATAGTCAAATCCCTATTCTCCTTCATCAATGGATTGTAGAAAACCGGTGCCTTAGAGGGTACGTACTCATTTGGAGAAACTCTGTAATAATCTGGTTTAGGCACTATTAACTCAGCCTTTCCTTCTACGACCGTGACTGTTTCAAAATCTAACTTTCTCAAACTACTCTGACACTGCAAGTGCTAAACCGCCTTAAAACCGTTAAGGGAAACCTTTTAACCAAGCCGATTTATTAAAAAGCGGAGTTGTACGACCTGCTAGTAGCCGGCTCTGGTGTAGCCGGTGCAACAATGGCTAGAGAGGCTGCGAAAGAGGGGCTTAAAGTACTGCTTATAGACAGGTTGCCAGAGGATAGGGTTGGCGACAAGGTCTGTGGGGATGCTCTGGGGTCTCATCATGTGGAGAGGCTCGGCTTAAGCCTGCCTAAAGAATCCTATTTTGCAATCTACCCGGGCATAGAAATATACTCTCCCGACATGAGGAGTCGCCTCAGCATAGTGGCTGAGGGATTGAGCGCTTATGCTTTAAACAGGGCTAAATTCGGCCAATTCCTACTTAAGCTTGCCATGGACTACGGATGCGAATTTAAACCGGAGACCAGCGTCACCGGGCTTATTGTGCAGGATGGCTTTGTAAGAGGCGCGAAGCTCCTCAACACTAAAGATGGTTCTAAAGAAGAGGTTTATGCAAAAGTGACTGTGGATGCTACTGGAATCTCAAGAACGCTTTCAAAGGGGCTGAAGGATTTCGGCTTTGACCAGGGTCTTGACGATGATGAAACACTAGTTTGTTACAGGGAGATACTTGAAACAGAAGAAACACCACCACTGCCAACTATATACTTGGATATGGAGAATGCTCCAGGCGGTTACTTCTGGGTTTTCCCGGAAGGTGAGAACAGGGTCAATGCAGGACTGGGTGTTGTTAAAAACGCTGCTAATCCAAGGGTTCTATTCGAAAAATGGGTTGAAAAGCTTGCATGCTTAAAGGGTAAGATTAGAAGGGTTATTCATAGAGGCGGCGGGGTAGTACCGGCGAGGAGGCCGATAGACTCGGCGGTTTGGAATGGATTCATAGCTATTGGGGATGCGGCTTTCATGGTTAACCCTGTACACGGTGGTGGAATAGGCTCTTCAATGACCGGAGGGTTCTTAGCTGCTAAAGTGGTTTCAGAAGCATTGGAAAACGGTCGTGTAGATGCGGCTTCACTTTGGGATTTCAACATTCGTTACATGAATAATTACGGGGCCAAGCAAGCAGCCTTAGACGTTTTCAGAATATTTCTCCAAGGCTTAAACAATGAGCTCATTAACTATGGTATGGCTCAAGGACTCATAAAAAGCGAGGACCTTTTAAAGACGAGCATGGGCGATAAGCTGAAGCTCAACATTACTGAGAAAGCGTCAAGGTTTTTCGCTGGTATTGGCAAGCCATGGTTTCTATTGAAGCTCAGTAAAACCGCTCAATTAATGGAAGAGTTTAGACAATTGTACGTCGAATACCCTTCTCTCGAAGAATTTAAAGGATGGAGAGAGAGGATTAAGGCTTTTCACGATAGGATTCATAGGGAAATTGGATAAAATAGACAGGCTTTTTCACAATGATAAAAATGAGAAACGCTTATTAGCACTTTCAAAAAGAACTTGATAGACCGACGAGGATTTGAGCATTGTAAAACCAGGCAAATCTGAAGTCGTGCTAACAAGGTTGAACAAGTATTCTTGCGTCTACATAGTTACACAAACCCAGAGGCTTCTTACAAACCCATGTGAAATAGATGTTAACAGTGTTGAATCGCTAGACTATGTTCTGATAACAGATGAACAGCCTGAAAGTTTCGACGAGAACCTGATAATGGAGCTTCACTGCTTAAAGAAGATAGGGAAGATAATCGCGGACGAGACCAGTTATAGAATACTCAGGTCGCAGATACCGAAAGAAATGCTGATTCCCGCAACACCCAATAAGCTTCTGGTAAGCGAGGGGCTGATAATAAAATCCTATCCCAGTGAGAATCGTGAAGCATCAACTCCAGTAACCTATATGATAACCCTTGAAAACGGTTGCAAGCTGTTTCAAACAGGCCAATCGCCAATATCTAAAACCCTCAGTAAGGTGACTAAGGAGGAGAAGCCGGATATTGCCTTCTTACCTGTAGGTTTTAACCCTAAGCTTAGCATTTCCTCATTCTTAGAGTCGGCAAGCAATACGGAATCTAAATTGATAATCCCCTATTACGGAGAGAATATGAAGGAAGTTGAACGGGCAGTTAAGAAGAAAGGCTTAAAGACGGGGTTAGCAATACTTGAAGTAGGGAAACCATTTGTCTATAAACTTGGTTGACATAGTTGCGAAGAGCCTCGTTAAAACTGGAGGCTTCCTAATATGGCCTGATAAGACGGATGAGGGCGTTCTACAACCATACGTGTTAAACCTAACAATTATTCTTAGCGACCCCAGGATCTTCGAGAAGGTTGCTAGAGGAATGGTGAATATTGTTAAGGAAGAGATTGGGGTTGAAAACTTCAATTCAATTCTTGGAATCCCGTTGGCTGGAATACCGTATGCTTCTTATATCTCCCTTAAGACGGGTAAGCCAATGCTCCTTTTGAAAGAGGATAAGGCGAAAGCTTTAGAGGGTCTTTTTAAGATGGGTGATAAAATACTTTTAGTTGATGATTTCATTTCAACAGGTAGGCAGATGCTAAGAGCTATGGATAAAGTGATCTCTGAGGGCGGATTGGTAGAAGATGCTGTAGTCATAGTGTGTCAGAGTAAGAATGCCGTTGAGAAGCTTAAGAAAAGAGAGGTAGAATTGCATTTCCTATTCGACTTTAAAGAACTCGTTGAAAGCTTGAGAAAACTAGATGCTTTAACGGATGAAGAGTATGAGTCCCTTCTCTCTAGGACTTAGACTCTGATTCTTCAATCAGCGGTATTATCTCCTCAACTGTAAATCTTATGAAGGAGGCTGGGTCTACCCTGCTAAAGATAGTTACAACGCTATCTCTAGTAATGCCTGCGACATAACCAGTTTTCCGATGGGAAATTACAACATACCATATATCTCCGTGTTTTAAATACTCCGTGAAAAGGCTAGTGTTAGCAAGCGAGGGCCCGTATAGAGATAGCTTCTTTATGTTGGGTATGTCAACGTTATCGAAGAAAACCACTTTTGCAGCGTCGCTATTAGCATTATGGTATTCAAGCATAACTTTTGGAGAAATTCTAGCCTCAACTATCTTTCCGCTTTTGAGAAATATGACTTGGCTGAACATGTTAGCAACCATGTTAGCAATAGGTTTTTTCTCTAACACTATTAAGAAAACCCTTCTCTTCCTAAAAACAAAGCTAAAGATAGAGTCTACAGTCTTAATGGCGATCTCCGTCTTATCTCTTCTCTTCAGCGTTAATGGAACATCCCTACTCAAAATCCCCTCAAGCATATTCTGAGAAGCCTTAAGCTCGGCAATCTCGGTGACGAGCGTTAAATCCGTACCCTCCAGCGGAGTCTCAACCCTATATCCCTTAAGCCTCTGGGCAAGCTCGTTTTGAGTCAAGTATTCGTCAAGCCTGAAGACCTTGCCTGCAGTAACCATCTTTAAATTCAGCCTGTAATAGGCTTTTAACCATTTTCCATGGATGATGCTTAACACCATATGTTTAGAAAGAAATTGATGGGATAGAGTAATCCGGATTTTTGCATCGAGTGAAACCCTTATCTAAGCCTCCGGGAAAGCAAACACTGGTGGAGACGGTAGAACAAGAGAAGAAGCTTCGGCTTAAAGAGGTTATTTTAGAAAATTTCATGAGTTACCGGTATAGTAAAATTCCCATTCACCCGGGTCTTAACCTTATTCTAGGCCCAAATGGTTCAGGTAAGTCCTCTATCCTCTGGGGGATTTCCGTGGGCCTAGGTCAGTCGCGCAGTGGTAGGGCTGAAAAACTCAGTGACTTGATAAGGATTGGTGAAGATATTGCTAGGGTCACGCTGATATTCGACAATTCTCCAGGTATTGACGGTAAGAGACCTGTGCCATTCATTAGGTCCGACGAGCTTGTTATAACCAGGTATTTGAGGAGGGATGGTGAATATTGGAGTCAAATAAATTACAATCCTGCTACGAAAATGGAGGTTGATGAAATCCTCTCGCTCTTCGGAATAGACCCTTCTAACATGCTCATAATAATGCACCAGTACATGATCGAGGAATTCGCATCCCTCGAGCCTTCTGAGAAGCTTAGGCTAGTAGAGGGTGCCATCGGGCTCTCGGGTTTGAGGGATAATATAAAGGCTTCACGGGAAAGGCTGAGTAAGATTGTTAGTGAGGAGAAGGCTGTTACAGCGCTTTTGAACGAGGCTCGTGAAACATTAGAGATGTGGAGGGCGGAGTATGAGAAGCTGATTAAGAGAAGGGAGCTTCAGACCCTCCATGCTGAGTTGAATAGACTTCTCAAATGGAGTATTTTCAAACAGCTTAACGATGAGAAGATGAGGATTCAAGAAAAGATATCAAAGATTGAAGAGAAGATGGAGAGGGGTAATCAAATAGCTTTGAGAACAATTGGGAAAAGTGAAAGAGTATGGGGTAATCTGAATAAGGCTAGAATGAAGCTTAGGGGACTTTTCTTCAAAGCCTCGGAAAATAAGGCTGACTTTGAAAGCCTAATCGACGAGTATAGTAAGCTCGACGAGGAGATAACCAAGTTAATAAGGAAATACGTGAATTTAAACGTTAAAGCCGAGGTGATAAAATACAGGCTTAGGGAACTGGAGTCTGAACGTCGTCGTTTTCAAGAGAAGATGGGGGCTGTCGAGTCTAAGATCAATGTTATTAAAAGCCAGCTAGAGGGTGAAGCCCCTAAGGAAGTCGATCCGCCAGAGGTGATAGAGAAGAAAATAAACGACTGTATTATCCAAATAGCCTCTCTAGGCACGGTTTCAGAAAATGCGGAGGAATTCTACAAAAACTATCTTAACGTGTATAATGATCTTGAGCAGAAGGTTAAAATCGTCGTGGAGAACAGGATGGCTGCTGAAAAAGAGCTTAACGATAGAATGGAAATATGGAGGAAAAAGGTATTTGAAATCGTAGAGAGAATCAATAAAGATTTCAAGAAGAATATGGAAATCATGGGCGGAACCGGAGATTTACGCTTGGTAAACATGGAGGACATTGACAACGCTGGCTTGACCATACTCGTGAGCTTTGGCGGAGGTCCACTTACAGAGTTTAACGTCTACACCCAGAGCGGCGGCGAGAGGAGTGCAACGGTAGTATCCTTCTTAATGGCACTCCAATCTCTGGTTAAGTCGAGTATAAGGGGGATTGACGAACTGGATGTGCATATGGACCCGCTAATGAGAAAAAGGTTCTTCCAAATACTTTCAGAAGTAGTTAAAGAGAATCCTGGAGTTGCTTATCTGTGTATAACTCCCGGTACTCCTCCTCCAATTAGAGATGCACACGTAATAGTTGTTCAAAAAGTCCAAGATGAATCGAGAATACTTGAAGTTGAACCTGGTTGAAAATTAAACAGTAATAGCACCCAATGATTTATGGAAAAACAAGGGGAATGAGATTTTTGAAGAGGTGTTATGTTTATATTTATTTTATCGACACGATTAAACGACTCAGAGGGATTGAACTAAATGCCTCAATCCAACAAATACGTTGAATTGATTGAGAGAATAATCCGTCTTTGCGATGAGGTTATTGAGAAAAACATCGATCCCTTTATTGTAGATGTTAAGGAGAACCTTGAGAAGCTTAGGGAAGGCCTGTTTGAAATGGACGAGAAGATTCTTGTTATGAACATGGCTGCTTTGCTTAAACTGATTTACGTAATATTGCTCCAGCAAGAAGATGTTAAGAAGAGGGCTAGTCGGCTTTACCTCGACCCCTTTCTAATGGAAGTAAGACTCATGGGTCTTGATAAGGAGAAGATTGCAGAAGCATTCATAAAAGCATTCAGGCCTATTGCTGAAAACGAACAGGCTACGATGAGCATAATGCGGACCGCCTACGGCTACTGGGCTAACTTGAGAGAATACCGCTTACCTGAAGCTCAAGAAGCTTCTATGCCCAATGCTTTAAACACAATTAGGGAGATTTTAGAAGTTGAAGAAGCGGATTTTGAAAACGAGATGGAAAAAATATTAGAGGAAATTGGCCAAGAGCCTGTGGAATACTATGATTTGATAAAGAGGGATGGTGAGGAAAAGAAGGTCTTAAGAGCATTGGCTTTAAGCTTCCTTATGACGAGAGGACTAGTGAGCATTATGCAAGATCCCATAAGCGAGAAAGTCTGGGTTTTTAAAACAACTCCGAAGAACATAGATAAACACTCAGTAGCATTATCAATATAAGGAGGTAAGTATCATGGAGCAAGAGGAGAAAATAAGGAGCAAAGTTGCACGGGCAGTACAACTCTTACTTTTCAAAAGCCATAGGATCCCTGGAGTTAAAGGATGGGAACTTAAGAAGAACCTTGGACCGGGATATCTATCTATAATCAAGTTTCTTAATACCCGTTTTCAAGAATTAGGGCTAACTATAAAGATCGTTTCAGACGATGGCAATGAGCTTAGTATGAGTGATGATGAAAGCAAACTATCAACAGCAAGGTTCTACGTTACTCTTAAGGACGAGTTGAGCTTGACTGCTGTTAAAACCCTAGGATGGTCGATAGATGAGATAGCTGGATTAGCTGTCGTAATATCAACAATAATCTCCCACAAGGGTTCAGCTCCAGTTAGGGAGGTTGAGGAAATATTGAAGAAGAAGTTTCCAGAATGGAAGGTTAAGCTCAACCTGGCCAGGTATATACGGAGGGGGTATATTGCTGAAGATGGGGAAAACCTTGTATTAGGCTGGAGGACTTTTGCAGAACTCGACGTTGAGAAATTTATACACTATATTTTAAGTGCTTGACATAAGAATACCAAAGCGAATAACTGTCTTCTTCGAGAAAGAAGCAGTCTCAATAAATCGTGAGTCTAAATGTGCTTATAGTTTAAGGCTTTCTTGAATTCCACTTCTCTTTACGAGAATATTTTCGAAAATAAGTATTTTACAGAGAATGTTAAGACCTTACTGGTTTAAGCGTTTTGAAAACGTCTCCTCTCAGCATCTACAACCATTTTAACAATATCTTCTCCAGCTACCCTACTCTTCAACAATATTTTCTCTACAGTCTTAAGGCTTAATCCCCTTCCGGCTAGTACTATGGCGGCATCCCTACCGTATTTTTCTAACAACTCCGCCGTTTTGGCAATTCTCTTAAAGATCGTCTTCATCTTCTTGGATTTCCCACGCCTAATCCTAACGCCCGGAGTAGGATTCACGCCGAGTTTACCACCGCATTTACTACATCTTACTCCTGGATTATACTCCTCGGGTTTAATAGTGCCGTAGGGTGAGCCACATTCGCTACATACTAGCTCCAAGGGGGTGTTCCTGAGCCTTGCTGAAGCATACATTAGGATTATCTTATCAACCTTCTCAGGCGGATATATGTCGAGATGTCTCTCCGCCTGTCTGAGAATGGGCTTAGCTAAGGATGATGGTTCAGCATCGCTCTCATATACTCTGGTTTCAATCTCCCCAGTGGCAATCCCTTTAATCACATCCATTAATGGTTTTACATCATAGTCTTTGGAGAGTAGTTCTTTGACAGCCTCATCGTAAACAATGCTGCCCCTACTGCTTCTTATGAGCGACTCTAGCCCTATTGAAGTAAGGTCGGCATCCTTCTCTATTATTCCCATCCTCCTCGCAACATGGAGAAACCTCCTTTTGAAAAGGCCCACGTTCTCGATGTTTTCTAAAAGCATCCTCATGACTTCTTTCTCATCAAGCCTCTTAAGTCTGTCAAGTATTATTGACGGTGAGATTACTCTCTCAACCATAACCCGATACGGGTCTCTACTCACCGGAACTGTTAAGCCCACTTCGGAAAGCACTATTGACCCGACGATTTTAGATAATGCTCTATTGCCAAGGTCGCCGAGGCAGGCATGTATAATCGTATAATCTCCCCATTTCTCGAGGACTATTCTCCTATCTGTACCTACTGGTATCCCTTTTTCGAGACATTCTAAAATTGGTTTGATGACCTTAATGGCGAAATCTTTTTCGACACCGTATTTCTCAGCTATTTCACCAGCTATCTCCTCTTGCCTAAGTCCCCTTAGATACTCTTCTTCAACAAATCTTCTAAGAGCCCCAACTTCCATCGCGGTTTCATAGGTCACGGGTATTTCCTCACCGGTCCAGAAAGGTACTGCGCCCAGAGGGTCTTCCGCCCTTTTTACAATAACTTTACCGTTGAAAACCTGTATTATCGACCATACTAGGCCTCCCATTACAAACTTGGTACCGGGGAGGCCTTTTTCCGCAACGAATTCTTCGTCAAGATTCCCGACGACGAGATTTTCTTCTTCGCAGAAGACAGGATATTGATTAACCTCCGGTATGCTCGATATGTGCTCGAAGAAGAATCTTATGAGCTCTCTTCTTCTACCCGGCCTTACGGTGTCGCTATGCTCATCGAGAATCAGCAGTTTAGGATATTGCGAAGAGAGAAAATCTAGTACTCTCTTGAACTCCTCTACGGAGATCTTTGAATACGGCGTGCTTTTCTTAACGAGTTTAAACATTTCTTCCATATTGTAATGGCTTTTCTCTAAAAGCATCCCAACTACTTGATGTGCGAGAATATCGTAAGGAGCCTCCGGGGGTGAGACAGGCTCGTAAATACTGTTCAAAGCCCTCCTCCTTATAACCATTGATTCGATAGCATCGTCCTCATCCATACATAAGACCATTCCACGGGAGGTTAAGCCAATCCTGTGACCGCTTCTCCCAATCCTCTGTATGAGCCTAGAGGCCTGTCTAGGAGAGCCGTATTGAATTACGAAATCTATCAGACCGATGTCTATACCGAGCTCAAGGCTGGAAGTACATACTAGCCCTCTCAACTCTCCTTCTTTCAAACCCTCTTCAGCCTTGACCCTAGCCTCCACGCCAAGCGATCCGTGATGGATTGAAACAGGGGTTGGAAGGTTCATTACTAGAAGCCTGTTTGAAAGCGCTTCAGCAGTAGCCCTAGTATTTGTGAAGAGCAATAATGCGTTACTTCTGCCAAGCGTTTCCTTAACTACTCTCAACCTTGCCGCTACTTCCGGGGTTGTTAAAAGTCTCTCAGCAAGTAAATAGTCTTCATCGATAACTTCTGGAAGCACAAGGTTTATTTCAATATCCTTGGGGACCGGTGTTACAATGACCTTGAAGCTTTCTTCTGATCCTACGAGGAAGCGCGCAAGTTGCTCTGGCTCACCTATCGTTGCAGAAAGTCCTATGATCTGTATCTTCCCTCCTACAAGACTCTTCAACCTCTCTAGGCCGAGTGAAAGTTGGCTTCCTCTCTTATCGGAAGCAAGCTCGTGAAGCTCATCTACCACGACCCACCTAACAGTTTTCAAATGGTTTCTGAGCCTAGAACCTATTAAAAGTATTTGGAACGTCTCCGGAGTTGTTATGAGAATATGAGGAGGGCTTAGTGACTGTATCCTCCTTTGAGAAGAAGACGTGTCCCCGTGTCTTACAGAAATCTTGAAGTCAAGCCTACTCGCCCACCAGCTTATCCTTTCAACCAGATCCCTGTTTAAAGCCCTAAGCGGGGTTATATAGAGCATGAAAATACCGTTCTTAAAATTAACCCTCTCCCTAACCATTGCGCTTAAAATAGGCAGTAGGGCTGCCTCAGTCTTCCCTATTCCAGTCGGAGCCACTATTAGAACATTGTTTCCGTCAATTATCTCGGGTATTGCCCTAATCTGAGGTTCTGTTAAAGGCATTAGCCCTTTCTCTAAAACAAGCTTTACGACAGGCTCGGCAAGCATCGAAACGACTTCTTCGCTAGATAAGCTTTTCACAAGGAATGACTTAAGCATTTAGTTGAAAAACATTCCCTTTCAATCATAAAACAGCTTCTAATGTAAACTACCATAGAGAACTAATGCCTTCCAACAGAAAGGAGGCCCCTATTACTACTATTGCAAGATTACATGCCGTTATAAGAATCTTCAAGCCTTTCCCCCTAAGGCTCCTGGCACCACTAGCCATTAGCCCGGAAATGGACCCTAGGACCACTAAGTCACCTATTTCGTGACTAATATAGAATAGTACTACCCCCACTAGGCCCCATGCTAACGATTTAGAAATGTAGGCTGCTCCTATGGTAAGCCACCATGTAATCCAGTATGGGTTTGAAACAGATATGGTCGCGCCCAGTAGAACCGTGGTTGGGGAACGATGAGTTTTAACAATGCCTCCAGCCTCAACACTCTCCCTTTTCTTTGCAAGAGATAAAACACCAGTCAATATCAGTACGATACCGCCAACTATGCCTATTAAAGGATAATACTCCTTTTCAACGTGGAGTAAACCGTATGTCAGCATTATGGTGATGGGTGCTTCTGCCAGAGCATGCCCAAGCGACAGTAATAAACCCGGTTTGAAACTTTTCATGGAGGAGGATTCTCTAATAGTCGTAACCATTAAAGGACCTGGAGCAAGAGCTCCTGAAAGTGAAACTAAAAAGGAGGTTAAGGGTATTTCCATTAGACTATTCAAAATTCTTCAACCCTTCAAACATTTTTCTTCAACATCATCTCACCATAATTAACGGTGAATATTTTCGGCATTCGCCTCTTATGCCGATTTCGCTTCACCCTCTCCATAACCTTCCTCACAGTTTCTAGAGGAACCTTTAAAGTCCTCTCGATTTCTTTTTCACTAAGGCCCTTTTCAAACCTCAGGTAGAGTATTGCATCCAATGTGTCATAGTCGATTCCAATTTCTCCTTCTGCAGTCTGGCCTGGCCAAAGAGCTGGTGAAGCCGGTTTATTACGTATTTTTTCAGGTACTCCAAGATGCTCGGCTAATTGTCTAACCATGGTCTTATAAAGCCCTCCTATTGGAAATAGGTCTGCACCACCGTCGCCATACTTAGTGAAATAGCCTATAAGTATCTCGCTTTTATCACCCGTGCCTATTACCAAGCCCTTGTTGACAGCAGCCTCGTGATACAGGATGATCATCCTACTCCTGGCCATTATATTCCCTTTCTCAACCCTACCCATCTGCCCTAGAATATTCTCGAAAACATCTACAATAGGATCTATGCTGATAAGCCTCCAATTACCCTCCGGTATGTTCAGCTGTTTAACGATTGTCTTCGCATCTTCAACATCTTCCTGTGGCGTAGCTTTAGAAGGCAGTATGTATAGTCTGATGTATTCCCTTCCCAATGCCCTTACAGCTAAATGGGCGACAACGCTACTATCAAGACCACCTGAGAGTCCTATTACACCCGTTCTCTTACTTGCATCTTCAAAATATTTTCTTATGCTATCAGTCAAGTATTCGACAACTCTATTGTAGTCGAGCTTTGGCAGGATTTCACTGGTTCTTCCCATCGGGTTTCACGTATTACCCTTTAATATAAACCTTGAACCTAATCCAATTTCCATTTTACAACCCGCTGATCAAATCGTAGATTCCAACTATGGTCTTAGCATCCTTAATGGTGCCGTCTCTCACCATTCTCAATGCTTCTTCCACAGTCACTTCTAATACTTCTACATCCTCGTCTGGCTCTGGGCTCTGGCTCTTCTTATTCAATCCCCTTGCTATGAAAAGCGTTATCTTCTCTGTCGAATACCCCGGCGCCAGGTAGAATCTCCTCACCATTTTCAAAGACTCTGCCTCATATCCCGTTTCCTCTAAAAGCTCTCTCCTAGCGCATTCTTCTTCGCCTTCCCCCTCATTCAGTGTTCCAGCAGGTGCTTCTATAAGAGTCTCCCTCGCCGGAAGCCTGTATTGTCTGACTAAAACTATTTTTCCATCGTCTTTTATAGGAATTATTACGACGGCACCCGGGTGCTCTACAACCTCCCTAATCGTCTCAACACCGTTAATCGAAACGCGGTACCTAACGAGGGATAATAGCCTCCCCGTATATGCTTTCTCCATATCTAAGACCATCTCCGGCATGTTTCAAAGAGGGAAAGAATTAGACAATAAACTTTTATCTACACTAATCATATCTATGTTTCCTAAGCTTGATGGTTATTGAAAAACAAGAAGCTGATTACAGAAGGCAGGGAGGCGAAGTACAATTATTGCCTCTACACACAAAATGGGGATTGTTTCCTATTACCGTCCTAATCTTCTCTTTAACTTTTATACTTTCTTCGATGATTCCCATTGAAAAGAGCTTGGCTGAAGAAATAATGGTATCTCTTAAAGAGCAATTCTTGAATTCTAACCTGATAGTTGTTTTCCTAAACAATCTCCTACTAAGTCTCGTCATGATGATACCCGTATTTGGCTTCGTATTCAGTATTTTCTCATCGTCTCTCAATGGTACGGCAATTTCCGCAATTTCAATTGTAACGGGCTCCCCTCCGCTTCATATTGCAATAAAACTCCTTTCAAACCCAGGGGTTATTCTTGAAATTCTTGCTTTTGGGTTAGCATCTGCGCAGAGCCTTGCTGGCTTCTTCGCAATAGTTGAGAAAAGGTTTAGGAGGGAACTTAAAGAATACTTAACGACGATAGTAGTAGTCATAGGTTTGTTACTAATATCCGCTTTATTAGAAATGTTTTTTCAAACAATCTCCTCATGATAAGAATACTTTTCTCAGACCTAGATGGAACGCTTGTTGAAGAAGAAAGCAGTTGGAGGCTAGTTCATCGTTTTCTCGGTACTGACCATATCGCTGCAAGAGCTCTAGAAAGGTTTTCAAGAGGGGAAATAAACTACGAAGAGTTTGTAGAACATGATGTGAACCTCTGGCCCAAAAGACTTCCAAAATCCTTTTTTGAATACATCTTTTCCAAAGTTAGGATAAGGCCAGGTGCTAAGAACCTATTTAAACAGCTTAAGGATTTGGGGGTTAAGAGGGTAATAGTTACAAGCGGACTCAACGTATTAGCAGAAAGGATATGTAGAGAATTAGAGGTTGATGAATGTATCTCCAATGAGATGATTTTCGATGAAAATGGGTTATTCACCGGAAACGTTATAGTTAACGTAGATCCTTCTAATAAGGCTAAGGTTCTAGAGGACGTGTGTAGGAAATATTCTATTCCTTTAAAAGATTCCATCGCAATAGGCGATACAAGGTACGATGAAAGCATGTTTAGAATTGCAGGTTTGTCTATACTTTTATATAAAAAGCGGGGACAGAGCATACCCCTTGAAAAATCTAGAGCAAGTTATGTTGTGGACAGCCTTGAAGAAGCGACAAAAATACTAATCAATCTTATTGAAAAAGAAAAAGGATTAAAATAGCCTATTTCTTAGCTTTTTTAGCCTTCTTAGCCTTCTTGGTCTTCTTAGCCTTTGGTTTTGCCTTAGCCTTCTTAGCCTTCTTAGGAGGTGCTTCAGGTGCTGCAGGTGCTGCTGCAGCAGGAGCCTCTCCCCCAGTACCTGCTTCGCTCATGATAAAATATTTTCTTTCCAGTCATATATAAATCTTTAATACAATTCAAGCTTACTTCCTACTTTCCAAAGCCTCAAGTATTAATGAGACAGCGTTTTCAAACGATATCCTGGAGGTGTTTATCATTAGGTCATACAGTAGTGGGTCTTTCCAGTTCCTATGGAAAAGCTTCTCCACCAGACTATTCCTATCTATGTCTGAAGCCTTAATGTCTTCTTCAATCTGCTTAAGGTCCTCGGTCTTCCTCCTCTCAGCAAGATGCTTAACCCTATCATTCATATCCCTATACAGAAATACTCTAAGGTCTGCCTCATGCGCTAAAGCCATGAGAGCACTCCTCCCCTCTATTATAGCTGGACCATTGTTTACTATATCCAAAACCATGCTGTAAAGGACTTTTTCTATCTCTATTTCTCCCGATATGGATTTATCAACGAGGGCTTTATAGCTGAGGGTCGGTGAAGACACTAAATTCCTTATAAGCCTCTCAGTATTGTGAACCTCCAAACCGAGTTTTTGAGAAAGCAATTCTCCAACCTCAGTACAGCCGGCTCCAAGTTCTCCAGCAATTAGAATAACAGGTTTAACTCTGCTCATTTATATTCAGCTTCGCTAACGCTTTTTTTTAAACGTTTCCTCTACTTCTTTAGATACCTCCTAATGGCTAGTAGGGCCAATAATATGTAAACGGCTATGAAATATGGTGATAAGAGCACATGATTAACAGAATAATTGAGGTTTACTAACAAGTCCCGGTCTGCTTTAAATTCTAATGAGCGTCTACTACCATTAACGTTTTCAAGCTTATACCAGAATCCATAGTCGCTTACAACCTCGGGTTCTCCGGTAATGCGTAGATAGCTGCCTTTAGGAACCTTAAAAACTAGTGCTTTAGAGGAATTGACCTTCAGCTCCACTCCATACATGTTCGAAGATCCGTTTACATATACCCGAAAGGTTGATTTTGCAAAGGGGTCAATGGGCGATATATTAAGCACGACTGTAATGTTTACTGTCTCAATTTCGCTGACTGGTTGTAGGGATGCTAGCAGTACGAGCACCAGTATTCCAGTTATATTCAACGGGTCTTACAATCTAAACCTGAATATAATCCTTATTTTCCCCCGAATATTGATTCAGAATAATGCTTAAAGATCCAAGTGAAACCGTTGAGTTTAAGCTGTTAAAGAGGCTTCTGGAGAATGGTCTTGTAATAAGCAGAGGCGAAGCTATGGAATACTGGGAGTTTTTTAGAAATCTTTTAACTAGGGGGGTTATATTTGAATATGAAGGCTGTTTCAAAGCTCTTCCTGAATGTTGCCTATTATTGCTTCAAAAATTGGTAGAATCTGGTTTTTGTCTGGAAACATTGTTTAAATCAGTAAACTGGAGAGGTTTTGAGAGGATTATTGCAGAAATATTCAGGTTTCACGGTTTTAAGGTTCGGGAGCATTTCAGGTTCCATGTTGGAAAGGTTTTCAGAGAAATAGATGTCTTGGTTGAAACACCCTTGCTACTAATATCGGCAGACTGTAAACAATGGGTTAAGAGGAACTATAGTCTTAAAACAGCCTGCAAGCTCCAGTTTGAAAGGTCAAGGCTATTGCTAAAATACCTTACTGAAAAAAAGAATATTTTAAAGGAGGTCTATCCCCTAGTTGTGACATTCTTGGACTCTGAAGCCATGTTCATGAACAACTGTATAGTCGTACCGGTTTGGAAGATAAGGAACATAGCTGAAGCACCGGAGATTCTAAAAACAATGGGGAAACCTGTTTCTCTATTCTAATATCCACATTTCTCTAGATCGTGGGATAAAGAGTAGTTTCGCTTTTATTAGGAGCCTCTTCTCGTCCAGGGAGCCGTCTAATAGCAGTATGTCCCCGTGGATTAGGGGGATGTTTGCGTCAGCCATTGTCTTGAAGGTTTTAAAACCATTGTTAAAGTCAAATATGGTGAGGCATTCGCCACCCTCCCTGTTATACTTGCTCATCATCCCGGTTTTAACAGGTATCTCTATGGAAAGGCTTTTCCTACTCCTTATTATTATTCCCTCGACTTTCCCAACGAGCCATTCTCCAGCTAAACCAGGTATTCCGGCCAGCCTATCTTCCACAGCCATCGTCAATTCTCTGCTAGGTATGTCTATCTCAAGAATGTAATCTGTGCCAGGAATGGGCTTGAACAACTCCATTGGGACTAGTGTTTTAATAACAGGTTTGAGGAAGGGTAGCATTACAGAATTGGCTATTGCCCTGCTTATCATTACGGAATCTTCATCCAGAAGCTCAGTGGCCTCAGGAGGAGGCCCTCTAAGTAGTCCACGTGCAGTATCAAGAGTATTCTGCAGAATTTTAAGGTCTACCTGCTTATCAGGCTCATAGACCATTATCAATTCCGCCAGGCCTGCTGACCGGTATTCTTTCTTGACGAAACCAATCAATTCCCCTCCATGCATGACTGGAGATCCTTCAACCATGCTTTCCGCAAGCAGCTTAGTATTATTAACGGTTTTCTTTAACCGTAGAAAATACTTTAAGACTAAAGGAACAATTCTCTCTTCCTAGGCCTCAAAATACTCCTAACCCCAAGCTCTGAAAAATCATACTCATAGCCTTTTATCAAAGAGCCTATTATTCCTTCAGACGAGCTTCCTGTCACAAGCTCGCTTGCAGCAGCCAGTTCGTCGACTACGGCAATACGTTTAAACCTTAAAACGTATCCGTAGAGATCCCTAGTTCCCCTGAGGTCCTTAAGCGGGGCTATGCCAGAGCATCCTATGGCCATGTTGACCTGGCCTATTCTAAAAGGCCTATCGAAGGAGTCGGTTATTATCACCCCAACCTTTACCCCCTCATCTAGGAATTGTCTCCTTATCACCTCTGCAACCTTATCCGGATTCCTAGGGTGGAAAGCCATACTCAAACCCCCATCCACATTTGAAACGTCAACTCCCGAGTTTGCACATATTATCCCGCTTCTGGTTCTTGTTATGAGTCGGGTTCCAACTAGTCTTATTATCTCCCTGCTTTCTCTTAGAATAATTTCAACCTCCTCGGGCGGCTTACGTATCCTGTCAGCTATTGCTAGGGCTAATGGACTGGGCTTAACCTGTTTAAAACTCACTACGCAACCAATGGCTTTAGATACTGCAACGTGAGTTAGAGTAACTATGTCCCCATTCTCCACGTTTACGCCTTCTTTTTTCAGGGAGTCTATCGTTATCTTAGCTAGGTTATCGCCCTTCTTTATGTCCCCATCGTATTTTATACCGAAAATCCTGATTTCCCTCAAAGCTTCCTACCCATTTTTGCAAGAATCTTCTCTACAAACTGTATGTCTGAAGCCCGGGTGATCCTTATGCTTGATAATAGCATCGGGTCAAGGTCTTTCATAGTAGAGTGAGCTAAGTACATTACTCTCCTAAGCTTCTCTACAATACCATTCATATTCTCCTCTTCCGTATTTTCAATGGCCTCAATTAGGCTCCTCCTATTGTATGCTGATAGAAACCAGTCGACCTCTCCCTTCGCATTCCTCGTGAGGACAGCGTCTCTTTTTTCACAGAGCTCTGTTAAGAGAGCAAGCAAGTCAACCGGTATTAAGGGAGCATTCGCAGGAGCTGTAATAACCACGTTTCCACGTGTAATACGCATACCCTCTCTTAGAATAGCTGGTATGTTATTAGAATTGCTTATTTCAACAATCTTGCAATCGTCGAAACCATACTCTGAAACAACCTTGTAGTAAGCTTCTATCGACCCCTTCAATACTGCTAAAACAACTTCTTCTGCAACTTCTCCGATATTCCTCACTACGTGAAGGAAAATGGGGTATTCTCCAAGCCTGTTAAACTCGATGAAGTTCTCGCTAGTATAGCCAATTGCCATAATAAGACCGCTGGCCCTCAACTCTTACTCGCCTCGTAGTAAACGTATCTTATTAATTCTCGTGCAATATTTATCTTCAAATTTTCTTCAACACCCTTAAAATCCGGCTGGGAGTTAACATCTAATATAAAGGCTTTATCCCCCTTGAGCGATATGTCTACTCCGGCGAAATCACATTTTAAAAAGGTCGAGGCTTTAATAGCAAGTTCTTTTATCTCTTCACTGGCTTCAAAACTGCTTCCAACTCCGCCTTGAGATATGTTTGTAACGGGCTTTTCTGAAGTCCTCTTCATAACCGCTATTACACATCCTCCCAAGACCAATACCCTAAGGTCCCAATTATCTTCTTTAGCACATGATTGAGCTATCCAAACCATACTGCCCCCAGCGAAGCATAGTTCCTTAGAGTCTTCAATTAATCTTACTCCTCTTCCACGCGAGCCGTAAGTTGGTTTTAAGAAGAAGGGTAGATTCATTTCAGCAAGCATCTTTCTAGAAGGGGATATTATGGAATCGGGTATGGGAAGATTGTTTAACGATAAATTCCTGTAAGTGATAGTCTTGTCTAGAGTATTAAAATATCCCTGGAAAGAATTTAACACGTAAAAACCCTCTTCCTCAAGTATTCTTGTAAGGAACATGGCATAAAGCATTATCGGGCTGGATGTCGTCTTAGGTCTTGATAACACGCTTCTAACATTATTGTCAAATGCTCTCAGCAAGGTTTTCCCATTTTCGATCAAAACCGCAGTATCTTTAAAATCAACTATTTTACAAGGTATTCCCTGCTTATTCGCCTCCTCTAATAAACGCATTGAGAAGTACGACATCGGTTTATGCGTTAAAATCGCTATTGCCAATTCTACTTTAAACGCTCTACGCCTAAATTTAAGCTTGATGTGCCAACAATTCTAAAAGCACAGAGCCCAAAGCTTTTAAAGTCGAGGCCTTGTCCTCCCCGCCTACGATGATTATTGAATCACCTTCTTTAGGCCCTATTTCACATATCTTGATATGATCCCTGTCGGAAATGGATTTAAGGTCATTGGTAACGTAGGGCACTTCTACGCTTCCATCTTTATAGAAGAGGAGGACTGCACCGGTTCCACCGAATCTGACAACCATATCCCTAATTCTCAGTATTTCAGATATTTTGATACCTCTTAGTACAGCAGCGTAATTTATCTTCCCTACTGACAAATATTCCAAGCTAATCCTACATATCTTTGGTACGAACACCCTTATTTTACTAAGCATGCTTACGCCCTTTTCGGTCAATTTGCTACCTGCCCTAGAAGTAGATATCAATCTATGTTTTTTCATGTACTTAATCATGCTTTTTACAGAACCCTCTCCAAGGCCCAAAAGCTCCTGAAGCCTAGCTCTAGACAAGCCGCCTTCAGCATAAAACATGGCTAAAATAACATGGCCAATGTTAAAATCCTTAGGGTGTTTCTCGAGTTCTTTCACCATCTTCTTTAAAACTTGTTCCACAAAGTATTACAACTAGGGCTTCTGTAGAAAAACTTTAAGGCTTCTCAGGCGGCCAATGACTTGTGTCGACAAGACACCATGCTATCACATCGCCGTCACTCAGAAAGTATGAATCGCATCCAGTTTCACCGAGCACCCAATCCTTTTTCGTAACGTCCCACTTATACCAAATCCAGTAATAGGAATCATGGGAATTCACATTGTTTATGCCTAGTACGAAGATGCCAAATGGGAAAGTCTGATAGCTCACCCTGCCCTTAGTCACGTAAACAGTTGCGTTGAAAAGCGTCCATCCTACGGGAACCATAGTATTGTTGAACCATGTCTTGGTACCGTTTTCATACTTTATAAGTATGTTTACTCTATTGGTTATGCCTTCAACGCTTTTTAATAGCTCTGAGTAAGTCTTTTCTATATTATCTAACTGCATTTTCAAGTTGATTAAGAACATGGCTTCTCCTATTGCTATTGCTAATAGGAATATTGTTGTAATAAACCATACGCTTCGTGGAAGTTTCATCTTGGACATTTTATCCAAGATATCTCCTATTTAAATTTTTATCCTCTTGTCCGCTTACGCCACATATTACTGGTGTAATTAAGGGAAATAAAAACGCATTAGAAATCTCATGGATTAATCCCATTGGTAGAGGGAAATTCATCGTAAGCAACCCCATTATAACGGATCCGTAGAAAAGGTATCCTACGAAACTGTTTGTTATTACATCGTAAACAAAAGTGGAGAAAAAACCTAATGAGCTTAGGAATAGAGAATTATATAGATTTATCCTATTCCACTCCGCTTTAAGGCTTAAGGCAATTCTAGAAAATAGAACATAAACCATCTCGCTCAGAGTAACTAATATCAATGTCGGTAGGCTAAAGCCCCAGGGGTTCAACGTTCCATAGACTATCCATATAACCACCGCTAGAGTTGCTCCAAATCTCATCCCGAATGCTAGGCTGGATGCGAAAACTATGGAGTCCATAAGCTTAACATTTGGAACAATTACTAAAGCATAATTCGAAGAAATTGTCAGGGCTGATAGTAACGATAGAAGAGCAATGTTTCTTGCAAGCATTCTGGTTTTCATATTCTTATTCTATTTGGATATTTTATCCAACATCTTATTAAAGTTATATTCATAACCTTAACTTCAAAAATCAACGATGAGGCTTAATCCATGTCTGTGAAAAGTTTTTAAATCGTGGTTTTTAAATAGAGTGAAAAGTTTAAAATACCGGAGGTCTGTGGTATGAATATGCCATCTAGGGTTATGATATTGCTAATAGCTATCATTACATTAATCAGTGCTTTTTCTGTTTACCGGTATTACAATAATAACCATCCTCAAGATGTGTCAAGGTCTGAGAGAATATCTTTACTTATGAGCCTTAACTTGACGGATCGTGAGACTGCCATATTGTTCGACGATAAATACAGTTATATGGCTGTTAACGGAAGCTACAATCAGACTGTTCTCGAATTCTTCTCATACTGGTGTCTTAATCAAAGCCTTGCTGAGGAATGTCTAAATGCTTTTAAAAACGTTTGGGAAGCAAATAATTGCCTTTCTAAATACTATGAAAGGCCTAAGAGGATATTGTTTCTCATTGAACATGCTAATGCAACAGAGTCTGAAGCAGAGTTTTTCGATCGAGAATATAGCTATCTAGCTACGGGTACTGAGTATAATCAGACTGTTCTCAAATTCTTCAATTATTGGCGTGTAAATAACAGTTTAGCATCCCTTTCTTTAAGCATTCTTCAAGATATTGAAGAGACTAATAGCTACCTTTCTCAAATAGAAGGTGTTAACAAGAATTTTCTTTCAAAAGAGGATTTAACGCTAATTCTCGCAATATACACTGATAAGGAAGAGTATTCGCTTACTAAGGGTGAAGAGTTAAAATTAACAGTTACTTTATTGAGCAGCAAGAATTTGGGGGATGTTAATATTGAAATATTTGGTTTTAAAAGTCGTCACAGGGGATATGTGGTTAATAATAAATGGATTGATCCTAGGGGTGTTTTGAAGATTCCAGTTCAGAGGGGTTTTAATTCAAAAACATTCAGCATAGATATTCCATGCTCGCCTTGCTACGGTATTCAAAGCGGTTTAAACAATTTGACATGTGTAATTAAATATGGTAACTTGAGTCTAAGCGTTACAAAATCATTCCTATTAAAATCGGAATCTTAAATTTGATGCAAAAACATTTCAAAAGTTTTCCGTCACTTGTCTTTACAGTAATATTCTTCTCGATTTTTCTGACGATTGCTAATGCTTCACCTCAGAATATAACCGTTTACTACTTTGTTGCAGAAGGCTGTGAACATTGCATAAGGGCTGAGAATCATATCAGCGTGATCAAGACGCATTATCCTAGCGTAGTTTTCAAAAGGTTCGACATATTTAATAACGATACTAACGTTGAACTGTTCATTACCCTTGCCGAAGGCTTTAACATAACTGAAGAAAATCGTGAGGTGCCAGCGGTTTTCATAGGTGATAAGTGTCTAATTGGAGAGGAAGCCATTATTCAGAAATTAGAAAGTCTCATACTGGAATATACTAGTGGCGAGTATTACGATAAGGCTGGTGAAATAATAGAGCACTTAAAGAAGGATCGTACTGCATTATCCCTCCCCTCTCTAGCAAGCGTAGTAATCGCTGCCTTCATAGATTCACTAAACCCTTGTGCATTTGCTACAATAATACTGCTCTTAACATATTCTATTTCACAGGGCTCCCCTAAGAGGATGCTGTTAAATTGCGGAGCGTTCATAATCGGCGTCTTAGTCTCTTACTTTAGCATTGGCATGGGTCTACTATACTTGATTAACATTTCTCCATTTAGAATATTATTGCGTTACTTAATCGGCTCAGTAGCAATCTTCTTCGCAATACTGGAGTTTAAGGAATTCCTTTTTTACGGCAAGGGTATAAACCTCGAACGGCCTGATGCTTTAGACAGGATCATAAAAAGATACTCTTCTAACATAACAATTGCAGCAGGTTTTCTAATTGGCATGGCTGTTTCGATGATTGAATTACCTTGTACCGGTGGAATCTACATATCAATGCTATACGTGCTTGCAAAAGTGGGTTTGACATTACAGGTTTTCTTACTCCTCCTTTTATACAACGTAATATTCATTCTACCCCTTATCGTTATCGTCATTCTCGTTTACTTAGGTAAGAGTTTATTGGAGATCGATGCTTGGAGGATTGAGAAGAGAAGGTACATGAGGCTGATAGCGGGGATACTCCTGCTAATAGTGAGTATTGCAATAATTACTGGCTTAATCTAACTCTAACCGAATGCTCTTGTTATCTTAACGTTCCTAATTACTGCAGTGGGAGCATATGTTGGTACTTCTACCTCCCACCATTTAATGGGATAGAGCCTGTCTGAAAGAAGTTCTATGTTAGAAATGATTCTTTGAAGATTGTCGCTTATTCTACATCCTTTGACTGGATACTTAATCTCGCCATCTTCAACGTAGAAAGCACCGTCCCTAACTATAGTGGAGAAGTCTCCAGTCTTATAGTTCTGGTATCTCTGATACCAACTGTTTGTTAAAAATAATCCTTTTCCAAGTTTCTGCAACATGTCTTCTTCCTTTACGTTACCAGGCTTAATTATTATGTTCCAAGGATGTGGGTATATTATTCCAGCGTTTCCTGTGGATGATGTTCCAGCAACCCTAGCCGTCCTACTATTGTGTAAATAGTTTTTTAAAACACCGTTCTCTATTATTACCGTTCTCTGAGTAGGTATGCCCTCCTCGTCGAAAATTTTCTCACCTAGACCCTGAGGCATAGTAGGATCATCTATAATAGTTAGCTCATCTGCACCAACCTTCTCACCAAGCTTACCGCTGAGAAAGCTCATTTCTATTTGAACAAGAAAGCCTGAGGCAAAACCTGCAACCTCACTCATTATATTTGCAAATATTAATGGTCCCATGTAAACATCATACACCCCTTCTTCTATGAATCTTGGGTTTAGGCTCTTTCTAGCTATTTCGCCAGCCCTCCTACCAGCATCGTAAGGATCGAAGTCTCTTAGAGTTGTAGAGCATGAGACCCATTGCCCAGTTGCTTCTGAACTTGCAAACGCCCGGTGGTTAAGGCTTATTGATGAAGATTCTTCTTGTAAGTCTAGGCCTGTTGAAGAAACAAGCCTCTCCTCCTGGTGATCAGCATATATTATTCCCGCGCTCCTCTCTGCACCAGATTCCCTGCTTGCCTTAACAGCTTCGGAAACATAGGAAATCAATTGCTCATCCATTCTCCTTATTCTCCCCTCAACCCTTTTTCCAGTCCTATAATTGAAAGGCCCTTTCGGTATTGGAGCATAATACGGGGATGGTGGGGAGTTTTTAGTCATGGTTATAACATCGTCAACGATTTTCTCGATGAAGTCTTCGGAGACGTTTTCAAAGCTTCCCAAGAAGCTTCTTTCCCTAATGCTGCTGTATATTGTTACGGTATTTATCACCTCGGAGAGGGCTATGGTGGGTTCATTGTTAGCATATCTTACAGAGCTCCTCTCATGTGTTCTCAGTATTACTATTGCTTCTTCAGCTCCTTTTTCCATTAGCATTTTCAAAACCTTCTCATGAAGCTCAACCATGCTATCCTACACCTCCTACCCTGATGCTCCTTATTCTTACACTGGGTCCCCCGGTGTATACTGGTACTCCTTGCATAGGATCTCCCTTACCGCACGTTGCTGCTGTAAAACCCAAATCCCTGCCTACGGCATCGATGCTTGTGAAAAGCTTCTCGGTAGTTATTTCTATGACCGGATTTTTAACGGGAACCGTTAATTTACCATCTTCTATGAGATAGGCTTCAAGACCAACGTATCTCTGGTTCCACCTTTTATCGTCAATATTCCACTCCATAAAGCTCTTGATATAGACTCCTTTCGAAACATCGTTTAAAAGCTCTTCTAAAGTGTAATCTCCCGGAAGCATGAAGGTATTAGACATCCTAACTATCGGCTCCACATCGTATCCTGATGCTCTTGCAGAACCATTGCTTTTTACACCCAGCTTTGCTGCAGTCTCCCTGTTCATTAAGAATTCGAATATCCTTCCCTCTTTTATCAAGTATTTTCTCCTAGCCTTAACTCCCTCGTCGTCGAAAAGATAAAACCCAAAGGAGCCGGGTATAGTTGGGTCGTCGACCAGATTGACAATTTCACTTCCAATCTTCCTACCAATATCGTTCGGCGTCAGATATGATTCGCCTGCTTGAGCCCCTTCTCTACCAAGTATTCTATCAGCTTCCCCAGGGTGTCCAGAGGCTTCATGCGATATTATTCCCGTCACCTCGCTACCGATAACCACGTCCATAATCCCCTCAGGAGTCCTTATTGAATCGACAAGCATTTTATGAAGCGCTTTTACCTCTTCTTTTAGCTTCTCCTCAAGCTTCCAAGACTCTACGGCTTCCAAGCCTCCTGAGCCTCCAAATTGCAGGGTTCTCTGTATAACCCCCTTAGAGGGATCCGCTACTGTTATCAATGCTGAGAAAGAGGGGCGTGTTGTCCTTGATGATATGAAAGCCCCTTCAGTGTTAACATATAATCGTTCGCTCCTTTCTTCTGAATAGGCTAGATATCTAGATGATACGCTTACACCTTGGCTTAAAATCTCATCATCCAATTTCTTAAGGAAATCGACTTTATCGTTTAAACTCCAATTCTCAAGATTCTTCTTTTCGAAAACACTCCACTCTATAGAATATGCCTCTTCTTCTGAAAAACTAATAGCTGTCTTCTTATTTAATGAAGATGCCCTGGCCATTTTAATGGCTTTATCCACTACGCTTGTAATCGTTTCAGGCTTTAATAGATTAGTTGAAGCAAAACCCAATCCTCCATTAACGATAACCCTAATACCTATTCCTCTTTCATAATTTGCCTCAACTGCTTCCACTTCTCCGTTTTTTAAAGCAATGTTTTTCTCAAAATCGTTGTGGAATCTAGCTTCGGCATAGGAGGCTCCGGATGCAATAGCATAATCGAGAATCCTTTTCAACAGTTCAACCAAGTTTGTCATGTTCCTAAGAATCTTAATCTTTTTTATAAACTTCTCGCATCTTTTTTTGGGAAAATATTTAAGCTGCTTTATTGTTATTTTTTAACAGTTTTGACAGAAGAGTTAAAGAGGGTGCTTTCGGAAATCCAGAGTTCCCTATGTCCACTAACTTTTTCAATGAGAAAGTATATTGACAATGGTTTAGAGGTTAATATAGATGATATTGACACTCTAGGGCAGAGTTTTATTTCGCTTGCAAACCGTTTCAGGAATCAACTTAAGGAATTAAAGCACACAGTCTTGTCGCTTACTCTCATGGAAGCTGGTGTAAGTATAAGGGGAAGAGTTAGGAGAATGAGGAGGAGAGGAGTATCAGCAGATGATATCGTGTTCTTTGAGGAAGTTTATTCTCTAGTAAAACTTATTGAAGATAGTATTGCTTCCGGAGAGTATTATGAGGAGCTTTTAAAAATATATCGAGGTAAGCTTAACGAAGATCTCCACACTCACACATAGCATCGTGTATGATCGATTCCAATGCTTCAAATCCTGTTTTAGTAATGGCTGAAACAAAAACAGTTCTTTGTCTCCTAAGCATAGGATGTATGATTCTAGAATATTCTAACATGTATTCCTGTAAGAGTCCACCCTCTTCTTCAACAATCCTTTTTTCTAAATAATCCGGATTCTGCATTAAGAGTTCCAGATCGCTTCTTCCCAATGCATCAGCTTTGGTAACTACGTGGACAAGTGGAACGTTTAATCTCAACCTGCACGCTGCTGCTAATGAAAACATAGCTATAAGATCGCTTGGGTGACATATTAGCTGACCGTCTATTAAAAATACTATTATCGTCCTACCAATTCCAGAAAGGCTATTTACAATCTCCGGCCCCGTATTTCTGAATACGAACAACTCGCTTTGGCCGGGAGTATCAATAAGCCTATAATCTGCTTGGGAAAGTTCTATTCTAGAAGTTAATTCACGACTCTTTTCAGCCAACATGTCCATGGCCCTTATCATAGCTCCATTTGGCCCTAGCTTTTCCCTCTTCATTATCTCCTCAACTGTAAAGAATTCTCTAATATCGAATGATGGAGAATAGGGTACTTCTTCAGCTCCAGGATCAAGATTTACAAAAGAAATTTTCTGACCGCTTGAGCCTAGCCACTTACCATATTCGCTAACTAGAGTTGTCTTTCCCGATCCAGCTGGACCTATGAAAACTATCTGCATTACCAATTTTACTTAGAGACTCAAACCGAGACTACTTAAATATTGTATTAGGATTAAGCTTCTCCCTCGATTTCTTTCAATAGCCTTGATAAGAAAGCCTCCATGAATTCGTGTCTTTCTTTTGCAATTGCTTTAGCCATCCTAGTGTTTAATAAATACCTTATTTTAAGAAGCTTATCGTAAAAATGTTTGAGAGTTGAAGCAACGTTCTCATCTTTAGAATAAATGGGGATTTTCCTATTACCTCCGTGGGAGAACGTTCTCGCAATGCCTATGGCACCGATTGCATCCAGGCGGTCGGCATCTTGGAGTATTTTCGCCTCTAAGGTGGTTGCTTTGATTCCACTCTTGAACCTGTGTTGTCTAATTGCTTCTTGGACTTTTACTATCTTATCTCTTGGGAAACCTATTTCATAAAGGATTTTACCTGCAATCTCAGCGCTTTTCTCAGAATGGTCGATGCCTTCCTCAAACTCGTATGAAATACCAACGTCGTGAAGAAGGGCTGCTGCAGTAAGTACCTCGGGATCACCGCCCTCCTCATTCATAATCTTCATACACATTTTATAGACTCTTTCAGCATGAGACCAATCATGTCCAGGATCTGAATTGTAATACTTCAATGCCTTCTCTCTAATTAAATCTACTAAACTATTCATGTTCTGGAACATCTCCGTAAAGACCTTATGCTGAGTTAAGGCGTACTCTTTAAATTTATTACAGACATGGCGTAGGAAACCGCTCTATCTATCAATTCTCTGTATTTCCCCAAATAATTCTTTGGATTCATGGTTTCTATCAATTCTCCACGATCGATATACTTAGTGACTTCAGGATCACTTTCCAATACTTCTAGGAGGCTCTTATTCTCGGCAATAGCCTTCCTAGATAGTTTTCTAATAGTATCGTAAGCCTTCCTCCTCCCCATGCCCCTCCTAGCTAGTTTCATCATTACTGCTTCACTCATTATCCTGCCCCTTGTTAATTCTAAGTTCTTCAACATATTTTCAGGATAAACCCTTAGGTTCTTCAACACGTTCTCCATAGTAATCAGCATTTCATCGAGTAGTATCATACACAATGGTATTGTAAATCTCTCATTACTGGAATTGGAAAGGTCTCTTTCATGCCATAATGGAATGTTTTCTAGAGCAGGTATTACCATACCCCTCAGTAATTTAGCGAGTCCGGATACCTTCTCACTATCGACAGGGTTCTGTTTCTGAGGCATCGTGCTACTTCCACGTTGTTGCTCGCCAAAGCCTTCGGCAGCCTCCATTATCTCTGTTCTTTGCAGATTCCTTATTTCAACAGCTATCCTATCTAAGCTTGAACCTAATAACGCTGCCCAAAGCATTAATTCAGCGAACCTGTCTCTGCAAATTACCTGTGTCGCTATCTCAACCGGTTCAAGGCCAAGCCTACTCATAGTCTTCTCCTCTATCAAGAGGGCTTTTTCTCCGAAGGCCGCCATAGTACCAACCGCCCCGCCGATCTTTCCCCTCAATACTCTTTTTGAGAGCTGCATCATTCTCTCATAGTTTCTAGCAAGCTCAGCAGCGTAAACAGCGAATTTGAATCCAAGCGTTATAGGAATGGCATGTTGACCGTGAGTTCTACCTGGCATTACAAAATCCCTGTATTTCTCAGCCATGCTACATAGGGTTTCTATGAGGGAAGTCAATCTATTACCGATTATGCTAAAAGCCTCTTTCAGTTGTAGTACCAATGCTGTATCTGTTATATCATTGCTAGTCGCACCCCAGTGGACATATTCTCCATATTCTCCACATTCTTCGGAAAGCACTTCCACCATAGCCGCTATGTCATGCTTAGTTATTTTCTCCCTCTCTTTTACTCTGTCAACAGTAACTATACTGGAAACCGCTTTGCTTCTTATCATTAAAGCGGCTTCTTGCGGTATCTCTCCTACTTCGGCTAAGGCTTCTGCTAAAGCCGCCTCTACATCAAGCATTTTCTGAAGCCTGTTCTCCTCTTCGAAAATTCTCCTCATCTCGATGGAACCGTACCTGCCTGTGTCTATTGGGCAAATCGGCATGTCACGAAAATCCCACTCAGGTTAATTAAGTTTGCTAAGCTTTTTATGGGAGGACTACGATGCTACATTAATTTTGGGGCTTAAACTTTATATCAAGGTATTCTAATAACTAAGAAGGAGGTGAGCTTTAATGAATCTATGGAAATTGAGGCTTAACATGATTGTCACGATGATGCTGGTTATTACAGTTACTACCGGTTTCTTAGCAGTCATACTTTCAATCATGGGGGTTTCGCTGTTTTTAATGTTGCCCATAATAATACTGTGGAACCTTGTTCAATGGCTTATTGGCCCATATCTAATAGATTACATATACCGTGTAAGGCCTTTAAACGAGGGAGAACTACCATGGCTTGAGCAGAGTGTAGAAAAGCTTTCTGAGAGAAGCGGGTTTAAAAAAGCTCCCAAAATAATGATTTCAGATATTCCTTTGCCCAATGCTTTCGCGTATGGGAGTCCTCTAACGGGTTCAAGAGTGGCGGTGACAAGAGGCTTACTAGATAATTTAAACGAGGCTGAGGTTGAAGCAGTCATAGGACATGAGTTGGGACATCTCAAACATAAGGATGTTCAAATAATGATGTTTCTCTCTGTCCTTCCTGCAATAGTCTACTGGATAGCATACTCTCTCTATTACTCTGGTGTCTTTTCTTCCCGTTCAAGTAGGGAGAGGGGTAATGGCGGGCTTCTCCTGCTTGTGGGTATGCTTGGTATGGCACTATACTATATACTAACCCTCCTTATCTTGAGTTTTAGCAGGAGTAGGGAGTATTATGCAGATTACCATGGTTCCACAGTGTCTGATGGAGGCCCGTTAAGCCTTGCGAGTGCTCTCGTGAAAATATCTGATGTTAATGCTAGGACGCGTGAAAGGGTTAAAACATCATTAGCGGGATACGCTTCCTTCAAGACGCTTCTCATAGTAGACCCTGAAGCAAGTACTAAAGCAGAGCTTGGGAGAACGTATGACATTCGTTCCCTTGAAGAATTCGCCTCCAGGGATATTACTGCATCCGAAAGACTTGTAGAAGCATTGAGCACTCATCCTAATGTTAAGAAACGAGTTAGAAATCTCTTAGAACTTCATAAAGCTTTAAGTGGGCAACCGCAGTAATCTACAGTCTTTCAATAGTTCTCTAAAAACAGGAGCTTCTTTTTAATTTCCAACCCAACTATAATGATGACGCGCTTCTAACCAATCCTCGTCAGAATCCTCATTTTTTAACTCTCGGAACATCTATGGATTTAACCCATTTTTAGAGCTGGATGTAGAAAGAAATCTTGTTTTTGAAAAATGAACTTTTTTAGATTTTTTTAAGGCATGTTGCCTTTTTTTGAACATTTTAAAACTGAAATATCGTTAAAACGCTTATTAACAACGCTAAACACATTTTTTTAGGTGTGCTGAAACGATGAGCATCTGTAAAAATAATGGAAGAAACGATTTGAAAATACTGGCTATGATAGCAGTTGCATTGATTTCAGCTCTAATGCTACTATCCTTTATCCGAGCTTCAGGAGATACTGACTCCGACGAGGAGAATTATATATGGGAAGAGTATTATGAGGACAACATTACTATCCCCTTCGAAGATTTTACAATGTCTCTAGACAATGAAACAATGCCATTTTCCCTTGGTAAGAATATGTCAGTGCTGATACGGAATATTACTCAAACGCATAGGGAAAACCTACTGAGAATAAGACTCCAAAGGAGGATGATGCTCAACAATACTTGGCGTGAAAGACTTAGGATACTGAACCAGACCAAAAACGAGATGAGGGCTTGCATAGAAGAGAGAAATAGAGAGATGGAGAGGCTCCGTGAAATGTTGAGAAACGGTAACATTACACGTGAGGAATTCATAATGGAAATGAATAGGATAAGGCTTGAAGTGAGAACCAGGTTGAGTTTGTTAAAAGAGACTAGCAAAGAAGCGTTAAAGGCACTGCGGGAAAACATCTCCGAGGAGAATAAGAACTTCGCAAAACAGATTGTTGAAGAAAATCATAGATTCCAGAAAGAGATGAAACAATTACATGAGAGGATAAGAGAGGAAGTGAAAGAGAAAGTTAGGGAGCAAGTTCAGAATAAAGGCGTTGGGAAAAATACGGGTAAAAAGTAATCCATAACTCATAAATTTTATATTTTTCCAGAAAAACTCTACATCAAATGTTGCAGAAGTCTATCTCAAGATTTGTTTCGATAGTAGTTCTTTTAATAACAATCATTATCTTACGAGAACCGCTTTCGATTAGGGGTGAATTTGAGTTTCAAACAACCTATAGGATAATCCTCCATGAAGATTCGTCAGCAACATGGATAGTCAAACTCTCGACACCTTTGCTTTCAGAAGAGGATAAGAAGGATTTTGAGGAATTTATGAAAAACGCTGACAGGGAGAGCATGCTATCCAGCTTCAAATCTACTATAGAAAACATAGTTAATAGGGCATCATTAATAACTGGGAGACCAATGTTGCCTAAGGATTTTAATCTTGAAATAGACTTTGGAGGTGGGATAATTAAACAACTTGGAATCATAGAGTACAGGTTTACTTGGGTTGGCTTCAGTCTTAAAACGCTTGATAAGATTGAAGTCGGAGATGTTTTCGAAGGAGGGTTCTATCTCTTTTCGGATGAAGTGCTTGAAATAGATTACTCAGAGTTGGCTGAAAACTACTTTCTAGAAATGGTAAGTCCCCATCCTTCAAAGGAAGAGTCTTCGAAAGTAACATGGTTTGGAAAACTTGACTTCTCTGATTGTGAGCCCCGATTGGTGTTCCAAAACAGGGTTTTAACTGTTGAAGAATTCTTATTAAACAATACTCGTGTTGAAAAAGGTCTTTCTCTAAGGGCTTACGGTAAGATTAGTCCACCAGTATCCAATTTAATCATTCATATAGTTTACAAAAACCCCGAAGGCTTGGAAATCGTTAGAATGGTTACTGTAGGTAGTGATGGTTATTTTTCAGACGATTATACTCCAAATCTTGTTGGATCCTGGAGCGTTTCTTTACGATTACCATCCAATTCTAAGTATAAGATTAACAATCTTCCGCAACACATTATATTCTCAGTCTACGAAGAAGCAGAGAGCACTGAAGGTTCAGAGACCTATCGATTATTGATCATTATAGCAGTTCTCATGGTAATAACCTTAGTCTCAGCTTCATTGATTCTATACCGTCGTAGGAAGAAACCGTCCTTGCCCTCAGACGAATACATGATTTCAGATGAAGAACTAGTACTTAGAATACTCAAGAACTCTGGGGGTAGATTGTTACAAAAACAGATAAAGGAAGCAACAGGCTTTTCAAAGGCAAAGACCTCAATGGTTTTGAACGAGCTTCAGAAGAAGGGATTAATTAGGAAAATAAAACGTGGAAGAGAATACTTGGTTGAATTAGCGTAATTCCGATTCTATTTCAGTATTTTCCCAGTATCCATATACCAGAGGTAAAGGTCCAGCTCCGCCAAAGAGATATTTAATTCTTCAGCTACTCTAGAGAGAATTTTCTCTATTTCTAAATACTTGATTTCTGAAAGAACAGTAGGGATGTGTTTTATTAATCCATGCTCATGCAGAATTCTTAAAACATGCCTATCTATTATTGCAAGGTTCTTGAAGCCTATGTTCCTAAGGAAATGACTGGCTTCTTTAAACCCTAATCCTAGGACGTTTTTTACAAGCCATTTCCTGATTTCCAACGGATCCTTATCGCTCTTAACTGTCTTCCATACCTCGTTATAGATTTTTCTTGCTTCAACTATATATCTAGCTCTGCTCTTAGGATACCTGTGTCCGAGTCTTCTAAGCTTTTCAGCAAGGCTAAACTCATCAAGATTGAAGAAATCTTCTTCACACTCTCTTTGTATCCTTAATCCCCCTTCAGCGGAATAATTAGCAGTAAGTATGCAGAAGCAGAGCTCGCTGAAAGTCTTATCTCTATCTCTTCCCGTTTCTTCAAAGCTCTTAATTCTGTTCAGGACTGTTTCACTAACCTCTCTATCAGAGATGATTTTCCTCAGACTCCTAAGCAGGCTTCCCCATCCCAATATGTGATTTCATTACTAATCGTCAAAGATTTAAAACTCTTAAAAACGCCTTCTAAAGTGAATATTACGATGAGGAGGTGGCTTGATACCGTAATACCGTTTCTTCCAGAAGTCGTGACGAGTGCTGATATGGCTGCCATAGAGGAAAATGCTGAAGCACTCGGTTTTCCAAGAATATGCATGATGGAGAATGCTGGTTCTGCAACGGCAAGATTCATATCCTCAAAGGTTGATGTTAAAGGAAAATCCTTTCTAATTATATGTGGTACTGGTAATAATGGTGGAGATGGTTTCGTAGTCGCTAGGCATTTGAGGAATATGGGTGCTCACGTTATAGTTGTTCTGGTAGGCAGGCCTCAGGATATTAGGAGTATGGAGGCTAGGACAAATTGGAACCTCCTTCTACACATGGAAGAAGTAGAAAAGATTGTGATTAACGACTCGTCGGAAACGGGTATTATCAGAGAGATACTTGAGAAATGTGACTATGTAGTTGACTCGATGCTTGGAACTGGCTTTAAGGGGACTTTGAAAGAACCATTCGCTTCAATCGTGAGGGAGTTGAATTCTTCCAATAAGATCATTTTTGCAGTCGATATCCCAACCGGCTTAGGCCCGGAAAGTAGTGAAGAAGACCTGGTCGTTAAAGCATCGTATACAATAACATTCCATAAGACCAAGGATTTTCTAAGTAAGTATAAACATGCCGGCGAAGTCGTAGTGGCTGATATAGGTATTCCTCTTGAAGCCGAATTGTACACCGGCCCGGGGGATGTTAGGAGGGTTATTAAGAGTAGGAAAAAGTTTTCACATAAGGGAGATTACGGTTACGTTCTAGTAGTTGGAGGTAGTGAAACCTTTTCTGGTGCACCGGCCTTAGCAGCATTATCAGCACTCAGAGTTGGGGTGGGGCTATCTATCGTAGCCGCGCCAGAATCCGTAGCTAGTTCGATTAGAGCAATTACGCCAGACCTCGTCGTATATGAGCTTCCAGGTAAACATCTCAATAATAAAGCATTGGATGTACTTTCAAAACTCATGGAGAAAGTTGATTCATTAGTAATCGGTCCTGGTATAGGTCTTCACGAAGAAACTATTGAAACTGTTAAAATTCTAATTGAAGAAGCTAAGAGCAAATCATTACCCATAGTTGTCGACGCGGACGGTTTTAAATCGCTAAAATCTTTTCCAAACTTGCTTAAGGGGGTTGTCGCCACTCCTCACCGGGGGGAATTCAAACACGTTTTTGACAAGGAGCTTAAGGAGAAATGGTTTGAAAACATTCCGATATTAATAGAGCTCTCCAAGAAATACGATTTCACAATACTTCTAAAAGGCTTTGAAACAATCGTTACAGACGGTACGAGGCTTAAGGTGAATAAACACGCTACACCAGGACTCGCCGTCGGAGGCACTGGGGATGTGTTATCTGGCATAATAGCTGCCTTCCTAGCATGGGGTAATGATGGCTTTAGCTCAGCGGCGGCTGCGGCGTATGTTCACGGAGACGCTGGCTTAAAGGCTGTCGGGGAAAAAGGCTTTCACATAACCGCATCAGACTTGATAGATAAAATACCGGAAGCCATGAAGATATTTGACAAGGAGGAATAGTCTTCCCTAGTTATGAGCTCGAAGCAAAAGATATTCGTAGGTACTTCAGGCTGGAGTTATGATTGGAATCCTAATGGCTTCGACTGGTATGTCAAGAACTCCGGTTTGAACAGTGTTGAGCTTAACGCTAGTTTCTACAGGTTTCCCTTTAGGAATCAAGTTTGTTCTTGGGCCAAGAAAACACCGAGAGGATTCAGGTGGGCGGTTAAAGTCTCCAGGATAGTTACACACGTGTACAGGATGGGCAGTAAAGCAGTTAAGACGTTTAACAAGTTCATTGATTTGTTTAAACCTCTTGAGGAAAGCATAGATTTCTACTTATTTCAACTTCCGCCTTTCATGGAACCGAGTCATAACACGATTAGGAACATAGAGCGATTCTTTAAGGAAGTTGGGATTGTTGAAAAAGCTGCAATGGAGTGGAGAAACTTAAAATGGTTCTCAGGAGAATGGGAAGAATGGGCTAGTGAAAGAGGTATTACAGTAGTCTCTGTGGACGCCCCGGACTTACCAAGGCATGTTTTCAACACGACGGGGATAGTCTACTTGAGGATGCACGGTAGGTCATCATGGTATTCTCACAATTACACCATTAATGAGCTTAATGAGATTGTAAAGAGAGTGATTGAGGCTAAACCAAAGAGAATATACGTTTTCTTAAACAATGACCATTACATGATCGAAAATGCTAGAACAATTCTCAAAATCTTTGAGAATGTTATGTTGGAAACTTAACAAGCGATAAGTTTATTTCTCTCTCAAAATGCTTAAATTAACGCATTGTCGATAACAGTGCCATACGTACCATCGCCACCTGAAGTTGTTGAGAAAATGCTTGAAATCGCTAAAGTTACGCCTGACGACGTTGTTTACGATTTAGGATGTGGAGATGGTAGGCTTCTTATTACAGCTATTAAGAAATTCGGCGCGAGGAAAGCAGTCGGATACGAGATAAGGAAGGATCTTTACGAGGATCTAATCAGAAAAATAGAGAGGGAAGGCTTGTCAAGTAGGATAATTGTTTACAATGAAGACTTGTTGAATGCAGACTTGTCTGAAGCAACAGTAGTAACCCTATTCTTAACAACGTCTGCAAACGAAAAAATAAAACCGAAGCTTGAAGCCGAACTTAAGCCTGGGGCGAGAATAGTTAGCCACGAGTTCACGTTTAAAGACTGGGTTCCTCAAAAGGTTGAAACACTATCATGGCACAAGATATACCTCTACGTATTCCCAGACTGTAGCAATTGTAGGAAGAGGTAGGCATCAAAGCTTTTTTGATAAAAGTTGTCCGAAAGAGCAATACTTTAATAAAACGCAATTTCTGCAAAGAGGATTCTTAGCCTTACACGTCCTCCTACCATGTTCTATCAGTAAGAGATGAGCTTTCAAATAGTATTTCGGCGGGAAAAATTTCATAAGCTTTACACGAGCCTCTTCATAATCGTCTTTTTCATCCACTATTCCAAGCCTCCGAGAAACTCTGGAAACATGAGTATCTATGGGGAAAGTAGGTTTTCCTCCTGCAAATAAAAGCATTACATCAGCTGTCTTAGGGCCGACTCCTGGGAGGCTCATTAATTCGCTCCTCGCCTCTTCAAGGGGCTTCTCAAAAATCTGCTCAAGCCTGCCACCATATTTCTCAATTACGATCTTAGCGAGTTTTTTAATTACAGTAGCCTTAACATTGTAAAGGCCAGAGGACCTTATAGCAGACTTCAAAACTTTCAAATCAGCCCTTAAAATCTTCTCCGGAGTTATTCCAATCCTCTCCCTGAGCTTTTTCAATGATTTTGCAGTATTCTTATCGCTAGTGTTTTGCGATAGAATGGTTGCTATAAGTAATTCAAAGGGAGTCTTACTTGAGAGAACTGGGAAATCCTTATCATCAAACCGGATTTCATCTTCCAGCTTCTTAAGGACTATGTTACTGCTTAATTTTTTTATTCTCAATACTGTTTCTGGACGATTAATCTTTAATCAGTTTTAAAAATTACGTCTGCCGCAAAAACTAAGCTTGCAAAAGCAATTACCAAAAACTGTTTTTTATCAGTAACAAATAATTTATAAACTTATCTTTTAAAATCATTTCAAAATCTTTTGGAAAAATGTCGAGCAATTAGAACACCGATATATATAGAGCCTAGTACCATAACGTTCGGTGAAAACATTGGGAAAAATAAATATCAAGAATAAATGTTATCTAAGTCTGCATCTATTTAAGAAATTCCTGCAGAAAAAAGTAAATACGGCATTACCGTCAAGATTGGCATTAGTACTTTCCATTATATTAGGCATCGTTATTGTCTCTTTAATAGCCTCTTCTACTCTGAGAGGCCTTGAGAACTCGCGATTAAGCGAAGCCTATACTGCCCCTGGAGAAGCCGGGGAAAGCACATCCCCAACAATTATTTACATACCTTTTCTTACATCTCTTGAAATACGTAATCCTGAGATTGCTCGTAAATATGGTGTTAAGGGTTATTTGGAGATTAAGCTGGCAAACATCTCTTCTGCTAAAGGCAGGCCTGTGATAAGCGGTAAGAAGGGTAAAGAAACGAGAATACCGCTGCTATTACACTACGTATCTTATGATGAAGAATTCAACGAAATTAAAGTTGTTTTAGACCCGATGGGCCCAGGATTGAGCATAATTAAGGTATTGCCCAATAGAGAGGAAGTACTCATAAACCGGTATGTGAGGTATGAGCCTTCAGGTTCTATAAGTATAAAGCATAATCAGACGATAGAGGTTACAATGATAGTTAACGTTCCCAAAGGCTTTCCGCTGACGATTTTCGACTTGGGTGCAGTAGGTATTTACACAGAACCTGAAGAAGGTATCGCTATGATTAACGATACTTCAATGGAGGGGGTGTTTCCATGATTAAAGATAGGCGCAATATGCTTAAAAAATCTGATAAAATATTTCTCTTGATTAAGTCTTTTAATTCTGAGCTTAATTCCAATACCAATACAAACAACTTTAGCACAACAACCTTATGTAGGAGGATACTTTATGTCTACTGTGACGACAGCCAGCCGAGTTATATTCTCTTTTACTTATTCAGCACCAGCTAGCTCTTTTCCATCTGGTAGGTGGCTAGGCCCAGTTCTCAGTGTGGCTGGTGCTGCTAGTGGAACGACACCAAGCGGATTGATATATCAGAGTGGTGCAGCATTGCTTAGAGACAATAGTGTTACTTGGGCCCCTCAAGCATGGTATGGTGCAAGTCGAGTACAATACAAGGAGTTCCCAAATATCGGTACCGGAAATTCTATACTGTTCGTTACAAGAATGGATATTGGATCTGGCACTGTACTTTACAGACTCTACGTATATCGGTCATGGTCCGATTACGATAATGACGTTCCTGTAATATATCAATGGTCCCACTCAACTAATGATGTTGCTTTTCTAGTAGGAAACCGATCTTATGGTGGTTTTAATATTAAGCACTTTCAATTCGGTGTTGAAAGCAATCAGCCCATTAATGGAATAGATTGGCTCGTAACTAATACGAATATGGCTTATTACGATGGGAGTAAATGGCGTTATCTTCCAGGATATGCTACCCTAGGAAACGTATCACATATCACTTGGATCGGGAACTACATATTTGGCATAGGTGGGACTGAGTACAGGGGGGTTAATGTGGGCTATAACTCCACTGACACCGTATGGTGGCGATATACTGGTACAACCGTGAAAGAAGGAAAATTGTTATGGAGCGGTAGTGGAATAATAAGTAGTTCAAGAACACCTTACCTATAAAATATCAAGCAGAATAAGACTGCATTTTTCCACCATTTTTTAATTTTGGAAATAAGTGCATTTTTCTTCTTAACATTTTTATTCTTAAGCTTCCTGTTAAGACAATGAGCTTCGAGGAGCATGAAGATAAGCTACATAAGAAGGTTGAAGCGAGACGCAGGGCCAGGCTTAGAAAAAGAGGACCATATAGGAAGGCTGCACTCGCCTTTAGACAAAAATCTTAATTGCTCTTCAAATCAACACCTGAAAACTGGTTAAATCTGCTAATAATTAGACTTAAAATTGATAAAGCTTAAGTTTCCCCTATTGAGGAAGCAATCAAATTGGATACTCGATTAAATTGCGAGTTGATTTCTATAGGGAACGAACTCCTAATAGGTAAGGTAGTGAATACAAATGCTTCTTGGCTTGCCGACAAACTTACTAAACTTGGCGTTGCAGTTAAGAGGATTACCGTCATCGGCGACGACCTCGATGAAATATCATCATGCATTAGAGAGGCGCTTTCAAGAAAGCCCTCGCTCATAATAATGACCGGCGGACTCGGACCTACTTACGACGATAAGACTCTTGAAGGTCTAGCAATAGCTCTAGGACTGAAACTAACCGTTCATCCTGAAGCTCTGGAAATGGTTAAGAGAAAATATGAAACTATGGGTGAAAGCCTTACCGATGCAAGGATTAAGATGGCAAAGATGCCTGAGGGTGCAATACCTTTGCACAACCCTGTTGGAACTGCTCCGGCAGCCAAGATTTCCTGCGAGTCTACTATAATATACGCTTTACCAGGCGTTCCCCGGGAGATGGAGGCTATATTCAACGAAGCCATTTCAAAGGAGATTTCGCTTTATTCAGGCTTTAAAATTGCTGAACACTCTTTCCGAATAGTCGGGGTTATGGAATCTGCTCTAGCTCCAATAATAAGCAAGGTTAAAGAACAGTATCCGGAAGTGTATGTGAAATCGCATCCTAAAGGTACTGAGGAGAAGCCAATTATCCATGTTTACTTGAATGCTTTCCATAGGGATGGAAACATCGCTAAGAGAATTGTCTTAGAAGCTGCTGAAAAACTAATTAGCCTAATTGAAGATTCTTATGGCAAGGTTGTGTATCCGCTAGAGAATAGCAATGCCTAAGGCTTTTCAGCTTTTTGAGCAAGAAGTTTGAAGACCTCTTCTAAAAACAAGTGTCTCTTACGATAGAGACTATAGTAAGCTTCATAAATTATTGAAACTGAAATAAGTCCAATAAGGGCTGCAGACCAAATTCCATGGATAAAAAATTCACCTATGAAGAAGATTATAAACACAACCATCAAGTAGTTAATGATGGTGATGGGTATTGGGAAAATTATCTGGGAAGACCCTATAATCCTCGTCCCTCCCTCATCAGGATAAAGGTAAAAACTCATTTTCTTCCATGTTTCACGCGGTGATAAGCTTGAGGGATAACCATGTTCAACTACAATGCTTTTCCATGGTTCCTCCGATATTATTCTACAATTGTTTTTAATCAGAATGTTTCTCAATTCTCCATAAGCCCTTTGGGTTTCTAGGGAGACTACTTTTTCAATCAACAATCTTCCATATTATATACTGGTTATTAAGTTTTTTTGAAATCTGCTTATTTTTCAGAACTACTACCTAATCTGTTTTTAATGCACTTTTGACATAAGTATTTCTCTAACTTCTTTTTGCAGATTTAAGAGTACTTCCCTATCTTTCTCCAATTGTTCTCTATGGTATGCGGATTCAAGCCCCTTAAGTATTGGAGTACTTATCTCTAGGATTATGGGAGATATGGATATTGCCTTCTGAACAGTTAATGCATAGAGATCCGTGCTTTCATCGGACTTGCTTACGTTAATTTCTGAACCTCCTATCCAGTAGTAGGGAATCCCACTGGGATCTTTCCTTTCTAGAATATAAATATAGTTTTCAAACTTGATTTTTGCAAGCGTGATTAACTTCACACTGGTGTCTTTTTCCGATTTTAAACGGAAAGTTTATGTTAAGTACGTATGGTTTAGAAAGCAGGTTTTCAATCATGAATCTAGTTATCTCGGCGGTAGCTCTCCAATGAATATTGGAATTACTCACTTTAAGCTGCCTACGTTCAATACTCGTCAGAATCTCGACGCTGAAGGCTATTGCTGGAACATCGTTCAACAAGGATTGTATTGCTGCAGCTATGGTTCCACTAGTAAAGAGATTGTCGAGAGTAATATTGTCGCCAATGTTTATACCACTTACAATTATGCAGGGCTTCTCCTTAAGAATTAGCTTGAAGGTTATAACCACGGCATCAGCTGGGTTCCGGAAATGAGGTATACGTGCCTATACTTATCCCCATGTATCTTACTGGAAATCATGTTTACTCTAAGAGGCTTATGTAGAGTTATTGACTTGCCTGCAACGCTCATCTCATGCTCCGGCTTTGCAGCTACAATCTCGCCAATCTTAAGATCTAATAAGTGCCTCCAAAATGCTTTGAAAGCTGGAAAATGCACTCCGTCATCATTCGTAAGCAGTATGATTCTGCTCAAACCTTGTTGAAAATGATTCTTCAACCCTTTTAACCGTTTATTATCAAACGTGTAGAGGTTTAAAGCTGTTTGAGAAAGATTTTTATTAAAGCCTCAGAGGGACGATTCGATGAATAATGGCACAGTATAGGGTTGCGGTTAACAAGGAGGTATGCATAGGATGCGGAGTATGCTACTCTACCTGTCCCGAAGTATTCGAAAGCGATGACGATGGTAAAAGCCAAGTTATCTCCAAATTCAGGTCTTCACTTACTCAAAACATGTCTGAAGGCTTTATAGACGACAGCGTTGTACAATGCGCAGAATCTGCAAGAGATACATGTCCCGTTCAAGCAATAACCGTCGAAAAGAAAGGCTGATAATAGGGCTTTTTTCTTCAAATTAATGTTTTTAGAATTTAGAATATTATCATTGATATTGTCCAAGCTATGGCTGCCCCAAGTCCTATGTACGGTAGGCCTGGCTGAGGCTTTTTGAAGTATCGAACTACATGAAGTACGATTATTAATCCGACTAGACCACCGGTTAAGACGAGTATTGCAGCTATAGTTTTTCCAGTATTTAGAAAAGTCGATACAGTAAGCATATTCGGAAAGGCTACATCCCCTAAGCCTAAGAAGGCTCCTTTCCTCTCTTCTCCTTCTACGATTTTAAGCTCTCTCGGAACACTTTTAATGGGAGATACAAGCATTGTCGGCAAATTCATTTTAAGAGTTTTCTCAGCCAGGCTGACCATACCTCCAGACTTTACTGCAAGGTAATCATATATTGCCATTAGGGAAAGAAGTATTACGAGCACCTGCGGTGAAAGAGATGCTCCAAACCAGGCTGCAAGGCTAGCGCTAATGAAGACGCCAACTGCATCTACTATATACCACTTGTAAAATCTGTTAAGTAATATTAGTATTGAAGCGGAAAACAATGCTGCTATTATAATCGAAAACGGGAAGTTGGGGATTAGAATACTTATTGTCACGAAAAGCACTGTAAATGCGCTGAAATAGAATAATCCTTTTAAAATAACCTCAAGCTTAAGTTTCACTATTATCATTACTACCACAAATACGATTATTATTGAGAACATGAGGAATAATACATTCATAGGATTCTCCGGGTTTTCGAAGAGAGTTAGCTCATTGACTACGTATAGTGGTGCTAGTATTAATGAGAGGATGCCTGCTGCAACGTATAGTAGAACTATGACGAGAGCTGCTGTATTCAACCCTGGACAATGAAACCCGGCCTTACGGATAAGCTTTACTATTCTAAATCTCAACAGGCTTTGAATCTAACTGTTGCCCTGAGCCCTCAGTTTCTTCTTTTATAAGATTTTTAATAACTTGAGAAGTTTCAAGTATTCCAGCTATTTCCATGAAGGTTTTACTAGCCTCTTCTTCTACAATTGGTCTGATCGCATTCCAGAGAGTATCAGCAACTTCATCCATTTTTCCACATTCGAAAACGGATATTCCATATGATTTAGCTAGTTCTTTAGCTTTATCGTTTGCACTCGGTACTGCTAAGAGTATTGCATGCTTAACTTCTACATCAAGTATCTTAGAGAAGAACGAGATTACTGGAATTTCATTGATAGATTTATCTTCAAAAAATATATCTACTATAATTCTGGTTTCTTCACTAGCCCTGTCCGTACCCGGCCTGTATGCTACCATTGTGAATGGATGCTCCAAGCCTGACTTACCGCTGAGGAAGACTGAGGTTTTTACTTCCCAGAATGCAGACCTAAGATTCTTAACAACTGATCCGAGGTCGAGCGTTTCTATTTCAATTATTTCTTTTCTTTCTTCGTTAACACTGTAACCGTATACTTCAAAAGGATTATAATCCTCCTCTCTATAGTTTTTCTCACATCTGCTACAGATAAATTCTTTTATCGGGTTCTGTGAAAACTCTCCGCATACTAAACACTTGTAAAGAACTCCTTTCTCAACATAGTCGCCCCTTTCTTTTTTAATAGATTCGTTACACTTGGGACATATCATTAAACCATCGGTAACTGTGAAAACAGTTTTGAAATCAATATATCCACACTTATTATGTTGAATCGATTCACCTCTCTTGATGCTGGTAGAGCCACAAGCAGAGCATCTAAGTCTAAGAGAAACATTGAGAGACCCGCATTGTGGACACGCTATCCTTGTCTCTAAAAGCTCTCTAATTAAGAATCCGTCTTCAGCAAGCTCCTCAAGGATGTTTCTCACCACCTCCCCCCTAGCATCCATGATTTTCTCAGCATCTACATAGCTTAATGCCCCTTCTAAACTGATTTTTGGCTCAATTCTGCTTATTTTTCTCTCTTTGAAGGCTTTGAGCAGGTTTAAGACTTCTTTCCTCTTATAAAGTTCCTTGCCACTGAATACCAGCATTTTCAAATACCTCCTTTTCTTCCTTACTAAAACTCCTCCTTCCCATCCTGCCGAAATAGACTCGTCCATTAGGGGGGAGTACAATCATTTTATCAAGACCTTCAGGGGGTTAGACGATATTTTTTAAGCAGATGAGTTAAAATGCTTCTGTCAGTAATCATTTAGACTCACATCATTTAAAGCTAGTTTTTAAGGGAAAGTACCTCCTTCTCATGTTTAACAATTATCAATTATTTTTATCATTTAAAATTCTTCACGCAAATCCGATTGTCAAGAAAATTTTAGACAAGATTTATATTAAGATTGGTACAAAATCCTTGCTTTCAATATCAACATGGGAGATAAATGGAATAATCAAGGAGAGATGCAGATGTTTCAGACAATCAAACAATCTGATAATAACCTGTTTGAGCAGGGTTTGAAGAAGATAGTTAAGAGAGATGGTAGAATCGTTGACTTCGACAAGAATAAGATAACCGAAGCCATATGGAAGGCAATAAAATCCGTAGGTGGACAGGATAGAGAACTTGCAGAAAAGCTTTCAAATCAGGTTGTTGAACGTTTAGAGAGGCAACTTAAGCCGGGTGAAATCCCGCATGTAGAGCAGGTTCAGGACTTAGTAGAGCAGGTTCTCGTAGAGAATAACTTGTACAACGTTGCAAAATCCTATATTCTTTACAGGGCTCTTCATGCTCAAATAAGAGAATTTGTAGATAGTTATCTGGAGAATAAGAGTTGGCTCGTTAGAGAAAATGCTAATACAACATACTCGCTACAGGCATTGAACTTCCATATTTCTTCTCAGGTGATATCGCAATATTGGCTTCACAGGATTTTCAATAAGGGTAGAACTGAGATAAGAGAAGCACATTTAAACGGTGACTTTCATATTCATAATCTGGGTATCCTTGGACCATATTGTGTAGGATGGGATTTGAAAGACTTGTTGATGACGGGCTTTAAGGGTGTTAGGGGTAAAGTCTCAGCTAAGCCTGCAAAACACTTCCGAGTTGCCCTTGGACACGTTGTAAACTTCGTCTTCACATTACAGGGAGAAGCCGCCGGTGCTCAAGCCTTCTCCAACTTTGACACCTACCTGGCTCCATTCATAAGATATGATAACCTTGATTACAAATCGGTTAAACAGGCTCTTCAAGAATTCATGTTTAACATGAATATTCCAACTAGAGTAGGTTTTCAAACACCTTTTTCAAACATAACCCTAGACCTTAAGGTTCCAAGCTTCATGGAGGATGAACCAGTTATAATAGGTGGAGAAACTATGGATGCAACCTACGGCGATTTCCAAGAAGAAATGGATATTTTCAATAGGGCTCTGGCTGAAGTAATGCTGGAGGGTGATGCTGTTGGAAGAGTATTCACCTTTCCAATTCCAACTGTAAACATAACGAAAGATTTTGATTGGGATGATGAAACAATAAGGAAAGTATTAGAGACTTCTGCAAAATACGGCATTCCGTATTTCGCCAACTTCATAAACTCCGATATGAACCCTGAGGATGTACGTTCAATGTGTTGCCATCTAAGGCTGGATAAGAGAGAGTTGAAGAAGAGAGGCGGAGGACTTTTCGGAGCAAACCCGCTAACGGGCTCTATTGGAGTAGTTACAATAAACATGCCGAGAATAGGTTATTTGTCTAAGAGTGAAGGCGATTTCTTTGAAAGGCTCGATAGGCTCATGGTCCTTGCTAAAGACGTTCTGGAAATAAAGAGGAAGTGGCTTGAAAAGTTTACAGAAGCTGGTCTATATCCGTATTCAAAGTTCTACTTGAGACATATAAAAGAGGCCTTCGGATCATACTGGAAGAATCACTTCAGTACTATTGGACTCGTAGGCATGAATGAAGCCTGTCTAAACTTCCTGGGATGTAGCATAGGAGACCCTGAAGGCTTAAGCTTCTCCATAAAAGTTTTAGACTTCATGAGGAAGAGACTACAGGATTTCCAAGAAGAAACTGGGAATATCTTTAACCTTGAAGCAACACCTGCTGAAGGTACTTCTCATAGACTTGCTAAGATAGATAAGAAGATGTATCCGAATATAATAGTTGCAAATGAGGAAAATGTCAAGAAAGGTGCAGCACCTTACTATACTAACTCAACTCACTTGCCAGTATACTATACAGACGACCTCTGGGAATACCTTAGACTTCAAGAGCCGCTTCAAATAAGGTATACTGGTGGGACCGTCGTACATATATGGCTTGGCGAAAGCAATCCTCCAGTAGATTCTATTGCAACATTAATCAGGAAAATATGTGAGAACTTTAAGCTACCGTATTTTACAATAACGCCAACATTCAGCATTTGTCCAGAAGATGGTTATTTATCCGGTGAACAGCCTAATTGTCCCAAATGTGGAAGAATTACAGAAGTCTATTCTAGAGTCGTAGGGTATTTAAGACCGGTTGACCAATGGAATTCAGGAAAGCAGGAAGAATTTAAACAGAGAAAAATGTTTGATAAAGCTATAACAAGAAAAGTTGTTGAGATAACAAAATAGCTTATTTTTAAGATTTCAACACGATAGTTTTCGGTTATATAACAAAACAGTTTTTAAGGCCCCCTGTCGATTTCTTAAGTTTGAGATGTCATTAAGCAGCCTAGATAGGGCTGTTCTATTAATACTGGTGTGGAGCCTTTTATTGGAAATACTTACCCTCGCGTACTTTATTGCCAGTTCACAAATATTTCGCTTTGAATTTGGACTTACGGTTTTCCTCGTAATCATTACACTTCCCTTAATAATATTTCTCGTATGTAAGATTGCGAAAGCAAACCGTCCTTTATAACTGCACACTACCATATTTCTTAACCTGACTAAAATTAATTATGTTGTTCTTGAATTACTATACACTATACTATACTTAATACTTTGATGATAATAAACACTATTTATGGGTATTAAACGGTTTCAAATCTTATTAAAAATGTTACATTTTAAAAAAAGTACTAAAAAGTTCTTTTACACTCGAGACTTTTTATTTTCTAAAAGTTTACAGTGTAAAATATCGTCCCATTGTATTTTCAATTAAAGTTTATTGACAGAAATGTTTATAAATAAAAAAGGAAGTGGGAACCAACGGTGAAAACCCTTGAAAAACATTAAAAGTTTAGTGCTAACCTCTCTTGTGATCCTGTCGTTAGTCATCTACCCCATCTTCGTCCCAGTGACAATCGTAAGGGCACAGGTTCCCAGGGAGGATACTCTCGTCGTCTCTAGTGGCTGGCAACCGGAAATTTTCAACCCCTTCTCCGGATCGCCCTGTTGGGGAACATGGCTAATGTATCCATCATTATACATGTACAGCTTTGTTTCTGATGAGCTAATACCTTACTTAGCTGAGAGCTACAGGTGGATCGACATTTACACTCTAGAAATTAAGATAAGAGATGCAGCAAAATGGTCAGATGGTACTCCAATAACAGCTGACGACGTTAAATATACTCTTGAAGCCGGCAAGAGACTTGGCTCTCCCTGGGCGGGCGTGTGGGACTATCTGGAGAGAGTAGACGTAGTGGATTCTAAAACGGTTCGTCTAGTGACATCGGCTGCGAAGCTTAATACATTTACATTCTTACAAATATTATACTATCCACCCATAGTTCCAAAGCATAGATGGGAGGTATTAGAGAAGCAATATGGTTCAAAGCTACCAACAGACTTTACAGATAGAGATCCAAAAGCAATAGTAACCGGCGGTCCATATAGAATGAAAGAATATTCAGAAGGAGAAACAGCTCTATACGAAAGAGATGACAATTGGTGGGGCAAAACTATCTTTGGTCTCCCCGCACCGAAGTATATCCTACACAAGAAGTATGCTTCTAACGAGCTCGCTGCTGCAGCGTTTGAAAAAGGTGAGCTTGACTTAGCGTCACACTTCTTCGTAAACATATGGGAAATGTGGACAGTCAAAGGCAAGGCTAGGGGAACATACTTGAAGAATCCTCCATACTACTTAGGCAGCGATCACGCTCTGCTCGTAATAAACTGGAAGGAGCCTCTCATAAGCTCAGATCTTAGGAGGGCGATTGCATTTGCAATCGACTATGAAAGATTAACTCGAGTAGCTCAATGTGGATACAGTATCAAGTCTTCTCCAAGCATGGTAAAATGGGGTATGTATGAAAAGTGGATGGATAAGGAACTAGTTGAGAAATACGGTTACTACTACGATCCAAACAAAGCCAAACAAATACTCGACGCTGCCGGCATAAAAGATACTAATGGTAACGGAATAAGGGAAATCGGCGGTAAAGACCTAAGGCTGAAGATAGAGGTTCCGATGGGATGGACAGACTGGATGGACATGTGTAACATAATAGCAGAAAATCTAAAGGCTGTGGGTATTGACGTAAAGCCAGAATTCCCAGACTTCTCTGTTTGGGCCGATAAAATAGACAAGGGAGACTTTGACATGGTCATATTCTGGTCCGTCGGTGGAGGCGTAGACCATCCGTGGAATATATTCAGGTATACACTTGATCCGAGATTGGACAGGCCTTGGGGAGGAAACATCGCTGGATACACTAAGACAGATGCCATGCCATTAATAGACCAGGCTGCTAAGCTCAATCCAGAGAAGGACTTTATACAGCTTAAACAAATATACAGCGAACTACAGCGGATTGCCCTCACAGACCTTCCAGTCATAGTGATGTTCGAGAAGCCACTGTGGTACGAGTATGGTGAGGACTACTGGGTTGGCTTTCCAAATGAAGAGAACAAGAGATGGTTTGCTGGAATGTACACTGAATCTTGGCCAAACAATCTACCGATGCTGTTCTACATTGCTAAGAAAGGTCAGAAATCTATCGTACCGGAGTGGATAGAAAATACAAAGTTCCCAGTGTCGAAATTGTTCAAGGATTGGGCAGTGGCTCCAACGGTTGAGCAAAGAAGAATTGAAGAAATAGGAGAAACGTTAAGAAGTCTCAGTGGTGCTCTATCTTCCATATCTTCTCAGCTCAGTAGTGCTGTTAGCGAATTGAGTAGTGCTGTTAGCGAAGTGAAAGCGGCATCAAAGAGTACTGTTGAATCCATCAATTCAATAAACAATCTCCTAATGGTTCAAATAGTTCTTACGATCATAGTCTTGCTTGCAGTAATCTTCTTGATAGTCAGAAAGAAATAAATAAAAAAATAATAGAAAGAGTTATATACTACCTTTTTTCTTTTTCTATATAATGTCTAGAGAAGAGAGAAAACCATTAAATCCAATGCTTATTTACTTACTTAGAAGAATGTGCTTTTTACTTGCGACGTTTTTCGTCTTCACGATAATAATATTCTCTCTTCCACGTATGATTCCAGGAAATCCATTAGCCATATTACTTAGAGATATTCTCAATAGAATGACACTTCAGCCGGAAACGATTAAGGAAATCGAGAGGAAATTACTTGAACAATACGGATTGGATAAACCGTTACACATACAGTTCACAGATTTCGTATCTAGAATTTTTAAGGGAGATTTAGGAATTTCTTTCTATTTCCGTATACCTGTTGCGGAAGTAATCTTTTCTAGAATTCCTTGGACACTAATGCTACTCGTACCTTCGACGATAGTATCGTGGATAATAGGTAATTTCTTGGGGGCTATAGCTGCTTATAAGAGGGGGAAGGCAACTGATAACATATTGATGTCAATTTTCCTTACTCTATCTCAAGTACCATACTATTGGTTGGCAATGATATTACTCTTTATTTTTGCAGTCAGATACGAAATCTTCCCGCTTGGAGGAACTTGGGATACTAGTCGTTTCATAACCCCCTCTCTTACTTTAGAATTCATAACCGACTATTTGGCACACTACATTCTTCCCTTTGCATCTATAGTTTTGAGTGCAATAGGCGGGTGGGCAATAGGCATGAGGGTTATGGCAATATACGAGTTGGGTTCTGATTATGTGGTATATTCTGACTCATTGGGGTTGAAGGATAGTAAAATCCTTGAGTATGTTTTTAAAAACTCCATACTGCCTCAAATCACCGGCCTCGCTTTAAACTTTGGTTCTGTAGTTGGAGGCCAACTTCTTACAGAGCTCGTTTTCAACTATAGAGGAATGGGGCGAATACTCTATGATTCCATAAATAAGCTAGATTATCCGTTGATAGAGGGAATATTTATAATACTAATTTCTACGTTACTTATTGCAAACTTGATAGTGGATTTCATTTATGCCTATCTCGATCCTCGGGTGAGAACAGGCTATGCAGAAGCGTAGGAAGTTATTATTAATTCCTAAGGAGATGTTCAAGATAAAGAAATTCACATTCAGCATTAGTGTACTAGTAGTGGTTATACTCGTTGCATTAGTGGGACCACCTTTATATCCTAAGTTAAACCTTTCATTATACGCTGGCACACCCGATACTCCTCCGAGTAACGAATTTCCACTTGGTACTGATAGGAACGGTAGAGATATACTGTCCCATCTCCTTATTGGCATAAGGACATCTCTTTACGTTGGAGTTATTGCAACAATCATAGCATTAACAATAGGAATTCTCGTTGGCAGTTTTGCTGGATTCAAGGGTGGTGTAATCGACGAAATACTAATGATGATTACTAACATAATATATACTCTCCCAGCGATACTTCTGATGATACTCATAGCCTCATACCTAAAGGAGAGGTCGCCGCTTTTTGTATCTATAGTAATTGGTGTTACATCATGGCCTTGGCTGGCCAGAGCAGTCAGAGCGCAGATAATGAGCCTTAAGGAGAGAGAGTTTGTACAAATGTCTAAGATGTCCGGTTTGAAGGGGTATGAAATCATATTCAAGGATCTATTGCCGAATATGGCGTCTTATATATTCATGAGCGTGGCCCTATTACTCTCAATATCTATGCTTGCAGAGGCAGGGTTGAGCATGATAGGCGCAGGTATAGATCCTTCAACGGAGAGCTCGTTAGGAGTAATGCTTCAAAGAGCTCAACAAGGTGAAGCAATCCGTTTAGGAAGGTGGTGGTGCTTCGTGCCTCCTGGAATCGTACTAGTCCTTATTACAACATCACTACTCATGCTGTCAACTTCTATAGATGAATATTTTAACCCTAGGTTGAGAGGTGGGAAGTAATGAGCCTTCTCAAGGCTGAAGGCTTAAGAGCATATTACAATTCTCCAATTGGTCAAGTTAAGGCTGTTGAAGACATAAGCCTATCGGTAGAGGAAGATGACTTCATAGGTATAGCCGGAGAATCTGGCTGTGGAAAATCTACCCTTGCAAACGTTCTTATGATGAATATAAGGCCTCCTCTAAAGCTCTACGGAGGAAGGCTTTTCTTAAATGGCGAAGAAATATCGGATAAAAGTAGGGATTATGTTAAGGAGAAATTCTGGGGTACGGTAATTTCCATCGTGCCCCAGGCTGCTTTAAACTCTTTAATGCCAACTAAGAGGACTAAGGAATTCATAATAGACGTTGTGCAGGCTCATAAGAAAATCAGTGAGAAAGAGATTATAGAGATGGCTAAGAACAAGTTCGTTGAACTCGGGCTTTCTCCAAGCGTATTAGACCTTTACCCGCATGAATTGAGTGGAGGAATGAGGCAGAGAGTGATCATAGTTGCCTCTACGATATTGAATCCTAAGGTACTCATAGCAGATGAGCCGACGTCGGCACTCGACGTCTCAACTCAAAAACAAGTCTTAAAAATGATGTTAGACCTGCAAAGAAAGCAATCGATTAGGAGCACTATTCTCATAACTCATGATATTGCTATACAGAGGCAGGTCTGCAATAAGCTAATAGTAATGTATGCGGGTAGAATTGTAGAGTATGGAAATGTAGATGATGTTTTGTATAATCCCAAGCATCCGTACACAAAGGGTTTGATAAACTCGGTCCTAACACCGGAACCGGAAGTAAGGCGAAGAGGCCTGATGGCATTGTTTATACCTGGTGAGCCGCCGAATCTAGTTAATCCTCCACCGGGATGCTCTTTCCACCCCAGATGCCCGTTTGCAATGCCCAGGTGTAAATCAGAAACCCCAGGATTAACATATAGTGGTGATAGGGCTGTTGCATGCTGGCTGTATATACTCTAGGTGATGAGTCATGTTATCAAGTATCATTTTGAAAGTTGAGGACCTGACCAAGGTGTACGAGACTGGTCTTTTCAAGAAGAAGTACATTACTGCAGTTGACAAAGTGTCTTTCAATGTTTCAAGAGGCGAAATAGTCTCTCTAGTCGGTGAAAGCGGTAGTGGTAAAACGACTGTTGCTAAGATTATATTAAGACTCCTACCTCCCACTTCTGGAAGAGTTTTCTATAACGGTGAAGACATATGGGAGAAGAAAAGCATAGAGGATTTGAAGAAATACTGGCGTGAGGTCCATGCGGTTTTCCAAGACCCATTCGCTTCTTTCAACCCTGTTTACAAAATAGACAGAGTGTTAGAGCAGGCTTTTAACCTAATGGGTACTCCTGTTGATGAAAACGCTATTAAAGAAGCATTGAAGGAAGTTGCATTATTGCCTAGCGAGGTCTTAGGGAAGTATCCCCATGAGCTCTCCGGAGGCCAGAGGCAGAGATTAATGATTGCAAGATGCTTCCTGCTTAAGCCAAAGCTTATCCTGGCAGACGAGCCTGTTTCCATGGTTGATGCTTCAACTAGAGCGAGCATAGTGAACCTTTTCCTCAGATTGAGAGACGAGTATAAGACTTCAATAATCTTCATAACTCACGACCTAGGATTAGCATACTTCGTCAGCGATAGAATATTAATCATGTATAAAGGTAGAATAGTGGAAGAGGGCTCACCTGATGAGTTAATAAGCTCTCCCAAGGACGCTTATACAAGGAGCCTCTTAGAATCCGTACCTCTCTTATATGGAAAATGGGCGGGCTTCTAGATTAAAAGACGAGTACGATTCATCACCATTCATCTAATACTATCGGGAAACTAATGTTCAACTTTTAAATATGCTGAGCCCCAAATGATTTCATGCAATTACCTGATAGAAATGAGCTGGAGAAAATCGGTATAGTGGCGAGTGATTCTAGTGAAACTAGGGCCAAGCTCCTCTTAGAGGAAAAACAGGAGCTTAGGGTCAGGTCTGAGGAAATAGTTGTGATCGATACTCCAAACGGGTATGTATTGGGGGTTCTTAGAAGTGGGAGCGGGGTTAATGAGGCTCTTAAAGCAAATGCTTACAGGCCTAGTGTAGCATACGCTAAGAAAGGGGGAGTGCCCTCTGGAGCCAGGGAGATATATACTTTCGAAATAATGGTGATAGGAGTGATAACAGAAAATGGGATTGAGCAGAACCGTCTGATAATACCTCCTAGGAGTAATGTTTACTTGTTTAGAAAAGGTGCTTCAAACCCTTTGGAGTATGTTGCCAGGAACAGACCAGTTATCTGGAAGGCATGTTTAGACGGTCATGAGGATTGGAAAATCCCGTTCGATAGTTCATTCTTAACATATCACATCGGCGTCTTTGGAGCGACTGGCAGCGGTAAGTCTTGGCTTACACGACATGTAATAATACCCGTCCTTCTTGAGGCGGGCTTCAAAGTCCTCGTACTGGATTGGAACGGGGAGGATTATGCTCCTTATTTCAAGGACAAGGCTATTCCAATATCGCGTTTAAAACTCGACGAGAAGGCTATTGTCAGTTACATCATGGAGAAGGCTGAATACTTCGGGTATTCAAGTTCATACAGAGATTCTAACCCGGTTAAGGAAGCCTTGGAAGATTATGTTTCGAAAAGGTGGGAGGAGGTTTCGCAGAAAAAGCCTGAGGAAATATTCCTGGACATGAGGAGCTACTTGGACAATAGCATTAAGCAGATCGTGACTCGAGAGGATCAGAGAAAGAACGCTCTCCGCAAGATGGAGTATGGGTTTAAGAAGCTTAAACCAACTGATCTGGACGCGGTAAGAGGCTCTTTAAGCATTGAAGAATTGGTTGAAGAATTAAGCAGAGAAGAGGCGGGTATTAGAGTAATTGATATGAGCCTAGTAGGGAGTGAAGAGAAGCTATCCTTTTTCAACTCCTTGGCCAGATTCCTAGAGGAGGGGATGGAACTCGGAGAATCGCTTAACATCGCCCTCGTAATAGATGAGGGTCCCCAGTATGCTCCTTGGGAGCCTAAGGGGATACAGGGTGAGTCAACTGAGCATATTAAGAACTTGTGTGCTTTAGGTAGGAAACATAGGCTTTGCATAGTAATAATATCACAGGGTATAGCTGGAGACATAGGTATAAACGCCGCTGTGAGAAGGAATCTTAATACTCAATTCTTCGGAGCACTACACCCGTTGGATATGCAAGAAGCTGACAACTGGCTTAAACCCTATGGAATACAGAGAGAGTACCTACTGTCTTTAAAACCAGGCCAGTTCTACTTCGTCGGAAAAGCCAACCCCTCGCCAATACCGCTTCTAATCTCTTTCAAACCGGAGGGCTAGTGCAGAGTGTCCTCTGAAACAGCATGGAGCAAGCTTCCAATAGATCTTCAAGAACAGTTCTACGATAGGGCTGAGAAAGAAGCGAGAAGGCTAGTGAAAATCATACGGGAGCTTGGTTCTCAAATAGAGGCTTTTAGAAATGAAATCGCTCCCTACATACATAGGTTTGACTTCGGGTCTTCTAAGGAATTCTCCATAGCTGCAGTAGACGGCTCCTTTTCACCAAGGCCTGCGGAAACTATCGGAGCAAGGTTTGCAGTTTACTCAGCCGGGTTTATCATGATCAAAGGCGGGGAAATAGTTAAAGAAGGCTATCTCTCAGACGATATTCGACATGACCAATCGTATACACGAGAATTCTCCAGCGCGATTCTCCATGTTCAAGAATCTCGCTTAGAAAGGGAAGCGGCTTTGAAAGCCTTAAGCGAAAACCCAGATCTAATATTAATAGACGGTAGCTTCTTAGGCTTTGCCTATTCCCTCTTTAGGGTTAGGAGGATAATTCCGATCCCGGAATGGATAATCGAGAGGGCTAGAGAAACCCTGGAGATGACTGAGAAGCTACTCGACTCTGGAAAGTGCGCTGGAGTAGTGAAGAGGGGTAGGAGTAGGGCAATAGGCGGCTGGTTGTCTGTGAAGGAGGGCAGGAGAAATCCGTTGGTAGAATACTTGGATAAGCAGATCTTACACTATCTTATGAAGCCTCCCGCACTCTTCAACTATATGGAGATGCTTAGAGAACCCGGGGTTCAAAGGATTTATAGCAGGGTTAGCGATTTGCTAAGCCACAGCGTTGAGCTTAATCCTGAGAATGCTCTAGAATCCGCTAGGAAGTGGGCTATGGAGAGTCTTGTGAAAGCATTAGACGTGTCTGAGGAGAAGGCTAAAGCGTTGGAATCTAGAATAAACCGGATTCAGATAAAGGTTAGCGATGAAAACCCTCCTTTCGAGCTTGAGGTACCGGTTGGGTTTGAGGAAAAGACTCTCGAGGTTCTTCTATCTAACTCTGAGAATTTCAACATGGCTACTGGTTTACCTATGGCTATAGATCTCGTGGATGAGAACGTCACATTACCGGCTGAATTCACAAGGGAATTCGTCAGGGAGGTTGAAGCGAGGATCATTGATTTCTACGATGGTAGTCTTGGCGAAGTAAGAAACTTCTTCACTAATATGAATCCGCAGAAAGAGCTTTAACTCTTTTATATCCTGCTTACCAATGATCATTAATAATGAGTTGGATCATTCTTGCGCACGGTGATTGCGACGGTATTTGTTCAGCATCGCTCGCTACAGCAGCGAAGAAGGATGTGAAAATCATTTTCACAAGCCCGGCTAACCTCTTGTTTGAGTTAAAATCTATTCCAGAGGGAAATAATGTCATAATTATGGATGTTGCTTTAACACACAAGTACAAGAATGAAATAGTGCTGGAATTGAAAAGACTATGCTCCAGTGGAGAAGTAATATACCTTGACCATCACCCACTCCCATCTAGGTTAAGCCTTAGAAAAATTCCCGTAAAAACGATTAAGAGCAAGGGTGCATGCGCCTCTGAGTTAACATATGTATTCTTCGAAGAAGAGCTAAATCCCGAGATGAGTAGAGTCGCCATCTACGGAGCTATAGGAGATTATAGTGACAATACTCCTCGAATCAAAGAGCTCTTGAAGAAGTGGGATAAGAGAGAGCTTTACCTTGAGGCCGGGATACTTGTGGCTGCGTTGGAGGGTGTTAAGAAGAGAGATTTCGGATTCAAGAGGAATCTTGTCAACTATCTTTCTGAAAACAGGCTTCCGAGTTCCGATAGAAACTTAGTTGAAATAGCATTGCGTGAATCTGAGAAGGATGAGAAAATGCGTCAAGTAGTTAAGAATTCGGTGAAGAGACATGGGAGGGTAGCTTACGTAATCAACATCGGATGGTCTCTCGGAAAGGCGGCGACATACGCTAGAGCATATGCTGATGCGCTAGTGGGGGTTGCTGCAGAGGAAATCGATGAAAATATTGATATGAGCGTGAGATCAGTAAGCTTGAATAACCTCCATAAAATAGTATCTAAAGTTGCTGAGGAGCTTGGAGGCGTGGGGGGTGGTCACGCCAATGCAGCTGGGGCGAGAATCCCCAAAGGGCTCTTTCCAGAGTTTATAAGAAGGCTCGATGAAATGCTTTTGAAGAATAGTTGAAGGTTCTTCAATTAAAAAGTCAGTGCTTTCATAAAAGTTATATTTTCTGAGATTAAATAAGTATCTTGAAAAATGAACGCGATGAAATTATCGTATTGCCTGCCACTAGTCCTAATACTTTTCTTATCATTATCTTCTTTTCAAATTACAAATAATGTTGCATCTGCAAAAACTTTGGTAACCAGAGTCTTTTACCCTTCTCATGATGCTGTAGTTTATGAAGGCGATCCAGAACGGAACTTCGGTTCTCATGCTGAAATCGGCATTAATTACAGGATCGGTTTCAGAGACAGGTCTTTCATAATGTTTGACTTAACTACTCTGCCTCCAGGCTCAACCATAGTTTCCGCAACCCTAAACCTCTACATGTACGATGCACCAAATTCCAGCAGAACCATTGCTTGTCATGAGATAGTTGAGGAACCGTGGAATGAGCTTAGTATAACTTGGAATAACCAGCCTTTAACAACAGTATTCTTAACCTCCGTGATAACTGGAACCCGCCCTAAAAAGCTTAGTTTTGACGTGAAAGAATCGCTTGTAAAATTCACCTGCAAGGATGAAATGGATTATATGCCGAATTACGGTTGGGTGTTGAAGGATATTAATGAAACTATAGGCGATAAGGATGATCCCCTTTGGATATGTTCGAAAGAACATCCTGATCAAGATAAACGTCCATATTTAGAAGTTAAGTTTTACCCGCCTCACCTAGAGTTAAACATTGAAGAGTCTTCGATAGAAGCGGGTAATTGGGTAAGGATTACAGTTCATCGAAAGACAAGCAGTAATGAGCCGATTACTAGAGGAAGGCTTAAAATCAAATTCAGTTCTAATTCAACTTCAACCAGCAAAAAATTTTCAATAACCCCAGGGGGATCAGAAATAACCGAGCTAGTAATACCCAATGAAGAGAGCTCCGTCACATTCTACTATTATGATGAAAAGGCTGGAACATGGAAGATAAGCGTCTGGACTGATGATTATGTAGATTACATGGGTGATGCTAAAGTAATAAAAGTCAGGCCTGGACCATTATACTCATTCGGCTTTGAGCATATCTCCTCTCCAAAGATAATGGCTGCTCCATTTGCAATAACGATTATTGCATACGATATTTACGGAAACGTTAAAACAGATTACACTGGGCAAAATACTCTTTCAGATACGACTGGTACGATAGAGCCTAATACAACCGGGAAATTTAAAGATGGAAAATGGACAGGAAACGTGACTATAAGCAGAACTGGAAGAAACATTAAGATAACAACCGTTGGAGACGGTGCTATTGGCGAGAGTAACCCGTTCGATATTGCAATCGGCCCCCCCTCAAGAATTAGAATAGCACCGTCAGACTTCGCCGCAGCCCTAGGAGTCGTCTATTCTCATCTCAATATTTCTCTTACAGATATTGGTGGCTCAGAATCTTCAGCTACGACTGATGTATTGGTGAATCTTTCTACAAATTCTCCTGGTGGCGAATTCAGAGAACATGGAACAGGGAGGAAGATAACGAGCATAATAATCCCGGCTGGCAGGAGTACGGTTTACGTGGATTACTATGACACAGCAAATGGAACATGGATTCTAACAGCCTCGGCACAAGGATTTGAAACAGGAAGGGCGAAAGTAAATGTGAAACCGGATACTACTCCACCTGAAATCGAAATAAAGATAAACGATCCGAAGCATGAAACACCATCCGGAATCTATGTATCGGGCTTAACGCCCATTTCCTTTTCGATTAAAGATGATCTCAGCGGTGTTATGGAAGTAAGATATAGGATAGATGAAAATTCTTGGAACTCATACTACTCAGATTTCAACCTAAACGCTTATTCTGAAGGCATGCATGTCATAACGTATTTTGGTATAGACAGAGCCGGTAATAAGGGAGCTGAGAAGAACATAACAATAATTCTAGATAAGACTCCTCCAAACGTTGAAAAAGTTTCCCCAACTGGAAAATTGTTTTCAAACTCAATAATAGTTAACTTCATCGCTAAGGTTAACGACTCGATGTCGGGAGTTAAAAAAGTAGAGTTATTCGTCGACGATATTTCTCAAGGGTTAATGAATATTAGCAGAGGAGAATATGTTAAAAAAGTGAACCTTTCCGAGGGATATCACGAATGGAGCATTAGGGTTATGGATAGAGTTGGCAACTTTTTAGATTTCAACTACTCTTTTACACTGTTCGTCGATACTAAAAATCCAATAATTTATGAAATCTCGCAACCTTCAGCTGTATTCGGAGAATCGGCGATAATATCTTGTAAAGCTTATGATGAAGATTCCGGCATTAAGGCTGTTTACCTTTTCTACTCTACGGATAAAGGTTCTAGTTGGATGGTTTTTTCCATGACGTTTCAAGGGGATACGTATATTGGTTCAATACCCCCTCAATTCATATTTACTGAAGTCCATTACTACGTCGAGGTTGTTGATAATGCTGGAAATAGGTTTCGATCAAGCCTATTCAAGTATACTGTAGGAATACCGCCCTGGCTTTATTCAATAATTGCGCTTTCAATTGCAGTCAGCATCTACATACTCCTTGCTAAGAAGTTGTTTGCGAAAAGAAAAACAAAATCCGACCGGGTTTTACAACAGGTTTCTGATTAATTCTTTTTCCGTTACTATCCCCACCATTTTACCGCCTTTTACAACAACAATTCTCCTTATCCCTTTTTCCTTCATCATAGTTATGGCCTTAAGAATAGGTTCATCAGGATCTATGGTAACGAGCGGTTTACTCATTATCTCTTTACAAACCGTCTTTTTAGGGTCTTTATTCTCGATCAAAACCCTTCTAATTAAATCTCTTTCAGTAACTATTCCCTCTGGTTTTCCCCCGGATTCTACAACAACCGCTCCTATTCCATAGTTTATCATTTTATTGGCCGCTTCGAAAACCGGGTCTGTTGGTAAAACGCTTATCACAGGAGAAGACATTACATCTCTAACTTTCTTCTCTCCCTTCTCCAAGGTAGGCATCCTCCAACTAAATTGATATAAAACATTGATTAATAACTTTTCTCTTGTTTATCTTAAAATTGAAAGTCTTTGTTTAAACTATATGAGTTCGAGAATGAAAACATGCGGATAAAGGCCGCCTGTTTCCACTACTCTTTCATGGACTATTTTAAACTTTTTCGTTTTTAAAATCAGGCTCCTAAAAGAAGTTGCCTTAAGGTTTATTATAACCATCCTCCCATCCGGCTTCATAATTCTATAGGCCGTATTCAAAAAGGACCAGTACAATTCCTTAAGATTTCTCTCTCTGCCTAATCTAACACCGTAAGGTGGATTAGTCACTATCTTATCTATTTCCCTACCGTAGTACTCGTCCAATCTCCGCGCATCTGCTGTTTTCAAAAATACGTATCCTTCAACTCCAGCCGCCTTAATGTTTTCACATGCTCCCTTTAGAAACCTGCTGTTTATATCACTACCTAGGATTTTTATCTTGCCATCCCATATTTGCGCAGCCTCTATGAGTATTGTCCCTCCTCCACAGAAGGGGTCAAGCAGTGTATCGCCATCTCTTATGTCTGCCATCCTAAGCATTCCGTAGGCTAATGGCGCTTTTATCGCTGCCGGGTGATTAAATGGTCTTTCAAACCTTTTATGCAACGATTCTCTTGTTAACTGAATACCGATATAGCACTTACTGCCTATAACATCACAAATGATGTTTACGTCGAAATTCTCTAAATCGACCTTTTTCCCATACTTCTCAACTATTGCTTGACCAGCGTATTTTTGCACTTGAATGGATGTGAAGGAATGTTCTCCTATTCTTTGACTTGTAACCCTAAAAGTATTTGCATTATCCAATTCCTCTATTTCTATTTCCTTAAGATTCCTATAGATATCTGATAGGCCTTCATCGCTTGTTTTTATTTCAAACATAGTCACGTATTTTATAGCGTGGTAGATGGATCGTAACGAAAAAATCTTTCCGATTTCCTTCTCATCGATTTCCGTAATCAGCTTGCCAGGGAGATTATGGAAACTAGACACGGAAGCTCCTATTTTCTCGCCCACTTCCTTTTCCACAATATCCTCTATGCCCGGGTTAGTGGTTAACAGTATCTTCATTTTAATCTCTATTTATGAGAACTACTTGTTTCTCACCAATGTTCGTAATGGACAATTTCTTCCAAGGGCTTACGGTCTACTACGGGTCCCTTTTCCTCAGCTGGATATCCTATTGGTGTCATGGCTACTACACGTATTTCTCGAGGAATTCCCAGTACTTTCTTAACTTCTTGCTCATCGAATGCGCCGATCCAGCATGTTCCAAGCCCCTCTTCCCAAGCTGCTAGAACCAGATTCTGCATGGCTATGGCAACGTCAACCTTCCAGTATTCTTCCCCGTCTTTCCTAGTCCACGCTTTAGCTGGATTTGCACATGCTACTATTATGACTGGAGCGTTTACAAACCAGTCTCTAGGATATGCTGCTCCCAGTTTCCTCTTTACTTCAGGATCAGTTACTACAATAAAATCCCACGGTTGACGGTTTACTGCAGAGGGAGCAAGCCTAGCTGCCTCCAATACTCGTAGCAATTTATCTCTTTCAACAGGCTTTTCTAAGTATTTTCTTATGCTTCTTCTCGTTCTAACCGCTTCGAACACGTTCATTTTATTTTTCAGTGTTAATTCTTAAGCGGCATGCTATAAATATAAGTTACGTTTTCTCTAAGAGTTTAAACGTCTCGTAGAAACTCGACGTTTCTCTGAATGCCTTTTCAGCAATGTTAAAGACATTTATCCTAGTCTCTTTTATACGAATATGCCAACCCAAGTCTTCACTCTTCTCCCATCTGCCACCGAGTCTTCTAACCAATACTTCGCCAAGATAGCTTCCCGTCATTAACACGAGTTTTAAAAGCACTATACTTTGCGGTTCATCACTATTGATACTAATATCTCTGAATAATTCTCTAGGCCAGTGAGCATCTACAACCCTATCCAATTCCATAAGAGACTCTGGGGTATAATCGATAGGTTTAAGCTCCATGTTGAAGAACCATTCTACACATTCTGCAGCGCAATGCCTAAAAAAGGAGGGGCCTGTTGTTAAAACCCTCTCATTGTCCTCTATTATTTCTCCATTTTCATCCCTACAGTAATATTTTATTCCTATTTCTTTCTCCTTTAAGGAATTTATCCAATGATTCAAATACTTGTCTATAAGCTCCCAATCGGGATTCTCGGAATCAAGTTTACAATCCTCAAAAAATTGTAGTTTTAAGTGTTCTGCGATGAATAAAGCATCCATATCTCCCCTTATCGACTTGGATTCTTCTATTATCTGTCCTATTTTGGAAAGCCTTGCACCATCGAGCTTGGATTCTAAGAGTCTCTTAGCTATTGCAAAGGCTGAACGTATTGCAAAAGCTTTCTCGTTCTCATCAAAGCCCCCTCTCATGAAGTCATCAATCCAGTTGTAGAAAACCAGCAGGAAACCTATCCTATCCCTATCCTTAGAATCTATCGTTTTATTAAAAAGACTCCTGTACTCTTCGGTAATATCTCTTAAAGGTCTTATCCGAGATGACTCATTACTCATTAATCATGATAGAACCGGGTTGTTTAAAACTCTTACTCTATCGAGTTCAACTCCTAAATTTCCTTTCTTTTCAAGACTTTTTTTACAGCTTCTTCCCTCTCCCTGCTTTTATTAACATCCTCAAATAACCATCTTCTTAACTCTTCTATATCCACTCTGGGTATCGACTTCTTCGTTCTCGCTTCTCTCGCTATCTTCTGATGTTCAACTAGTGTTGATATCAATTCCTCAAGCTTCTTCTCTTTTTCCCAGTAGTAATTGTAAACCTCCGGCCCTATAGCGCTTTCTTTCCTCCTTCTAATTTCTTCAAGTTCCTTTTTAAGTGAATTTATTATTTCCTCATCCTTCTCGCTCAAATCTGCTCGACGCTTTCCGACTATATTTCTTAATTCGACAGATTTAAACCTTCCTGCTCGAATATGCTAAGAATGTTATTGTCGAAATGCGTCAAGTACTTTTATTCAAAAATTACTTTATATCAGTATAATAAGGATATTAAGAGAATCATCAAGAAGTATATTGTCAATGTCAAAATTATTTCAATAGCCTTATCTGGATAATCCTTTTTGAAAATAAACCGTACTGGAAGCCTCAAGACTTTCCCAATAAGATTGGAAACAGGCATCATAAACGGTGTTTTAGAACGGTATTTCTCATATTCTTCCCTATGCTTTTCAATCATTATCAACTCTTCTCTTAAAGCAATTCCTATTAGTATGAAAGCAAAAATGGTCCAGAAGAATGGCGGTGGTGCGAAATATCCGCCTCTAGGAGGTAGGAAAACATACTTATCGTATACTAGGAGACCATAGCTCCACAATAGGAAGCTGAAATACTGGGGGTGTCTGGAATACTTATAGATGAGTGATTTTGCAAATCCCGATTTTTGAAGCTTGTAGTAAAGCCATGTGGTGCAACTCATGAAGAAAATTATAGAGCTTACCATTATAATGGTTAGAAAAAGAGTCTCATCGAGACTTTGTAAATATCCTCCAAAAACGTTATTGAGCATAAACCTCAGAGCATCATACGGGAAATAAACAATATCCCCAAGCTCTAAGAGACTGCTTGCCATACTTATTTTTTCATAAATAGATGATCCGGGGAAAAGTTCTAAGAATGGAAGCCATATTATTCTCAATATCCCTACTCCCGCTAAGAAGAACATTACTGAAGCAAAATAGCTGAAAGTGGGGAGAAATAGAATAAAAGAACCTAGGAAGCTAATTTTATATTTCTTAAAAACAAATCCAAGTATTATCAGAATTATTATCATCGTTAGACAGAAGTATCCCAATGGTCGCAGTGAATTTACAAAACTCTCCGCTTCTTCTATTTCGCCAACACCATAGTGTGGTATCGCTTCTCCAAGAAGGTTGTTTAATACGTGTGGTAATTCTACAGTAGAATATAGAAGTGCATAAGAGAATATTGCTGAAAGAATTATCGAAATAATCATTGCTTGAGATTTATGCATTTTTCAGAACCAAACCTCTTGTAGCGTCTTTTTAAATTTTAAGGATTTTTCAATTCGCTGTCTGCAATACTTCATTTTTTTCTCGGGCTCATTAAATCACATGGAGTTTACAGTTGGTTAAGTTTCCATCGCTTTTAACCTGAGCGTCGAGAGTTATTATGAGGTTTTTCAACGGCGGGGTTTAAGAGATATTTTTCTAATAAAGGAAGGTCTTAATTTAGATTATTGTGTAATGTATTCAATGTGTTTGAATATTCCAATAATGCGGGAGTATCTGGGTTTACAAGGTTACATTCATCGGAAACACAATGATGCAAATTGCGACATATGTTACTTAGAACTAGCAAGGAAGTTTTATATCGATTGTTGAGAAATACTTTAAGCTGGGAGAACTTAAGACAAAATGTTTTTATCTTAATAACAATTCCATTTTCAGGAAATGACGGCAAATTTATCAGAGGAGGATTTGAGAAGGTTACTTGCAAAATATGCTCATGCAATATACAATGCTAAATTGGCTACTGGCCCCGGTGGGACTCTAAGCGCTAGACTTGCAAACAGCGATATAATATTTGTTAAACCAAGTGGGTTTAATCTTGGTGAATTAAAGCCTGAAGACTTTATAGGTGTAGATTTGAAAACGCTCCAAGTAGTGAAGGGGACTGCAAAACCGTCGATGGAGACTGGAGTTCTAGCGAAATGTCATTTAGCTAGGGAAGACGTTAATGCTGTAATCCATGCTCACCCTCCCTTCTGCATATCTTTAAGTTCAGTAGACCTTGATATTAATACTCCTCTATATCCAGATCACGTAGTCTTTTTAGAAGAAGTCGCTACGCTACCCTTCTACGCTCCTGGTTCAGAAGAATTGGCTGAGGCTGTTGGAAAGGCTGCAAGAAAACATAATTGCATACTGTTGAAAAATCACGGCGTGATAACATTGGGTTCTTCACTTAGGGAAGCATATTACAGGCTAGAGATAATGGAGGAGAGTGCAAAAATAATTGTTTTTTCTTCGGTTTTGGCTACTATGAAGAGACCAGATGGGAAACCGGATTCGCTTTCAGCTGAACAAGCCGATTCTATTCGTAGGCTTCAAATGGAAGCATATAGAAAGAGTCTTGCTAAGAATTGGTAGTCTTACGTTATGTTTCAATAGCTTTTAACTCTTTAAATTCTTCTTCGAGGCTCTGGTAAAGCCTCTTGTAAATTCTGTATAATTTCTCGTATTTTAACGAAGCTTCAGGATCCGGCTTAATTATCTCGCTACTAGACAACCATTCCCTTATGACCTCGTATCCTTTTAGGGTTTTTGTTCCTACGCCGGCAAGCAGAGCATCACCATAGGGTGCCCCTATGCTTGAAGCCAAATACTCAACATCCATGTTTAACACGTCCGTTATTATCTTTCTCCAAAGCCTCGACTTTGCTCCACCGTTAACCAGTATAGCTCTCTTAAGAGGTATTCCCACCTCTCTAGCAGTTTCCACGCAATACCTTATGGCATAAGCCACTCCTTCTAGGACGGCTCTGAAAATATGAGCCTTGGTATGTCTCAGAGTTAGACCGAATAATACTCCCCTAACATACTCGTCCCACCAGGGTGCTCTTTCACCAACCATCATATGTGGTAGAAATATTAATCCATTAGAACCAGGGGGTGTCCTCTCGGCTTCAAGGTCAAGAATACTATAGGAACTTAACCCGAGTTCTTTACTCAAACTGTTTTCAATACTCCCGAAATTATCCCTAAACCATCTTACACAATATCCAGCGGTTATAATTCCTGCGAAAGAATAATATTTGCGATCATCATAGGCAACGTGAGAATAATTTACCATTTTACGCGAGAACCTAGGCTCATCCTGGATGAAACCGTTACACGTTGAAGTGCCTAGCATCATAGCAAGTTCACCATCTTCAAGTGCCCCAACCCCGAGGGCTGACATCGGTGCATCGATACCCCCTGCGCAAACCGGCGTACCCTTAGCCAACCCGCTAAGTTCAGCACCTTTCGAAGTCACTTCGCCAACCACATCCTTAGACATGCTTATTTTCTCCGGGAAGAAGCTTCTCGGTATCCCCAGTTCAGACATAAGGCTTTCAGCAAATCTCTTTTCCTTGGGGTTGAATATGCCTCCGTAATTTCCTATTGAAGAATAATCAACTGAAATTTCTCCCGTAAGCTTATATATACAATATGCATTGGGAGTGACGAACTGGTATATCTTATTCCAAACATGCGGTTCATTCCTCTTTATCCAAAGCATCTTAGTATATCCGTAATATGGGTCTATAGTATTACAGGTTTCTTTGAAGACAGTTTCTTCCCCTATCTTCTCCCTTATCCATTTACATTCTTCAGTAGCCCTCCTATCAGCCCATATTAAGCATGGTCTCAATGGATTCATTTCCTTATCGCAAGGTATTCCGGATCCACCGTAGAGGCTACTTATGCAGTAGCCAGCTATGTCACGCGGATCAATTCCTGCCTTCTTTATAACCTCTTTTATAGTTTCACATACGGCGTTAAACCATACGTCGGGCCATTGTTCAGCCCAACCCGTTTTAGGAGTCAATACTCCATACTCTACGGTTGCGTTCGCAATCTCCTTGCCTTCAGCATTAACAAGTACGGTCTTAGTTGCTGAAGTCCCTATGTCAGTACCGAGAAAGAGACTGCTCAATTCAAACACCCTTAACCTATCCTCTGAGTATTATCTTCTTTACGAAGTTTATTATTTCAGCCTGGTCTCCTGTTTCCCTTACTCGTTCAAGCTCCTCTTTCCTAGCATATATCAAAAGGGCTTTTTTAGCAAGGTTTGCAAAAATCTCCTTAGATAAGTACATCGCTTTAACGGGATCTGTCCTATAGGTAAATTGATCTTCACCGAACCATCCGTCGTAGCCAGTGTCTATTGCTGAATAAATGAAATCAACCATCCTCCATATGTCTCCGGTTCCGGCAATCCTGTCCTCATCATTACTGTGAAGCTTAGCCGTATTTATATGGAAGTTGACTAAAGGTACTCCAAAAGTCTTTAAGGCATACACTGTAGCTGCTGGTTCGACAGCGTACATTTGCTCATGTCCATAATCTATACACACACCCATATTATTCCCTCCACATCGTTCGTTAACGGTCTTAGCAACTAAGGCTGCATGATGGGTAGTTGGTATAACCATATTGCCCTCTCTCGGCTCGTGGAGTTTAGCTTCAATACCGAATATAAGCCCGGATTTCTTAGCCTCTCTATTTATTTTCTCACACCCGTCTATGAAAAACTCAAGTTGCTTACCATAGTTTACCTCGAAATTATAATCCCAGCCGTCGGATCCCGGCCATAGGGAAACACTGTTACAACCAAGTTCCTTGGCAATTTCAACTGCCTGAATAGCTATTTGAATAGCTTCTTCTCTTACTTTTGGAGACGGGTTTGTTATGCCTCCCATTTTCCACTTCGGGTCCGTCCAAAGATTTATGTTCATGTTTGTTGGTACCAACCCTAGCTTCTTTAACTCATCTTTAACTTCTCCGATAAAGCTCTGCACTTTCCTATAATTAGAGTCTATAAAGAGCACATCATGAAACTCGACCCCCTTTATGCCTGCTTGCTTAATTCTACGGAGTTGAGAAATTATATCGCTTCTGAAGTTCGGGTCGTTGCTATTATAACCTCTGGTAGCAAACCTGTCCATGAAATCTCCTGCAGACCAGTGTCCAGCTGCAAATTTTATACCAAAATCCTCAAAAAACTTGTCAATTATGTCCCCCTCAAGATATTCTGAGTATTCTGTTTCCAATTTTTTAAGAATATCAATACTTATCTTCATTTGCAATGAGAAAAGATCCTGGAAGCTAATAAGTATTTCGTTATGCTTCACTACTCTATTTATCCAACAATACATCTCCTTAAGGCTGTTAAATTTAATGGGAAAAGAATTCCTAACAGGACCATGATGCTTTCTTTACTGATATTTTTCTTTCCTCATCCACTCTCCGATTTCTCTTAGCCTTTTTACCTGTTCTGGATCAAGTTCACCATTTGGTAAAGGTCCAACGTTTAATAGTAGGTTTGCACCTAATCTATTCACCTTTTTCAAAATCTCTATGAGCTCCAAGCTGGACTTATAGTTCTTGTCATCCTTATTATAGCCCCAGCTATTGTTAATAGTCATACAGGTTTCTAAAGGAAGATTTGAAACCTTAGCTTTGTTAAAGCCAGAGGTATTCTCCCCTGGGGCATCTTGTTCAAATATTTGAAAGTCCTCTCCTGGAAAAGGATCTACATGATGATTATTACCTATTAGGGCTGACGGTTGAAGCGAATGTATCATATCGTAGAGTTCTCCGAGACGCCAATCAGCATCAGGCTTATCCCACCATCCATCGAACCAGAAACCAGCTATCTCGCCATAGTTTAAGCAGAGTTCTCTCACCTGTCCAATATAGTATTCAAGATACCTATTCCAATCTCCACCCGGTTCTCTACCCGAGTATTGGCCAGTAATGCCCAGAGGATAGTAATCCGGGTGATGCCAATCGAGTAATGAGTAATATATGAACACCTTAATACCGTTCTTTCTGGCTACTTCTACGAGTTCCTTCAGAACATCTCTCTTGAAAGGTGTGTTAGTTACTTTATAATCAGTGAGCTCAGAGTCATACATGCAAAACCCATCGTGATGCTTACTCGTGAAGGTTATGTATTTCGCACCGGCCTCTTTAAAAATACTAATCCATTTTTCAGCGTCGAATAGGACAGGGTTGAATTGATCTTTAAGCTTCTCATATTCTTTAATGCTCATTCTATCGTTATGCATAACCCATTCTCCTTTTCCCAAAATGGAGTAAATCCCCCAATGGATGAATATGCCGAACTTTGCCTCTCTAAACCACTTTATTGAAACCTCCCTGTTGCTCATTGTTAGAAACTAAAACCCGATCAGAGATTTATTAATTCAACTTCTTATCTACAGCCATCAAACTGTAAATGTTCTTCTGGAAGAATATTATACATCTTCTTGTTAAAAATCAGCCGACACTTGGAAATGCCAATATCTTCTGAATCTCTCTTTCAAGCTCTTTTTCCTTTTGCCAATAAAATTCGTAAGCATCGGGTCCAATAGCCTTCTCTTTTTTCTTCCTAACCTCCTCTAATTGTGCTTTTAGAGAAGAAAGTAGCTTTTCCTTTAAGTCTTCCGCCTCTTCTTTGGCTTTTTTCTCGTCAAATACTAGTACGGGCTCCATCCAGGTCTCGGAGAGGCCTTTGTTTTCCTATATATAAACTTTTGTTTTTGAAATGTTTCAAAAACAATTTGAAAATGTTTTTGGCTAAGAAAAGGCGTAAAAACGCCATTTTTGACCAATCATTCTTTTTAACATGAAAATGTTAAAAAACAATTTTGTTAAAATATCTCATCCTAGACAGGATTTCTCTTTTTCTCACTTGGCTGCGAGTTTCCATTTTTGACAAGTTATCCCCATGCTTCCAAATTTTATATTGATTTGCAAGTCTTTTAGTCTAGAAGATGGCGAAGACACTTCTCCATATTTCTAAAATGATTGACCACTCGCTTTTACACCCCGCCCTTTCAGATGATGATCTTAAAGCAGGATGTATATTGGCAAAGAAGTACGATGTTGCAGCAGTATGCATTAAACCGTATGCTGTTAAGCTTGCTAAAGAAATACTTTCCGGAACGAGTGTAGCAGTGTGTACAGTTGTGGGTTTTCCTCATGGGAGTAGTACTACGGAGATGAAAGTAGAAGAAACCCGAAGAGCCTGTGAAGAGGGTGCAACTGAGATAGACTTCGTTGTAAACATTGGGAAAGTCCTCAGTAGAGACTGGGATTATGTATCTAGAGAGATAAAGATGATTAACGATACTGCAATCGAAAAGGGTGCTATAGTCAAGGTTATATTTGAAAACGGCTATTTGACTGATGAACTTAAGATAAAGCTTTGCCACATATGCAATCAACATCGAGTAGCTTTTGTTAAAACATCAACTGGATACTGCTTTGTAAGACAACCCGATGGTACCTACGTATACAAGGGCGCTGTTGAAGAAGACGTTATTCTAATGCGTAGAGAATGCATTCCCGAAATTCAGGTAAAAGCAGCGGGCGGTATTAGAACTCTTGATGACCTGCTTAGGTTTAAAGCCCTAGGGGCGACTAGAATAGGGACTTCAGCAACAGAGACCATAATTGAAGAGGCTAAGAGACGCGGCTATAGGTAGCATTAATTTTCTTAAATTGATGATGGAATTATTCTCCCAATATACTTCCCACATATTTCCAATTGTGCTAAGGATTTCTTACGAAGAGTTCTTAAATGTCTGATTTGTTTTAGAAACATGCGAAGCATCGGCACAAGTAATTTAGGTTACTTACTTTTAGTTCTCGTCTCGATTCTCTGGGGCACCTCATTTCCATTGATCAAGATGGTTACGGCAAGTATTGATGCTAACGAGTATGTAGCATTTAGGTTCATATTAACTGTTTTCATACTTTCACCCTATTTTGTTTATGTTCTCTTAAAGAAGAGAAACGAGTTTTTCAAAGTTGCTAAACCAGGAGTAATATTGGGATTAATGTATTTCGGTGGAATATTCTTCCAAGGTCTAGGGACGAAATACACAACGGCTTCAAACTCAGGGTTTATAACAAGCCTCTACATCCCTATAGTGTACGTCATTGATGTATTAAACCATAGATTGAATTACAGTCACAGGTTTACGCTAGCACTTTTTTTATCGATGTTAGGAATATATTTGATCTCCGGCGGATATTATGAATTGAGGATTGGAGATTTAATAGTTTTAATAAGCGCTTTCTTCTGGGCGTTTCAAATCCTAGCTATTGACAAGTTTTCCAAAGAGGGTTTCTTTTCACTCGATCTAGTATTCTTCCAGTATGCAGTGACTGCTCTCCTTGGATCAGTATCTGCTTCCTCTTCTTTAAATCTTTTAAAAATGAGTGAAGTCTTTTTTCCACTTCTTTACCTGGCGGTTGTATGCTCTATTCTCGTAGGTGTTTTACAAATAATAGGTCAGAGATACACAACCGCCTCCCAAGCCTCTCTGATATACGTGCTTGAACCAGTATTCGCAGCCCTTTTCTCATTCGTGTTATTAGGCGAAAGGCTTAATGTCCCTGAGCTGGCTGGTGCTTTCTTAATACTGTGTTCAGTATTAATATCTTCATGGGAGGCCACTAGAGTAAAAACAGATTAGTTGAAAAATTCTTAAGGCTGTAATATCGAAAAATCATTTCTAGAATGTGGCTCAATATAGATTTAATATGGAGAATGCTTCCGGCATTAATATATAGAAGATCATTAAGATTAAAAAAGAGGATATTGGGACAGTTATATTATCATCGATAGGTCCAAATTCAAAATGTTCTATAATACTGCTAACTAGACCCGCAATCACTCCTGGTAGTGCAAGCTTTAGCCCTATTACAACGTTAACTATGGCCATAGCAAGATTCCCCCACCATGATTTAGTCCTCCTCTTGAACATAATGTTTCTAACTAGACCCGTTGCGGCGTCTCCAAGCGCCATGAAGAGTATTGGTATTACACCAAACCAAAAGTTTCCATTGGTTAACACCCATCCGGCAGTGAGTATTAGTCCCCAGCTTAGGCAGAAATGTACTTCATAAGCATTATCCCTGGTTTGAAACCAATACATCGGCTTATTTATTAAATGAGGTATGAGGGTAAAAACACCCAGTATCATCGAGAGGGAAAGCGGGTACAAGGGTGTGCTGAATAAAAAGGGCACAAGATACCCTATTATTCCTCCTGCGAGAATGTGAATCATCTTCCTGTTGTAATACACGGCAACGTTATCAGGAACCTTCTTAATCATAGCCTTGTAAAAGAAATACGTTAATACACCTACGACGAATAATACCCATAGGAATAATGCTCCTGCATAAGTCGCTTCAATCACAAGAGTTTCAAACATTGTCTTAGAAACCTTTAGACAATTATAAAAACTGTTCTCCATCTATCCTTCTATTTACAATTTTAAAAACCTGCTTTTCAGCTAATTTTAACCTACAAGGGCAGGCTAAAATCCTCTTTAACAATCGTTAATACGAAATGAGTATTGGCCCTTTCAACATTCGGTATCGATAATACTTTTTTAGTGAACTTGCTTAATTCAGAAGGGTTTCTGAATCTTCCTATCACTATAGCGTCAACATCTCCCGTGACATCGTAGACTGCACAGACTCCAGGTAATTCAGCTAGTTTCTGTTCTACTTCAACAAGCTTACCCTTGGATACTGTTACTTCAGTTATGCTAGTTACAGTATACCCGAGCTTTTGATAATCAACGCTCACCGTATATTTCTTTATTATTCCCTTCTCCTCCATCTTTCTTATTCTAGACAATACTGTCCCGGGAGCAACGCCAAGCTTCTTAGCAATCCTCCTATAGGTAACCCTGGAATCCTCCATGAATTCCCTTAATATTTTCAAATCGAGTTCATCTATAACTGATTCCATCCCAAACCTATTCTAGGTTTTCTCCATAGTTATAAAGGTTTTTCAAAAGTTTTCCAAGACCTTATCAATGAAGCTTTGCAGAAAATCTTCATAATCTCTTAAATCGCTCTCGTTAGGATAGTTCACATATTCTCTTACTGGAGACAGAACATCGTAACCCGCGTCTTTCAACAGTATAGGAATCTTATTTGCGGCAGCACCTCCCCATAGCTTAGTAACCACTACTGCAGAGATCTTCCCTTCCCCAAGCTTCTTTATCCTCATGAGTTCAATAAGATTGGTTATTGGAGGGAATATGTTTCCTTCGTAAATTGGGGTTATGAAAAGAACTCCCGCAGAGTCAAGTACATCGCTTAACACATGGTTTAAATCATTACCTACAGCATTATGCATAACGACTTCAACCTTTCTGCTAATAATGTTCTTCGCGAATTCTGCGAGTTTTTCAGTAAGGCCATACATCGTTCCATATATTATTGTTATCTTCCTTTTCTTTTCCATATTACACCAAGAAAGCAACTCTTTCATGAACTCTTTTATTCTGCTTCTCAATACAGCACCATGAGATGGTGCTATTATTTCAGGATTAATTCCTAGCCTACTAACCTTATCGAGTGCTCTTAGTACCATTTGTCTATAGGTGACTACAACTGTAGCAAAGTATTCCTTAGCTTCATGCATGTATTTTACAAAATCGATCTCATCATCGAACACAGGTTTTTCTAAGGCGCCGAATGCTCCAAAGGCATCGGAACTGAACAAAATTTTTTCATCTTCCAAATAGAGAAACATGGTGTCCGGCCAATGTATCCACGGTAACTCAATAACCCTAAGAATCCTATTACCAATAGTTATCTCATCCCCGTCTTTAACAACATTCGTCTCAAGATTAAACATGCTCCTCATAAAAAATGAGGCTCGTGAAGTAGAATACACAATTGGATTACCGATCCTGCTTAATATGCCGCTTATTAAACCACTATGGTCAGGCTCCGTGTGTAAAACAGCTATTTTCCTTATCTTACTGGGGTCTGTAATTTCTTTTATGACCCTTACTAATTCTTCGGAAGTAAAAATTGCTTTCGAGGAGTCTATTAGAAGATATTCGTCATCGCCTGCGATTAGGTAGGCATTATAGTTAACTCCGTTAGGTATTGGCCAAATATTCTCAAAAAGCCTGCTTTTAGTATCGGGTATGCTCAGCCAATAAACTTTCTTACCTATAATTCTCCAAGATGGGGCGAGCATGCAAGGATTTCTCAAAAATGTTTTATAAGCCTTTCCCGTAACGGCACCTCTACATGAACAGATGGTGTTCTAACCTTAGCTAATATTATGGTGCTGGCGATTGCGAAAACTAACGAAGTTACAAAAGTCGGGAAGTAACCATATCTTTCAATAATCATTCCTCCGATTAGGGGCGCTATCGCGAGGAATGGCGATTTCAAAGCACTGCTCAACCCTATGTATGTTGGTCTTTCATCTTCTGGCGCCATTTGCATGAGCAATGGGAAATTAGAAACCATAAATGAACTTAGGGAAGCTCCTGCAAGAGCAAAAACTATTATAAAATAGTTTATGGAGTTGGCGATTATTGATAAGATTATTCCAACGATTCCTAATACTCCTCCAGTAACAAGAACTTTCTTATGTCCATGTTTTTCTTGGACAAACCTCCATAAGATGCTGGCAACTATCTGTGCCCCGACGAAAACTGTAGTGAATAATCCTACTTCAAAATCCCCTGCATTAAACCGGTCTATAGCGTAAGCAGTATAGAAGGAGGATGCAATTCCTCCAAATGCACCAACTATTCCCGAGATGGTGTAAATTGTATAATTCCTATCGCTCTTAATAATCCTAGGCAGTTTTCTAATATAATCTCTAAAACCGTTGGACGATACGCTAGTGTTAGAAGGAGGTTCTCTTACGAAATTAATGTTTATCCATGATATTAAGACGAATATAAAAGCTGTTAAGAAGCACATGAAATAATTAAACGGATAATTGAAAAAGTTCATATAGAAAGCTACTACGAATCCGCTTAATACTCCAAGGACTGCTCCAATCATATTCGCCGTAGAGAAGAAAAATCCTCTTTTACTTTCAGGTATAGACTTAGCGATAATATCCAGCCAAGCGGTTGTACAAAGTCCAGATGAAATAGATATTACAATATATGAAATGTAAAATATTGCCAATGCTAATAACGGATTGCTAGTCGCGAATAAAAGGGTGGAAATGCCTATAATTAACCAAGGTATTCTCTCACCCGGCGTTATCCTCAATATGAAGGGCTTCTTATACTTTCTACTCTCCACTATGCTTGCTGAAACTAGTTGAAAGAAATTCCAACCGAGTACTGATATAGTTGAAACAAGTCCTATCGCAACTCTTGAATCCGTTAAGCTAGATACGAAAGCAGGTAAGACGGTAGTTAAAGAAACAAAATTCATAGCTGTACCATAAGCCGCCCAATCTATGATGAATACCAAGAAATTCCTCCTATACTTATCCGACATATTGCTATTCCACTCTCCTATGGAGTATTATCCATTGTTAAACATGATTTAAAGATATGTTTCCCATAGTTTTTCCATCCTTATGATGATAAAAAATTCAAAAGCCTCTTATTTTTACGAAATTCGCTTAAGAATAGCCTCCATTAAAGTAGAATAGGGAAAACCTAAAAGCTTATATAAAAGTTATTATATTTAATATTCTGCATGAAATATTCATTTCGAATCTTACAAAAAAAGATTCTAATACTAGTTATAATCGGAGCAATTCTCATAGGCTATTTTCTCTTCCGTTCTTTAAAAGAACCTGAGCTAACTGATTTCCCTTATGATTTTAAACCTCATACTTATACTATGATATTGCTAAGCCGATTAAGCCAACGAAAGTGTACTCTGTTAGAATTCTCTGCTGCATGGGNAGAATAATTCAAGAAGAAAGCGACAGGATAGTTAGGGAAAGGGGGCCAGTTAAGGTCGGTGAAGCTGTTTACACTTCTGCAGGTTCGTTAAACGCCAAGTATGTTATTCATGCCGTAGGCCCAAGAATGGGTGAAGGCAATGAAGATGAGAAGCTCAGGAATGCCACTTGGAACAGTCTAAAGCTAGCTGAACAGCTCGGATTAAACTCAATAGTTTTTCCAGCAATTTCTACAGGAGTATTCGGTTATCCTAAAGATAAGTGTGCACAAGTCATGCTGAAAACAATAAAGGATTATGTTCTCTCAGGAGGGAAGCTAAAGGAAATAATGATTTGCCTTTACGATGATGAAACTTATAGAATATTCGAAGAAGCCTTGTGGAAAATATTTTAGAAACACTTTTATCCTCTTCTCCATACCTCTTCCTACGGATGAAGAGTGGAGGTGATCTCTGAATAGTGATGAGAACTCCGCTCTGACAAGGTGGTTCTACAAATTGATATTTGAGAATATCTCTTCGGCTAATTTCCTCGAAGCTACTGCTATGATAGGGCTTCTAGAGACCGGAATTAGTTTTACGTTTAAGTCTTCACCCTTCTCATTCAACACTAATCCTCCTGCTTCCCTAACTATTAGTGAAGCTGCTGCAAAATCTAGGCTTCTGAGAAATCCTCTTAAATCGACGAAGGCATCCGCGGCGCCAGAGGCAACCATGCAAATCTCAAGCGCATCTGTACCTAAAAACCTGACGTGTTTAGCCTTCTCAACTAAGCCAGATATTCTTTTTACATATCCTGGTATTTTTCCTCTGACGTTAAGGTCAACGGCTATTAAAGCCTCTTCTAATTTCTCAACATTAGAAACCCTTATCTCCTTACCGTTTAGAAATGCTCCGCGATTCTTTTCAGCAAGGTAAATGCTTCCATCTAAAAGATTTATCACTCCTGAGCAAACAACATCGTTCAGATTTTCTCCTTCCGCTACAGCTATTGAAGAACTATAACACGGATATCCTCTTGCAGCATTTATGCTGCCATCGATAGGATCGACAATTATAAAAGGCGGTCCACCTTTGCCAATCCTAATTACTTCAGATTCTTCGCTTACTATAGTAGCATCTTTAAAATGTTTCTTTGTTGATTCGAAAACCAATTTTTCTGCAACCAAATCTATTTCAAAGGTTTGATCGCCGAACCTATTCAAGGATACTGTTTTACGAATTTCATCATAGGTCGTCTCCCTAATTTTCCTAAAGCATTCTATTAATGTTTCTTTAACGTAATCTAAGTACTTTTCCATAGTGCGGTTTAGTCACTGCTTTCTAATAAATGTAAAAGCGCTTCTACCGAGGGTTTTTCACAAAATGTTTAATTCTCACGCGGGTATTTTACAACGTATATGAGTAAAACCGATAAGGGTGAAGAGTATTTTTTGCGCTTAGAGGCATATTTTCCTAAAGGTTTGAGAAACTATTGGTCCCTCATTTTGGAATCCCTTAGAGAGCTTTCAAGACATGTTTCTACTGCTTTCAGAACTGAGGTTTACGAAGATTTCAATGTAGTCTTATTTCACGAAGAAGAGCTTGAAAACTTTCTTCACGCATCAATACATTTCTCTAAAATTAGGGAAATAGAGTTAATTGATAGCATTGTTGACAAGGTTCTTGAATCATCGGAATTTGTTGAAGTATACTTATCTGTTAAAGACGATGCTCTATTCCAGAAAATCGGTGAAAACATTTACGTAGAGGGAATAAACGTTAGAATCTTAAAATACGGAGAAAAGGGCCTCTGCACGTTGTCCTACAGGCTTTTTAAACAGAATAAAGGCATTTGTCTAATACACAGAATCCTTTCCAAAGCCTCTAGGAAGAGGGTTTTTGAAGAATTTAAACGCATATTAAGGTTTAAGGGAAAATAAAGACTTAGAGACCCGGGTGAAAATGTATTCAATACTTAAAGCTTGGTTGAAACCATTATCATTTTTAAATAGCTCGTGTAAAACAATTAGTGAGGAGAGTGTAGCGGGGGATTGTCTGAAGCGTATAAGCGGACTCACGTATTCGGAATGGATTACGGTACGAGCTTCTTCAAATACGGGCCCATATCATTAGGGGAAACACCTGAAATAATAGAAAACAGAGGGTATTTCCCAGATAAGGATGCGATAATGACTAGGATAATGGGGGAGGGTAAGGACGTTGTAGTAGGCAAGGATCTTCCTCTATATCTTGAAGCAAGGGAAGACTTGCCTTCAAGACTGGTCTACCCCTTTAGAAACGGCATAATAGAGAAGAACGACAATAGGGCTTGGCAGGTTGTCGAAGAAATTTCCCGTATGGCCTTGAGAGAATACGTACCTAAGGAAGAGGGTTTCAACGGCTTCTATGTCGTGGCCTCCCTCTCTGCAGTCGCACCCAGATACATGTATGAGAAGCTTTTCGACATATACAGGAAAATAGATTCTGATGAGCATGTTATCGCTGCAGCCACTATAATCCCCCAGCCATTAGCAGTCGCCATATCGCATAAGGTTCCTACTAGCGTAGTTGTCGAATCGGGGCATGGCAATACTCAGATAACGCCCATTTCTAGGTATCCGATTAGAACAGCTATAATTGCATTAAATAGAGGTGGTGGAGATGCCAACTCTATAACTGCTGAAATACTAAAGGACAGCGGTTATGGTGACCTTGCTAAGGAAGAGACTGTGGTTAGACAGGTTAAGGAGCAGATAGGGCTCGTGCCAAGAAACCTTGATGAAGCAATAAGATTCGGGAAAGATAATCCTGACAAGCTTGCTACCGTAATAAACATTCCCGGAACAAGGTTGAAGATAACACTTGAGGACAACGGTTGGCTGAGGTTCCTCATAGGCGAGTATATTTTTAATCCAAATCATGAAATGTTTCAAAGCTATTTTGCGAGGGGTATGCCCAAGCCTGGAGACGTTAAAGTCGGAGACACTTTCTTCTTAGGCATGCTTGATATGTCGGAAGCGATAATTCAATCTGTAGAGAAATGTCCAATCGAGCTCCAGCCGTATTTATACAGGCAGATAATTCTCTCAGGTGGCAACTTCGAATGGAAAGTCCCACATGGTCTCGAAAACATTTGCGTAAATTCTGTCGACAAGATTAAGATAATGCTTAACGAGAAGGGATTGTCTAATGCAGGTGTTATAATGGCAAGTTCTCCAAAATATTCTGTGTGGAGGGGATGCATAGTCTATGGATACGCTGTCCCAGAAGGGTTCAAATGGAGCTGGGATAGGATGGAGGGCTGGATGAGCTTTAGATGAGCCTTTCCCGGAGGATTATCCATAGAGTAGAGAAATTCTTCTTAAAACAGGGATTTAATCCCACAGGCTATGATGAAGAATTGGGAGAATTGGTTCTATCAAATGGTAGAGATAATGTCTTGGTTAAAGTCATTTTTGAAGACGATGCTGATAAAACCCTTCTCTACGAAGAATTAGCTTCCATCGTAGAAAAAGCCTCAGAATACAATATGGTCTACATTGCTGCACCTAGAGCATTAGGCGAGAGCGTTGAGACGGCTTCATTCATGAAAAAAGGAGTTGGACTAATATTGTATGATGACTATAGTGCAGACGAGAAGATTCCTGCAAGAACATATAGAAGAACTTTGGCTAAGCAGGATCAAGAAGTTATTAGAGTACAATTCGATGAAAAAAACATTAGGAGAATAGAATTTTTAATTAGAGATCTCTCCGAGAGGATCGATTCTCTAGAGAAGGCATATTTCTCACTCCTTAGAGAAGTGAGGGAAATAAAATCGCTTTTGGAAAAAAGGACAATGATTATAGAGAAACCTTTAGAAAAACCTCCGGGTAAAGTAGAAGAATACGTTGAATCGGGCGATTTACCCTCTTTCTTGAGGGACAACCCGTGGATAGAAATATTATCAAAAAGACCTGAAGAAGCTATTTGAGTTTTAATCCCTTGAGAGCCTTTCTTAAAGCTCTAAGGGGTAGAATTATGCATCTATACCGCGGTCCCTTAGAGTCTGTTTTGAAAATGCTCAAAAGCTCTTCTTCTTTAAGACTCAGAGCCTCCTCAATTGTTTTACCCTTGATGAGGTCTAGGAGAATGGATGTTGAAGCATTGCAGAATAAGCATGCTTCTGAAGTGAACTTTGCCTCAAGAATTCTATTGCCTCCGATCTTGAAATAAAGTTTTACTCTATCGCCACATGAATAATCCGCTTCCTCTGAAACTATATCAGCGTTCTCAATTTCCCCATAATTTGGAGGGTTCTTAAAACGCCTTACTAGTTCGCGCATAAAATCCTCTTGACTACTCATTTTTCAAACGTCTAAATAAATCCTCTGAGTTTTCTTAAGGATTCGTGAAACCTATCAACCTCTTCCAGTGTATTATAGAGGTAGAAGCTTACTCTTACTACGGCATTTACGCCCAGAGCGTTGACAAGCGGTTCAGCGCATAATGCACCAGACCTTACCATTATCCCATCGGCGTCAAGCATTTGCGCAACATCATGGGGGTGAATACCCTTAACGTTAAAGCTAACTATACCCATATGTTTAGTACTATCTAATGGACCATGGACTGTAATTATTTTTTCATCAAAACCCTCCATCAAATGCTTAACTAAATCAGCCTCATGTTTAGCTATATTACTAACTCCTATTCTACTGAGATAATCTACTGCTGTTGCCAATCCTATGACTCCTTCAACATTGGGCGTACCGGCTTCAAACCTGAAGGGCACATCTTCATAAACCTGGTCTTCAAGAGTTACTGTCTTTACCATTCCTCCCCCAAGATCCCAAGGCTCTATTTTCTCAACAAATTTCTTTCTGACGTAAAGCACTCCTATTCCAGTTGGTCCGAGCATCTTATGTCCACTAAAAGCAACGAAATCAGGTTCGATTTCACTGACGTCGAACGGTATGTGGGGTATGCTCTGAGCAGCATCTATTACAAATAGGCTCCCATGTTTATGAGCAAGCTTACATAATTCTTTAACGGGATTCATCGTACCCAAAACATTTGATACGTGAACTATAGTTAAAACATCGCAACCGTTCTCTAAATTCTTTTCTATTTCTTCTACATTCACAGTGTAGTCCTCATTCATTCCAACTACGATGAGTCTTCCACCCTTCTCTGAAACCATCCTCCTCCAAGGCAAGAGATTACTATGATGCTCCATTATGCTGGTTAAGACAGTAAGCTTTCTTCCGAGCAATTTGGGTATTATTTCAGTCAACGAATTGAGCCCTTCTGTAGCGTTCTTTGTAAAAACTATCTCTTCTTCGCCAGCGCCTATGAATCTCGCTATCTTCTTCCTGGATTCTATATAAAGCTCTGTAGCCTGCGAACTTAGCGTATTTATGCTTCTTAAAACATTAGAGTTATAATTAAAGTAGTAATCTCTTATTGCTTCCACTACTTGCTTAGGCTTCTGGGTTGTAGCAGCATTGTCAAAGTAAACAAGGCTTTTCCCGTTTATCTCCTTTTTCAATATTGGAAAATCCTCTCTTATTACGTATGGGTCAAATCCCATAACTCGATTATAGTTTTAGCTGGCTTTAAAGTTATTCCCATACTAAAAAGGCTTAAAAAATTGCAAGCCGAAGACATAGTGACATAATGTCTGTATTTGAAGAAGAGGAAAAAATACCAAAGAAACCTATCCTTATCATTGTCATAGTATCAATAGTTGTCATCGCTGTGACGCTCGTATTCTTTTTGTTATCGAGTTTTATTGCCCCTCCTTCAACAACCATGGACTTCAGGTTAGAGTTGAATCGCACCCGTTTAGAGGTTACTCAAGGGAAAACCGTGAACGTTCTAATTACGTTAATACCCGAAGGATCCTTTAAGGGAGATGTAGTATTGGAAACGAATAAACCCGGCAATATGAGTATAAAACTTTCAAGGTCTATTTTAAACACCTCTTCTAATACCGCTATCCTAACTATCGACGTTTCAAATACTGCTCCGGGTTATTACACCGTTGAAATTTCAGGTCACCACCTTGAGGCTACTCGGAAGGCAATACTGATATTGTCTGTCAAGGAAATTGAGAAGCCGTTTTTCAAAGCTAATGCAAGCGTTTACCCGGCAACCGTAATGCAAATGGAGAATTTCTCCATAAACGTATCAATAACCCCGTATCGTGGCTTCAACGATAGCATAAGCGTAAATATTGAGAATCTCCCGGGTTGTTGGGTTAAAGAAAGTGTTATAGGCGGGGGTATTAATAGTTCTACAATTACCGTCTACACTAGTAGGGACACTCCTGCTGGAGTTAACAATTTCACTCTAATCCTAAGCTCACCATCGCATTCTGTTTCAATTCCCTTAACAATAATCGTTTTAGAAATTCCTCCACCAGATTTCCAGGTATCTTTCTATCCTAATATGACGGTAGTTAAGCCCGGCGATACTGTTAACATTCTGGTAAACGTTAAGCCTCTTTACGGTTTCAATGAGAGCATACGTATTTACTCAAGTTATATCAGTGTCGATTTAGAAAAGTTCAACGGTAGCAGTTTCTTCTTAACTACTAGAAATTACAGCAGGGCTATTATATCCATGAAAATAGATAGAAGGGCTAAATGCGGTGTTTATCGCTTAACGTTTTTCGCAAATTCTTCTCTTGGAAGGCGTGAAATAGGGGTTTTTGTAGGAGTAACCAACGTGTCTTATAAATTCAACGATCCTATTCCAGGTTTAGCTGTACTGCCAAGTGTTGTCGAAGCAACTCCTGGTCAAGAAGTTTACTTGAAGGTTCTAATTGGCTCCGTAAATGGTTTCCAGGGAGAGGTCATTCCGAGTGTTTCTCAGCTTACAGTGGGGATGTACTATTTCTCCACAGGAGAGGGTTATCCGAAAATAGGTCTTCCAATAAATAGGGTTAGCATAAGCATTGGTGAAGCTAAATTTATTTACCTCCGTATTACCGTGGACAGAAATGCTCCCAAGGGTATCTACAGATTTAAGGTTGTGCTTTACAAGGAGCTTCCGTTCCTAACACCACTTAACAATTATACAGTTGAGCTTCGTATTCCTTAAGATGTCCCGGAAAGGATGGTGATTAGCATTTCTTCTAATCCCCTTTTAAAAGAGACTATTCGTCTGCTTAAGGAATACGGTATAAGGCCGAAAAAGAGGTTTAGCCAAAGCTTCGTAGTAGACTGGCGTTTAATAAAAACTATTATCGAAACTCTCGATCCGAAACCATCTGATGTAATTGTTGAAATAGGTGCTGGGCTTGGAACACTTACCATCGAACTAGCCAAGTATGGTTCAAAGGTTAAAGCGGTAGAAATAGATCCTGCTCTGGTCAGAGTATTAAGAGATCGCTTATCGTGCTTTGGAAATGTTGAAGTAATTCACGGAGACTTTATAGATATGGACCTGGAGGGTAATGTCTTCACTGGAAACATACCCTATCATGTTTCAACACCGATAATATTCAAGATACTCGATCATGATTACGATAGGGCTGTGATAACTGTTCAGAAAGAAGTTGCTGAACGGATTGTTTCTAAGCCTGGGACGAAAAGTTATGGGAGGCTTACTGTTTCCGTAAACGCTTCTGCCGAGCCGCGTATAGTAGGTTATTTTCCACCATCATCCTTCTACCCGTCGCCCAAGGTTTCACATTCTATCATCTCTCTAAGGCCAACAAGAAAAGTTTTCGATAAAAAGGTTCTAGACGAG
>JAFNJB010000042.1:0-6097 GCA_017601245.1 Candidatus Brockarchaeota archaeon
TTTTTGCTGAAACATATAAGCATTATTTACATTGTTCCAGAATAAACTCAAACTTAGTTCATAATCGAAGAACCGTTTTTAGAAAGAAAGGGGAAATGAAAATTATTGGAAAACATTATCAAAAACTGTCAATATATAGAGTTTAAATTAGCTTATAAAATCCTGTAATTTCAATTCTTGATATTCAGGAATATTAAGAATCTCGACGGTTTTAAAACAACAACTTGGGAAGACCGGTAATTTGCAAGAAAACATCCAGTCAACTTGTCAGTCTTAAACTGATATGAAACCTGAATTATAGCGAAACAAGCATTTATAGAGGATATTCTCCAGTATATGTTTATAGCCGTATTTATTTAGCAATATGAAATAAAAGAGATTTAAAATTAGTTTGCTTCCTTAACTCCTTCCAGAGCTTCACGAAGACCCTTGTAGCGGTTGCGGACAGTAACCTCAGTAACGTTAGCAGCCTCAGCAATCTGCTTCTGCGTAAACAACTGTAAACCCAATCGTTGAGTAGCAAGATACATCGCAGCTGCAACCATCCCAAGGGGGTCCTTACCGGCTGTGATTTTCTTCTCCTTCGCCTCTTTTAGTATTTTTAGTGTTTCTCTTTCTACTTCTGGCCCGACTTTTAGTTTTGACGCGACTTTCTCCACGTAGATTGATGGATCGCTTAATGGCATCTTGTTTTCTAATGATCTAATGAGTAGCCTATAGCTTCTGGCTACTTCCTTCCTCTTTAATCCTGAGGCTGCAGCAACTTCTTTAAGGGTTCTGGGTATTCCGTTGTCTCTGCATGCTGCGTATAGTGCTGCTGCTGCAAGGCTGTTTATCGGCCTCCCCCTCACTAAGCCCCTCTCAAGCGCATCACGGTAGATTTGTATTGCTCTGATGTATGTTGGTTTTGGCACTTTAAGTTGATCTGCTATTTGCGCAATGGTTTTGCTCGCTACTTGGAGATTTCTCTCCGCAGAACTGTATGCTCTATTTCTCTGCTGCCAGAGTCTGAGTTTTTGGGCTTCTGCCATTGCCTCTGCCGAGAGTACTTTCCCAGTAGCGTCTTTAATCCCGGTTTCAAGAGTTGTAGAAAGACCATAGTCGTATATTGCTGCTGTAAGGGGGCTGCCTACCCTGTCTCTCCTCTCCGATTCCTCGTCTCCGAATTCTCTCCACTCCTTACTTTCATCAAGGAGTTTTTGAACTAGTACAAAACCGCAGTCCGAGCAGTAGATCTCGCCAGAACGCTTATCTTCAACTATCTTCTTGGAGCCGCATTGAGGACAGCTCCACCTTTGAAGCTCATCTGGTAGGACGCTCATTTCCCAAACCTCCTACGGAAAAACTTATAAGCAGCTTCATTTTCGCTCAACCCTCTCTCTCGGGTATTTAAACTTTTCTTTAATAGGTTTAAAAAGCAGTATTCCCTTTCCATTCCCATCGTCATACTGAAACATTAATCCTCCTTGCCTCACATTAGATGATATTTGATTTCGAGTTTTCAAGAATAATCGAGTAGTTATTCTAAAAGCCTTCCGAAGGTTTAAAGATTACATCGAATAGAAACTTTAAGATCAGAGTTTGGTGTTTACTCTAATCCTAATTATAACGGGTAAAGCATAAACGTCTAATATTGCTCTGAAATTTTGATTGGAAGGAAAGGGTGTTGAGAGGCTGGTTGTTTTCATCCTAACTATAGTTATCGTCCTATTCCTTACTTTACTCATAATAGGTACGGGTCCGGTTCGTCATCGTGGTCCTTGGAGGCTTTTCCCTGTTGATGTAGCGCACTGGTTCGGATGGGCTGGTGGCATTATGCTTGGGGTTTCAGCGGCTTACTCTGCTTTGAAAAGGGGTTTTCCGAATAAAATTAGACTATGGTTGACTCTTCACTGCATTCCAGGCATCATCTCATTATTACTGACGAGCATTCACTTGGCTAACAGAGTTTTCTTCGCAAGGCCGGAACATTTCCTAAGCTTCTTCACCTTTGGTCTTATGATTATCATAGTTGTAGGGGGAATATTGGGAAGATACGTTAATAGGCCCAGGGTAATCAGGGATTATTGGAAGACCCTTCACATACCTCTTACCGTAATGTTCTACTTGATGCTGAGCATACACGTGCTCGTTAAAATGGGTTTGATATAGTCTTGAAAACAAATTAAAAACTTCTTAAGGACATATTCGTTAAAGCCTTATATAGCTAGTCTGAGCCGGTTGGCTTCGAGCATGGATGAATCCTGGTAGGATAGTGGGCGTTTTCCTAGGCATAGTCATACTAATAGCTGTTTTCATACTGTCTTTCGGGACGCGTGGAGAAACCTTCTTCGAGTCAGCCAGATGGAACATGGAGAACCTTGAAGAGATAAGGGAAATAGGGGAACCGGGGTTAATCGTCATGGCTTACGTGATTATAGTCTCCTTCATACTTCTAGCCATAGCTGGGCTCGTGGGCTCCTTCCCCTTGGGTTGCGGAGTCTTAGGTATTGTTGGCCTAGCAATGTTGACGGTCGGATATGTTCTGATTTACAAGCCCTACGGGGAAACGTTTAGCGTGCTTGATTTTGGAGCCGGCTATTTCGTAGCCTGGGCAGCCTCCATAGCTGCTTTGGCGGCGAGCTTCTGGAAGAAGAGCAGGGAGAAACAGCAGCAGACAGTAAACATAACGATAGTAAACCAGCCTCAGGCACCACCCCCACCGCCAGCTTAAACCTAAACTGTTTAAAATATCAGAGTCCTAGAGGTTTTATCATCGATTTTTTTTCTGAAGCCTTATATGAAGCCAGTGAAAAGGTAATGAAGCGGACTAAGCGTTTTTGGAAGGACTTCCTATGACTATTCTATTCTATATATTGCACTAATAGTAATCAGCAATATTTACTTCATTGCGCCATCTTCTTTCCCATGAATCTTTTTGAGTCTACTTTCCTGTTACCATCATATCGGTGAGAATCTTTATTTCAATCCCTATTGTTCATAACATAATTAAGATTTATATTCTTCTTATTCTTTTTCTTTTGAGTTGAATAATTATGGTAAGGCGAGAGATAGATTGAAGATGAGTGTAGAAGATTTTAGGAGGGGAATAACTAGGTATTTAGAAGGAGATTACTCAGATGCCGTATTTAGAATTCAACTATCGGTTGAAGATGCTTGCAAATCAATACTAAGCTTCTTGGGTATAGAATTTGAAAAAACCCATTTTCCAAGCGTTATCATAGGAAAAATTATTTCAGATAAGAAGATGTTGAAAAAACTCGGTCTAAACAAGGAGCAAATAAAATATTTAACATTAATAATTTCCTACGCATCCTCTCTTGAATCTCAAGGCTCTATGCCAAGATATGGATGGGAAACCGAGGATAGGATAATTATGCCTTCAGAAGTGTACACGGCAAATGTAGCCAGGGAACTTCTTAGATCTGCGATAGAAAGTCTAAAAAATGTAATAAGATTCTTCAACGAGTTTAAAGGTCTATCAGAAGATCTTTCTGAAGTTGTGGAACAATTAAAGAAAGTGGTTGAAGATGCGTCTGGAAAAATTGAATGAAATTAAAGATTCAGAGTATCGAAGAGTGTTAAAGCAGTATCTAGAAAAAGTTTTAAAAGTTTTCAAGAGCAAAGCGATTGGTGTAATCTTATTCGGGTCATTGGCCAAGGGAAATGCTAAACCGTTTTCATCAGCGGAAAGCGATATCGACTTAATAGTTGTAATAAGAAACCTCCCAAGCCTTCAAGATAGGATTATCATGATTTCAAAACTAGTTAGAGAACTCGAACTGCCCAGTATAATTCAAGCCATATACATGACTCCAGAAGAATTAGAGTCTCATATTAAATCCATGGCCGGTTGGATTATCAATGCTATGGTCGACGGCATAATCCTATACGACAAGGAGAATATCCTTACAGGGTTAAGGGATAGATTATTAAAGGAACTTAAAGAAAAAGGTGTGGAAAGAACCCCTTATGGATGGGTGTGGCCAATAAGAGCTGGAGAAAGAACCTTTTGAGCGTTTAAGCAAGACTATGAATCAAACAGCATCGTTTAAAAAAGAAGAGTAAAAAAAGACTTGTTATTTCTTGCCGCAACAATCCTTGTATTTCTTGCCACTTCCACAAGTACACGGATCATCTGGCTTAGGCTTCTTACCCTTCTTACCACAGCACGGCATATTTGATCACATTATTCCATTACGAGAAGTCTTTTTAAAAATTAATGTTTTTCCACACCTCGTAAACCCATCTTCAGTTAACAGCACCAGTGCATACAATCTTACCAAAAGCAATAACAATGCAATTATATTCATAGGGCAGGGTAGAAAGAAAGGGACAGTATATTAGAAAAATAATTTCTAAAGATTTATAAACCATTAGAACTTTAATTTCTATAATGAAAGACGCTCTTGAAATACTGAATCCCTGGTGGTTCGGGGAAAAAGATAACGACTTGGGCAAATGGGAGAAGCAGAAAGTGAAATGGGTGCCAAAGTGGATAGAGCACATTTCGTTAAAACCCTTCAGCCTAAACTTTATCGTTGGTCCTAGGCAAGTTGGTAAGACTACGGGAATAAAACTCTTGATAAAAAGCCTTATTGAAAAAGGTATTGAAAAAGAGAAAATAATCTATCTTAATGCAGAGCTTATTCCCGAAATAGGGAAATTCGAAAAAACACTGATTTCTATTTCAAGAAAAAACTTCGACTTCATATTCATAGACGAGGTAACCAGCCTGGAAAACTGGTGGATGCCGCTGAAAGGCCTGATAGACGCAGGGTGCTTCAAAAAATCCTCTCTAACCGTTTCGGGGTCAATAAGTCTGAAGCTAAGGAAACAAGCAGAACTATTTCCTGGGAGAACTGGAAGTGGAAAAGTGGTTGAAGTCATGCCTCTTTCCTTTAGAGAGCTTGTTGAAGTTTTAAAAGTCGGAGAAAAAACAAGTAGGATACGAGAAGCATTTGAGATCTATAAGAAATACGGAGGATTCCCTGCATCATTAAACTATTTTGAGAATTTTTACGGGGAATGGGTTAAGGCATTTGAAAGCGACATCTTGAAAATCGGCCTAAGCCTAAAAACATCCTACCAGATCTTATCAAGCCTTTTAACCAAGCTTCCGTCTCCGGTTTCTTACCAGTCCATAGCAAGTGATATTGGAGTCAGTTATAAGACTGTATCTGAATACTTAGAAAAGTTTGAAAACCTATTCGTCATGAAACTAGTTTATTGGAAGGAAGGAAAGAGAATCGATTTCAAGAAGGAGAAAAAGATTTTCTTCAGAGACCCTCTGATTCTACACGCTATTTCCTTCTGGACTAAAGAAAAGTTTTTGGATGCAACCCTATATGAAAACATTGTCCAAGAGCATTTGTTCAGAAGATTTGGAGAAGTTTACTATTACCGAGACGGTTTTGAAATAGCTTGTTTAGCAGACGAGTTAAAGATCGAGGTGAAAGCGGGAAAGCCTCATAGGAAATATCCGAGAAACGTAATCATCTTAGAAGAGGAAGACATACCTGAATTCCTCCTAAAACTAGAAAACTTCCCGAAATAGTAAAGCGAGACGACATTCTTATAATGAATTAAATATATAAGAACTTAAAGTTATGAAGTCAGATATTCCAGAATTGTTCAATAACGTTAATGCTCCCTTTTCAACCCCGACAGAAACATTCATGAAGAACATGGGAGTGAATCAAACAATTACGCTAATAGAGTAACTCACATTAGTAGTAGTTCAAGCGGTTTCAGTTCACCTTTCACCGGGTCTACTTCTAAACCCAATTCTTCAAGTGTTACAACCCCTAAAAGGTATACGTTTTCATCACCGAAGACTGCTATCGTATGTGTCTTCACACCATTGACCTCTATGCCTACGATACCTATCTCCTTTTCAAGAACCTGATTATTGACCAGTCTGAACCTTCTCTTCCCAATACTTTTAACACCCAGCGATTTGAGAATGCTCTCCGGCAAAACAGTGTAGAGAGCGCCAGTGTCAGCCAGAAGCATGACTTCTATGACATTTTCCAGGTTTTCAATATTCCAGACCTTTGCTTTAACCCTGACAAACCCCAAAGTCCACCTTTGTATA
>JAFNJB010000042.1:6133-35937 GCA_017601245.1 Candidatus Brockarchaeota archaeon
TAATGCAGGAGTTTGAAAAGGTTATGAACTATCCTAAGTTCAGGCTTTCCGAAAATGAGATAGCGAGCGCCATTGGGTACTACCAGATAGTATTGAGAACAATCGAGCCTAAGACAGCGGTCAACATCATTCGCAATGACCCAGCGGATAACAGAGTCCTAGAATGCGCTCTTTCTGCGAAGGCCAATGCGATTATCACGGGCGATAAACACCTCCTAGCACCGGGCAAATTCAAAAATATTAGAATACTTACGTCAACAGAATTCCTAAAGCTAATTAAACCAGACTAGTTTCATAGATTAATCCTTTCTGTATAAGCTCCGCCATAAGCTCCTCAATAGCGTCCTAAACCATCTTTCTAAGATGTTCAATCGAATCAATATCTTCTTGAGCACGGTTAACCATTTCATCATAATCATCATGAATCCAACTTTTAAGCATAACAATCACGCATCCGGAAAATAAGCGTTGAGAAAAAGTTAGTAGCCCGGGAGAGATTCGAACTCTCGTCAAGGGGTTTCTTCTCTATATTAGATCCAGAGCCCCTCATCCCTAGCCGGGATCTTGGCCTTTGACCGTTATCCTTTAGACCCCTTCTATTTTTTTATTTCTGGGATCTAAATCTAGACGACCGGGCTACTGGTATATGGTGTTTTGCGTGCTATATTAATTTTTCGGGGGTTGTAGTGTTTGTCTTTAGTGTGTTGTAACAGATATAGATAGATTTTATTCTATGTAGGTTTTGTTAATATATTGTCTACTTTTTGATTGGTAGCGTTTTGGCTCTTGCTTTTAACCTGGTGTGGCTTTGAGTAATGGTTTTGTTTACATGATTGTCTTTTTTGCTATGGGTGTAGTGGTTGTGTTGCCTCGAATTTGTTTTTACTTAGTTGCTGTTTGAGGTTAAGTATTTTTTCGAATATTTTCTTTATGCTGTTTTGAAGAATTTTTGGCTTTGTTGAAAGGATTCTTTTGACACGAGTGTTTTAGAGGAATATTAGGAATGCTTCTATGATCCATAGTGGTATTGTCACTATCGCCCATATTTTGGTGTTCCATGCTAGTATTTTCCTACCGTCTAAGCCTCCTAGTGGTATCATGTTGAAGGCGGCGAGCCACAGGTTTACTTGGAAGCCTATGTTGCCAGCTAGAGCCAGCAAGCCATTAAACCCACTTAATAGAAAGAATATGACAGCCCAGAAAACGTTAGACAATGGGCCTGACAACGACATAAGTCCGATCCTTTTCTTCTCGGATATTTCAGACCATCCATAGGTATTGTAGCGCGGCACTACATATGTTGCTCCCGGGGTTGCGAAAATGAATGAACCTAGTGTTAACAGAGAAGAGAACAAGGCCATTGCTAACCCCCAGGGCCAGAGTCTAAATTCAGACCAGTAGCCGTATTTTTGCGCAGTAAACTTATGCGCCAACTCGTGGAATATAAATCCCGTTCCAACTATGCAAAAGTAGATGATGAACATTAACGGGATTATTGAATAGGTCCTGAAAAGGTATCTGGTAGAGAAGCATATGCTTAAAACAACCCATGCTGTTAAAAGATGTAAAATCTCGGTTTTACTGGTGATTCTTCTACCTCGAGGCTTTTCCTCAACTCTAAAAACGGGGATTTCTTCACATACTGGTTTCTGTGCTCTGGCTAGGTGTAGCATTTGGCAGTTATGTGCTTCGGGGAGCCTGTGGTAAGAGCAGAATGTGCCCTTGCAGAAGGAGCATATGAAGGGCATAGGGGTTTCTGAACCGCAGAATTCGCATTTAGCCATTTTGAAATCCTCCTCTACATACCGGCTTCATATTGTTTTGAAGAGATTGTTTTGAAAAGTGACGTAATCGGTGGAGCATGCTGCCTCATAGGCTTCGAGAGGGGATATAAAGCTTGCTTTTAATAGGGATGTTTCTGTAAATATTTCACATGTTACTCAATTAAAGGAGATGGTTGGAGCAAGAGGGTGTTTCCCCAATTCCTTTAAATTAACGACGTTTATTGGCTTCCCGTTGGCAAATGCTCTTATAGCGTCCATCGTAGATTGAAGAATGTAGTCCTCTGCTTCAACAGTGTTCCAAGCCACATGTGGAGTCAAAACAACGTTTTCAAGCTTTAATAAGGGGTCATCAGGGTCCGGAGGCTCTTTTTCGAATACGTCCAATCCTGCTCCAGATAGCTTCCCTGTTTTTAGGGCTTCCACTAAGGCTTCTTGGTCAACTATTTGCCCTCTCGATGTGTTTATCAGGATAGCACCATTCTTCATCCTCGCTATCGAATCACTGTTTATCATAAGGTATGTTTCCTTGGTTAACGGAACATGTAGAGAAATTATGTCGGATTTCTCTAAGACTTCTTCGAATGTAACATACTTTAAAACTCCTTCAGCCTCTAGAGCAACTTTCTTAAAAGTATCATAGGCGATTACTTCTGCTCCAAATGCCTTAGCTATTCTCGCCACTCTCTCACCTATGGCACCAGTGCCGATTACTCCGAAAGTTTTTCCGCTTATCAATCTACCCTGTAGCTCTGGACTAAACCATTTGGAAGACCTAACTATGGAATCGGCTTTAACTATTTTACGCATAACGGCTAAGAGCAGTGCAAACACATGCTCAGCCACAGGCATGCTCCCATAGCTTGGGACGTTTGAAACAAGTATGCCTCTCTCACCTGCAGCTTGAACATCGATATGGTCAAAGCCTGAGGATCTTGTAACAATAAGTCTTAGATTAGGCAAGGATTCGATCACCTGCCTATCCACCCTGGAGAATACGAAGACTGAAAGAATATCGAAATCCCTATACTGTTTTAAATCAACCTTATCTACGGTTTCATTTCTGAAGGCTGTTTCAAACCCCTCCTTCCGAAGCTTTATCAATGCTTCAACTGTTTTCGGATTTGCTTCTAAAACTAGTATTTTATTCATCCCATAGGTAATGATTTATAACTGAGTTATAAAAAGGTTTTTATATAGTTAGAAACGTTTTTCAGAAATATAACACGTTTATAAAAATCGACTATTATCACACCGGATGACGATTGTTAAACTAGAACAGAGCTACGTTACAATTTCTTCAAGCCTATTGTTTATAGTAGCATGTTTTATTTCAAGCATTGGCAGATCCATGGGTGTTTCTATCCTCTCCAGCCCGTACCTTTTTAGAAGACTGAGGTATTTCAATGCAAGACGACGCATCTCTGGAGAAGTTGGCCCCACGCAGGGGCATCCAGGTATTCTCGGACTCACGTCGAAAACATAGAATTCCAGCCTTTTCTGCTCAGGATCATCAGTATCGTAGGCTATCGCCCCCTGCAGTGCAAAAAGCCCTATTATGCCAGGCGGATACTCTTCTTCACATACTCTCCTGAATTTCTCCGCAGCCTTATACACGAGGGGTTTAAGAGACTCCCTCATCGTCAGACCATAGTGACCTACTTCCTCGTTTTTAATAGGGATGTTTAACGAAACCTGGTCCTTCGCAGGAAGGCTGAGTAAGCCATGCAGGTTTGTTTGCTTCCTATCGTCGAATCCTAGAAGGTCGAAATCACCGAAAACGTCTTTCAGGGCCCATCCCTGGAAATTGGCGTTGAACTTCTGCCCTAGCACATATTCTTCTATCCTCGCTTTCTTTAATCCCTCTTCGCTTATCACGTCCTTCTTCAAAAGCTCCTCAGCACTCTTATAATACTCTTCCGGAGAAGATGCGTAGAAGAATGCTCTTTCAAGAGGCTTCTTTTTCTGCTGAACCTTAACTATAACCAGCCTATCTATCTCCTCAGGCTTATTGAACTTCTTAGGAGTCTTTATCCCAGCTTTCTCCAAGAGCCAGTATTGATTTCTCTCTTCACTGCGCTCCTCAGTCCTCAGCATCATCCTATTACCGTACATCGGGACCATGAAAACGTTCTCAATATTGTCATAGCCCACGTAGACTGAGAATGACCTATTAGGTATGAAAATGGTGTTCAGCCTCCTCATTTCTTCCTGAACATCTTCTCTCACAATATCAGAGAATTTTTCAAGAAGTATTACATGGTCGAAAAGATGCTTATTATACTTTGCATAGAGCTCTTCTCTACCTTTTTGACAGACGACGAGTGTTTTGAAGCCGAATGACTTGGCGGATACTCCTACTTCTTCAGCTGAGTGTGAGCCAAGTACGCCGATTGTTACGCTTCCAGCATCGTATTTTGAAACAACATCTTGAATTTCCTCCCTCTTAATCACCATCCTACAGCATCACTATAAAAATACCCGATACCACCCGTCCTAATATTTCTTCCCTCTCTTATCAGTATTCGCCCTTTGAAACATATTAATGTCTAAAACTGGCAGATTTACCCCAATATCTCTTTTAACCTATCCTGCTCAATGGCCTCTCTTATCTCGACTGCTATCCTCCTCCCCGTACTCATCGGTTTACCGTGCTTCAAATACGCGTATGGGGAACCGTTCATAAAGACGTTTGTTCCAGCAACTATTCTCGCAGAGATCTCGAAAACGTAGAATTTCAAATCGGGGGTTACGACTGTTTCGAGGCAGAAGGGACCATATATCCCCGGGCTGCAAATCTCTCTAGATGTTTCGACAACCCTCTGCCCTATTTTGAAAACCTCCGGTAGGAGGGATTCTCTTAATATCAATGGAAGGTTGCCAACTATCGTGTATGTTACGTCCAGGCCCTCTTGGTGGATTGCAGGGATTCGAGTTATCCCATCCACGTTAGATTCATAACGCCTGTCAAAGCCCATTAGCTCAAGCTCTCCACGTATGACTGAATAGAAGTAGTGAATATAAACCGGGGTGCCGACTACGTACTCTTGAATAAAATACTCTTTTGCATCACCTATTTTATCGTAGAAGTCTCTTTTGCTCTTGGCAAGGAAGTATCCTTGCCCTCCCTTAGCCCCGTGGAATTTAACTATGCATAGGGTATCGATCTCCTCAGGATTTTCATATACCTTGGGAATATTGAGCCCAGCTCTCTTGAGCCATTCTCTCTGTTTACTCCTATTGCTCTCCCAAGCAAGGATTTTCCTATTACCGTAATAAGGCACTTTCATCTTCTCAATAACGTCTGTGCCAACGTAAGCTATGAGAGAAGCGTGTGGAACCAGTATTGCATTCTCCCTGATAAGCTCTTCCGTGACGCTTTCAAAGTTCGCATATGAGGGTATTTCTATAATCCTATCGGCAACTTCGAAATGGCGGTATATGAAGCTATGCTCTTTAATACATACTGTTATCGTCCTAAAGCCCTCATCTCTAGCTCCCTTGAGTATCTGAAGGGCAGAATGGCTTCCGACAGTTGCAATCGAGTAATTTTTCAACGCTGTTTCAACGCACCTCATCACTTTTAAATCTTTTTCAAATTAGCAATAGCCTTAGGTGAATTATAGTTTGTAAAGATTGAAAGCTTATTTATTTCTGGTGGATGTAGCAGACTTCCAGATGCCCGTAGTAACTATCCAGCCTGAGGGGAAGAGGTTTTTAGCTTCACATGGGACGAGCTTAATCGACATACTCGTTGGAGAAGGGGTTAATATTGAAAACGTATGCGGTGGAAGGGGGATTTGTAAGAAGTGTATAATAGAAGTAGTTAAAGGAAAATTAAGTGAACCCACTGCTAGAGAATACGAGTTAATAATGGTTTCACGGAAATTAAGACTGGCTTGTCAAGCTAAAGTGGTTGAAGACGTTGTCATCAAAATACCTGATTCGTCTAGACAGTTCAAGGGCAGGATACTGGAGCATGGATACATTCCCGACTTTACTTTTTCACCCTCACTGAAAATAGTAAGCATTAGGCTTGAAGAACCATCTCTTAAAGACCAGAGGTCTGATATGGAACGTTTAGTAGATGCCCTAAAAGCGAGGTCTATAGACATAATGCTTCTCAGGAAACTGCCGAGTAGGCTTAGGAAACTTGATTGGGATATCGATGCGATCATACATGAAGATGAAGTTCTCGATGTGAGGAAACACTCTGTATGTCCATACGGCATCGCCGTCGATATAGGTACAACCACTGTCGTAGTTTACTTGGTAAGGCTCTCCGATGGGAAGATGGTTTCAGTAAAGTCAGATTACAATGGTCAAATAATCTATGGGGATGATGTTATTTCTCGAATGACGTATGCCGTCCAAGATTCAGAGAATCCCGGCAAGCTTCAGAAAGCTGTTGTTTCAACTATAAACAAGCTCATTCACGAGGCTGTTAAAGAGGCCGGTTGCGATTTTTCAGACGTTTATGAAGCTGTTTTCTCAGGCAATACAGCTATGCTTAGCCTCCTCCTAGGCATTGAGACTATTGGCATGGCTTCAGCACCTTTTGCTCCACCATTCCGATCTAGGCTTAAGCTCAAGGCTAGGGAAATAGGAATCGAGATTAATGACTCTGGAGTGGTAAGCACACTTCCTGTCGTTAGCAGTTACGTGGGTGGAGATATTATATCAGACATTCTCGTATCTGGAATCCATAAAACGGATGGAAACTTCCTCCTTATAGACTTGGGTACGAATGGCGAGGTCGTTTTGAAGAAGGGTGGAGACATAATTGCAACATCCACTGCGGCAGGGCCAGCATTAGAGGGTGCAGGGCTCTCTAGTGGAATGAGAGGTATGGAAGGGGCGATAGAATCCGTCTCTATAGATGGCAAGACCTTCGAAGTGTATTATAGAACGATAGGAGGAGTCGAGCCTAGGGGGATATGTGGCTCTGGAGTCGTAGATGCGATAGCATGGATGCTTTTAACTGGAATAATCGATAAGAGCGGGAGAATATCGGAAGTGGAAACAGAGAGGATTGTTGATGTAAACGGTGAGAAGGCCTTTCTGATCGCAGTCAACAGTCAGGGCAGGAGGATTTACATAACGCAATCAGATATTAGAAACTTTCAATTGGCCAAGGCAGCAATATTCTCAGCCTGCATTGTCTTAATGAGGATCGCTAACGTACATCCGGAAGAGTTGTCAAAGATATATCTGTTTGGAGCATTTGGCAATTACATCGACCCTAGATCAGCCATGATCACGGGGATGATTCCAGAAGCACCATTGGATAAAATAGTTCAAATGGGCAATGGCTCTGGATACGGTGCATATGTGAACCTGATTTCCAAGAAGGCTAGGGAAGAAGCTGATGAGATAGCGAGAAAAGTTAAAGCCATTGAGCTTAATACCGTAGATGGTTTTCAGCAAGAGTTTATCTCCGCAACGCATTTCCCGCATAGTAGATTGGAGCTCTTCCCACGGGTTTCTAAGGCAATAGAGAGAAGAAGCCCAATGATAGACTATGGCCAGTAGTCTCTTTCCCTAAAAGTTTGTACTCTCCCGTAGAATGCTTTACACATTTGTTCTCTGAACTCATCCTCATCGTCAGGAAGAGTCTCCAATACTTTCTTTAGGTTTAAGAGGAAGCGCTTCTCCGGCGGACTTAGTCGAAGATTACTTTCATTCTCCATTAACTCGACTGCTTTAAAGCATGCTGAAATCCCCCTCCTATAATACCCCTTTTCCGATACGATTGCCTTTCCTATTTCAACAGCGGCTTCAGGAGATAGGACGAATGCCTGCGGGTCTTCAAACTTATCCGATGAAACAAGCATGTCTCTAAGCCTGTTTTGCTCACCGAGAGCAATAGCTCTATTCATAAGCTTACAATCGTAGTATAGTATTTCAAGGAAGACTTGTGGGCCAGATCCTCCAAATAGGCGAATATTCTCAACCTGCTCATTCGACCAAAGGTCGCAGCATGCAGAAGCAATATTTCCTATTAAGCTAGAGTGTGCACAAGCACTACTCTTACCCTCCATTGACATAGGGTAGCCGGTTATGGCTTTAACAATAACATTCTCATACCCACAGTCTTTTCCAGGGCCGGTTGCACCCTCCTCATATGCAACAAGCGACCTGCTGGCTGAAACAGCTCTTACCACGGCAGCGAGGGTATGCGGTATATTCATAGACCTGACTCCACCAGCAATTCTCATAGCCGTGTTCGCAGTTGCACACGCTGTATCGCCACCGGGTATTGAAGAATTCCTCTTAGCAATACCGACTATGTCTCGCCATAGAAAACTCATATCCAATGGGCCCAATAGCCCTACGGAGAAGAGTATCCCCCTCACATCCTGTCTCAGGATGCTGTAATTGAAAACATCCTTCCCCCCTTCAGATTCTATTGAGAGGACGTCAGCACCGTTTGAAGCTGCTTTTTCAAAAGCCTCCAGCATCAGGTTATACTCCGCTGTGTGTCTTAAGCCTTCTCTGAAATCCCTGATGTCTGCGACAGTTACCCTAAGGCCAAGTTTAATGCCGTATTCGCCTGCATATTTTTCCATTACCGATTTTTGGATATTAGTTACTTCAGCTACTAGACGAGGGTTTTTAGTCTCCATAAAGCTTTGCTCAGTCTCTATTTGAAGAGAGCCTACGCCAAGTTCAACAGCCCTGTCGAGAATATCCTTAGTTATGCTTTCAACCTCCTTCTTAAAAGCCTCTTCATCTTTCTCAGAGATAGCTTTAGGGAAAAATTTTACCTCGGGAACAACCTCTCCCTGACCGATTTTTAAACCAAGACCATAGCTTAAAGGGTGTTTAGCTATGCCGAATACCAGTTTTGAAGGATCCTCTATTTCGACCTTCCTGAACACTGGCATTTCTAATCATCCTTCAACTCTTGCCCTCAACCCATGCTTTACAAATCTCCACTCCAACCACCGCATCTTTACCGTATGCGTCTGCACCTATCTTCCTTGCAAACTCCTCAGTTATCGGGGCACCGCCAACTATAACCTTAACCTTATCTCTTAAACCAGCTTTCTTAAGCGCGTTGATGACATTCTCCATTTCACCCATAGTTACTGTTAAAAGCGCAGACATCCCAACTATATCCGGGCTATTCTTCTTCACTGCTTCTACGAATGCTTCAGCAGGAACATCAGTACCGAGGTCTATTACTTCAAAGCCTGCGGCTTCAAGCATCATGCCGAATATGTTTTTTCCTATGTCATGTAGATCTCCCTTAACAGTCCCGATTACAACCTTACCCTTCTTCCTTATCTCGGATTCCTTCAAGTACGGTTTTAGCATTTGCGTTATCTCTTTGCCTATTTCGCCTGCAACAATAAGTTCAGATAGAAAATATTCGGATGATTCAAATTTCTTCCCGACTTCCTCCATAGCAATACTTATCCCCTTAGAGACGATTTCACTGGGAGGTATGCCCTTTTCTAAACATTCCTTCGTTAGGCTTTTAGAAGCATCTAAATCCAGATTCACGATAGCCTCTCTTAATCTAGCTAAGAGTTCTTCATACATTTTTGGGCATTTGAATGAAAGCTTGATTGATAAAGCTTTCGTCTATGAATTCGAATATTTTAGGGAAATTAGACTTTCTTGGAGACGGATACTAAATTATCAAGTATCATAGAGGCTAATTCAAGCCTCGTATTCCTAAGACCACAATTGGGATGTATATATTCTATTGAGCCTCCGCCTATAAGGGATTCTACGTTTTTAATTATCTCAAGAGACTGTTCTTGCGTAGTCAATTCCTCTATAGAAAGGACATTAACTCTCATACATCCTAACCCGATTTTCTTAGACGTTTCTTTAAAGAAGCCTTTAGACAGTAACTCGATATTATTCGGTGCACCTGCAAATTCTAAGCTTAAGACGTTTACGTTCCTGACTCTCACCAACATCCTTAAAGCTCTTTCACTAAGCTTGCCACAAGCATGTATGCTTGTAAGTTTAGGGTCTAAGCCTTCAGTAGCGATATTCAAGGCTTCTTCCGCAAGCTCCGGCGCCAAGAAGCCGGCGTTGACACCCGGCTCGTCTATTTGGACGCGTATTCCATAGCTTTGAATAATTTTTGCAATAAGGTTTACTATTTTTGCAACATCCCTGTAAAGCTCTAAGTTCCTCAAATTACCGTAGGGGCCTGGTTTTTTCATCCCTACGGTAAAGCCGAAAGTCACTGGGCCGGTTACGCTTATCTTCAACTCGTTAGAATAACCTTTCTCTTTAACGTATTCTCTCGCTTTAAGGAAATCCAATATTTTAGAGGATTTCTCAATATTCTCCGATGGCCTTATCTTATCGGAAACATAATGGCCACTATCGGTAGAGGAAACGCCTAGCATTGAATCAACCATGTATGAAACCATGTCTGTCCTCTGTTCCCCGTCAGATATTATGTCAATACCCTTTTTAACCTGGAAATCAACAGCCATTTTAATAGACTTCTCAAGGTCTTCATCAAACCTTGGAAGGCTCCCTATTACCGTAGTAATCAATATTAATCTATTTTCTGCATCAAAGCTTTGATTTAAGCATTAATTCAAATTGATTTAACGATTAATGCAACTTTTTTCTTCAGCTTCTAATTCCAAGTCGGCTTCTGAAAAGCCCCTCTTCACCATAGGGTGATCACTAGAAACAGTCCTAGATTTCCTAATATCGCTCGAGTAGAAAGCTCTTTGCTCTAGGGCCTTTAGAAACCTATTATGAAAATCCTCAATAGATGAACCGTAAATATGGTAAGAGTCTGAGATATCGACGTACTGGCCAACTAGGACTTTTCTGCCAATTCTTTCAGAGAGCATTTCAGCAATCCTCTTCTGCAACTCTGTCAATGCAAACATATTCATGAATGCGGCCCTATACGCGTCCCTAGACCTCCAATGGGCATTCATATTAAGCTTCAAAACACCATCTTCTTCAGTGCACCTAAGCCATATTCTCTGTAGACACGGCGGGTCATCCGTATTAGGATCAAAGCCCGGATCCCAGGTTACGGCTTGGGCCCTCCTCGAATAGGGTGCTTTCGAAAGCTTTTCGACGATATACTCTATTTGGTTAACAGGCCCTCTTGAATCAGGGTATTTGAACAACCTTTGGTGATAAGTATACTTCCATTTTCCGCCTCCAGGATCTATCCAGTGATCGTGCACACCGTCTAGAACTTCTCTCACGTACTTTCTCAAGTCTTTGAAGCCAGCTGGGAGGCAAAGGTGAATCCTAGGCTCGGAAAAAGGATCTTCGACGACCATTATCATTGTGGCATCTATACTTGGAGAATCATTTTCCCTATCATACTCCGTCTTGATTCTTATTCCATTTCTCCAAAGGGCAATAAGCGAGTTTTCCCATGTTTCAGCAATCCCCTTACCATTAACCTTAAGGACTGGAATCATCCGTCTTGACGATAGTCTAGGAAGTTATTAGGCTTTAATTGTTAAAACACAATTAGGGAGACAATTGTTTTTTAAACCTGGAATTTTAAAATACGAATAGAAATGACCATAGTTGTGGATACTTCGAAGAGCCCTCATGCAAGGCTTACGCCAGTTTCTCTAGAGGCGGTTAGACTCCAAGACAAGTTCTGGCTACCACGTCTGGAAAAACTCAGAAATATTACAATACCTTCTCAATACGAGCTTCTTGAAAGCACTGGGAGGCTCTTCAACTTCAGAAGAGTAGCTGGTAAGGCAAGAGGAGATTTTAAGGGTCTTGTTTTCAACGATTCAGATGTTTACAAATGGGTTGAAGCAGCATCGTTCCTTTTAGCAGGGGGATTTGACAAAAGTCTTTACGATTTAGTGGGAAAAGTCGTTGATGAAATAGCTTTAGCCCAAGATGAAGATGGATATGTTAATACTTTTTTCAGTCTCGAGCGTAAGAACCAGCGTTGGACTAATCTCCGCGACATGCATGAGCTCTACTGTGCTGGACATTTAATACAGGCAGCTATCGCATTATTTAGAGCAACCGGGAACTCTAGGCTTTTAGAAGTCGCAACTAGATTCGCAGACCATATAGTAAAAACCTTTGGTCCAGGAGGGCGTTTAGGAGTACCTGGCCATCCTGAAGTGGAAATGGCCTTAATCGAGCTTTACAGGGAGACTGGAAATAAATCCTACCTGGATGTTGCAAAGATATTCATAGATAATCGAGGAAAGGGAATAATAGGCGGTAGTCAGTATCACATAGACCATAAGCCTTTCCGTGAGCTTTCTGAAATAGTTGGTCATGCCGTCAGGGCGCTCTACTTAAATTGTGGAGCAGCCGACTTGTACATGGAAACAGGTGATTTAGAACTTTGGAATGCTTTAAACAGACTTTGGGATAACATGGTTAATCGAAAAATGTACGTTACTGGAGGATTGGGCTCGCGTCATGATGGGGAAGCGTTTGGTTTCGATTATGAGCTTCCAAATGTTCAAGCCTACTCTGAGACTTGTGCAGCAATAGCGAGTTTCATGTGGAATTGGAGAATGTTCTTGGCAAGCGGTGAAGCAAAGTATGTAGACATAATGGAGCTAACACTGTATAATGCAATACTTGCAGGAATATCTTTGAATGGTAAAGAGTATTTCTACGTTAACCCGCTTGCAGACCGTGGGAAACATAGGCGACAAGCCTGGTTTGAATGCGCATGTTGCCCTCCTAATATTGCCAGATTGCTTGCAGGCCTTCCAGGATATTTCTACGCTGTTTCCAAGAACGAGGTTTGGATAAACTTCTATTGTGAAAGCACTGCTGAAATAGAGTTAAAGAATAGGAGCATTAAGATTATCCAGAGGACTGGATACCCCTGGGAGGGGGATGTTACGATTACTTTACACACGGATGGGGAACAAGACTTCATAGTTAAGCTTAGGATACCAGGCTGGAGTAATGGGGCAAGCGTCTCTCTAAACGGTGCTGAATTAGAAACCGATATTAGACCAGGCACCTATCTTGAGATAAACAGGACTTGGAAGACGGGGGACACTATCAAAATATCTCTTCCAATGCCCGTTAGGAAGCTGGTTTGCAATCCTAACGTTTACGAGAATTTGGGCAGGATTGCCCTTATGAGGGGACCCATCGTATACTGTTTTGAGGCAGTTGACAACCCTGGCTTCGATGTTTGGGACCTAATAATACCTGGAGAATCCATTTTGGAAACTGAGTATAGACCTGACTTGCTCGACGGTGTTGTAATAATAAAGGGGACGGGTTACGTTATGGACTCAAAATGGTCTGAGGAAAGTCTTTACAACGAATTAGAATCTAAAGGAGAGAAACCTAGGAAAGTAGATTTTACTGCAATACCTTACTACGCTTGGTGTAATCGTAAACCTGGTCCGATGACAGTCTGGGCTAGGACAGTTCCTTTTGGAACTTAAATTAAGCTCTTTCCCACATCAACTTAGGTTTATAAGGTGGAGGTTTATTTTTGAAGCCTCAAGTGACCAGCCATGGAGTGGTTTCACATAACACCTGTAGCCGGTCTAGCTGCGGTTGGCCTAGCAAGTTACCTTTACCATTACGTTAAGAAGCAGGATAGTGGAACTGAGAAGATGAGGGAAATAGCAGACGCTATAAAAGAGGGTGCGAAAGCATATCTCAAAAGACAAAATTCGACACTAGCTATTTTCGTAGTGGTAATGGCAGTTTTACTAGGAGTTTTTTACACGATTTCATCTAAGAGGTTTGAATACGGTGCCAGTATTACTATTGCTTATGTTTTCGGCTCCGTTTGCACGACTCTCGCCGCTTACATTGGGATGATGGCGGCTGTTGAAGCCAATGTTAGGACAGCCAATTCGGCGAGAAAGGGCTTGGAGAAAGCGTTTCCAATAGCCTTTTACGGCGGGGCGGTTATGGGTCTTTTCGTAGTTGGACTAGCGCTCTTGGGAATAAGCGTCCTATTCTACGTTTACAGGTTTATCCTCGGGTGGAGCGAGGTCGATGCTTCAAATGTCGTATTAGGCTTCAGCTTCGGGGCGAGTGCATTGGCGCTTTTCGCAAAGGCAGGGGGAGGAATCTACACTAAGACTGCCGATATAAGCGCGGACTTGGTTGGGAAAGTAGAGCTCGGCATCCCGGAGGATGATCCGAGGAACCCAGCTGTTATCGCCGATAACGTCGGGGATAATGTTGGAGACGTTGCCGGGATGGGGGCTGACCTCGTCGACTCGTATATAGCGAGTATTGTAGCAGCTATGATAATAGGCTCGGAGTTGGGCGAGAGTATTCTCACAGCTCTACCACTTGCAATCGCTGCAATGGGGCTATTCGCCTCCTTAATGGGAGTACTTGTTGTCAGACAGAGTATAAGGAGGAATCCGGGTGCAGCCTTAAACAGAGGATCTTTTTCAACGTGGATTATCTTCGCATTCCTGCTTCTTGCTATTTCATACTTCTCAGGCCTTGAAGGTAACAGGTGGCTGGGAATATTCCTTCCAACTGCCGCGGGGCTTATAGCAGGAGTAGTAATAGGAATAACCTCAGACTACTTCACGTCTATAGACAGGATGCCGGCTCAGAAGGTTGCACAAGCCTCGACGACTGGGGCGGCGATAAACATATTGACAGGATTCTCATATGGTATAATTAGCATTGTCCCACCGGTTATAGGAATATGCATCGCTACTTTAGCTTCCTGGTATCTTGCTGAACTCTTCGGGATAAGCCCGTACTACGGGATTGCAATATCTGCAGTTGGAATGCTTGCAACAGTGGGTATGACGATATCTGCGGACGCTTACGGGCCAGTTTCAGATAATGCTAAGGGTATAGCTGAGCAATCAGGATTGGGAGAGGAGGTTATTGAGATTGCCGATAGGCTTGATGCCGCAGGCAACACTACCAAAGCGATAACTAAAGGATTTGCTATAGGCGCTGCAGCACTAACCGTACTAGCTCTTTTCGCAGCCTACGCCCACTTGACCGACATAACATCATTAGACCTGATGAAGCCGAGTGTCGTTGTAGGAGTATTCCTAGGTGGAATGATGCCTCCATTGCTCTCGGCCCTGCTAATCCTGGCCGTGGGGAGGAATGCTGAAAGAATGGTCGAGGAGGTCAGACGCCAATTTAGGGAGATACCGGGATTAATGGAAGGAAAGGCTAAGCCTGATTATGCTAAGTGTGTAGATATCGCTACTAGAGGCGCTATTAGAGAACTTATGCTACCCTGTTTGCTAGCAATAATAGTCCCAGTATTGACGATGATTCTATTAGGCAAAGAGGCTCTCGCAGGCTTCTTAGCTGGTAGCATTGTCACGGGAATTATTTTCGCACTCTTCATGGCTAATTCAGGAGGGCTTTGGGATAATGCTAAGAAGTATATAGAAGCAGGAGCATACGGTGGAAAGGGTTCTGAAGCCCATAAGGCTGCTGTCACAGGAGATACTGTGGGAGACCCGTTTAAAGACACTGCAGGACCATCTTTGAATACTATGATTACAGTCATGTCGCTTGTTGCAGAAGTCTTTGCCCCGTTAATCCTAATGCTGGTTCCTTAACATCTTTTTTATTCTAATCTAATAATATGATTGCGTGATTAGTTAGTTTTATAAGTTGGCTTAGCAAGGCGATTGCAAAACATTCAAAGTAGGTGGCAGGGAAATGTCTAAGCCGTGGCACAGTATTGAGGTTGAACAAGCGTTAAAAGAGTTAAACACTAGTATTGAAGGATTATCTTCTAAAGAAGCTTTTGAAAGGCTTAAGAAATACGGTTTCAACGAGATTAAAGAGACTAAGCGCAGGACAGTATTTCAAATGTTTCTCGACGAGTTTAAAGACGTTTTCATATTGTTGCTTATTGCAGCAACGATATTCTCTGCAATCGTTGGTTATTACGAGATGTCGCATGGCAAAGAGTTTACAGAGGCTTTTGCAGACGTTATTACAATAAGCGCAATAGTCCTGCTTTGCGCTATAACCGGCTTTATCCAAGAATACAGGGCTGAGAAAGCTGTTGAAGCATTGAAAAGGCTTGCAGCACCTAAAGCCCGTGTAATAAGAGACGGTAAGGAGATGATGATACCTGCTAAAGAAGTAGTCCCGGGAGATATTATCACATTGGAGGCTGGAGATCGAGTACCTGCAGACGCACGCCTAATCGAAGTTGTTGAACTTAAGACTAACGAGGCTGTTTTAACTGGAGAATCAACGCCAGTGGAGAAAAAGTTAACCGTCATTAAAGAGGATGCCCTGGTTTCTGAAAGGCATAACATGGTTTTCTCAGCAACACATGTTGTCTACGGTAGGGGCAAGGCGGTGGTTGTAGCGACAGGCATGAATACAGAATTCGGTAAAATAGCTAAAATGGTTCAAGAAGCTGAGGAAGAGGAGACGCCTCTTCAGAGGAAGCTGAATAGGTTTGCCAGTAAAATAGCCAGGGTAGTAATTGCAGTATGTATAATCATTTTCCTACTGGAAGTCTTTGAAGTAGCGATGCAGAGACATTTTGAAGCCGAGGGCTTCATTCAAGCATTCATGTCTTCGATAGCTCTAGCGATTTCAGCAGTACCCGAGGGGCTTCCCGCAATAGTCACTGTAGCACTAGCGCTTGGTGCAAGGGAATTTGCAAAGCGCAATGCCATTGTGAGACGCTTATCCTCAGCCGAGAGCTTAGGCGCTGTCACCGTAATATGTTCTGATAAAACCGGTACGATAACTAAGGGCGAGATGACCGTGCGAAAGATCTACGTTGACAATAAGATTATTGAAGTAACAGGCGTAGGATATGAACCTAGGGGAGATTTCCTCCTAGGAAACGATCGAGTAAAACCCGGGGGAGATTTAGAATTGCTTCTTAGAGCAGGTGCCCTCTGCAACAATGCCAGCTTGAGGAGAGTTGAGCAAGGTGATAATTGGGAGATCTTTGGAGACCCAACGGAAGGTGCGCTCATAGTTGTAGCGGCAAAAGCCGGATTGGATAAGGATGCGTTGGAGGAAAAATTTCCGAGGATAGGTGAGATACCATTCACATCGGAAAGGAAGAGGATGACAACCATACATAAGACTCCTGATGGTGAGATGCATGCTTACATGAAGGGAGCCCCTGAAGTGGTTTTAGAAAGATGCACCAGGATTCTTGAAGACGGTATTGAAAAGCCTCTGACTGAAGAAGTGAGGAGAAGAATACTTAAAGTCAACGAGCAACTTGCGGAAAACGCTTTAAGAGTATTAGGCATTGCCTATCGACGCTTACCGGAGAATATTAAGCATGATGAGGCAGTTGAGAGAGAAATGGTTTTCCTAGGCCTACAGGGGATGATAGACCCTCCGAGGGAAGAGGCGATAGAAGCCAATAAGACCTGTCAGAGAGCAGGGATTAAGACTGTTATGATAACCGGTGACCACAAGCTGACAGCTATCGCTGTCGCCAAGGAAGTTGGGATCTTTAAGGAGGGGGACATAGTTTTAACAGGAGACGAATTGGATAGGTTGAGCGATGAGGAGTTTGAAAACATTGTTGAGAAGGTAACTGTTTACGCCAGAGTCTCCCCTGAGCATAAGCTTAGGATAGTTAACGCGTTGAAGAAAAAAGGCCATATCGTCGCTATGACTGGTGACGGAGTCAACGATGCTCCCGCTGTTAAAGCCGCTGATGTCGGGGTGGCAATGGGCATAACGGGTACGGATGTTACAAAAGAGGCTTCTGACCTTATTCTGACAGATGATAACTTTGCAACAATCGTTAAAGCTGTTGAACAAGGCAGAGTGATATACGACAATATTAGGAAGTATGCCCGTTTCCTCCTTGCATGCAACTTTGACGAGCTACTAGTAATAGGGACATTCGCCATCCTAGGCGGGATATTCGGCGAAACAATGTTTCCACTACCACTCTTACCTGCGATGATATTATGGATAAACCTAGTTACTGACGGCGGGCCAGCGATAGCATTGGCAACAGACCCTCCGGATGTTGACGTAATGGATAGGCCTCCGCGTAAGCCTGAGGAGGGGATATTACATGGAATGGGGGCTTTCATAATAGCTTCATTCCTGCTACAGGCTGCCGGTACATTCCTCGTATTCTGTCTAGAGTATTATGTTTGGCCTTCACACCCGTGGATGCGTCCAGACGGAACAATAGACGAATTGGCTAGAGAACTTACCTACAGGGAGGCTACTACAACAGCCTTCGTGCAAGCAGCAATGTTCGAGCTTTTCGTAGTGTGGAACTGCCGCTCGGAGAAACACAGTGTCTGGAGAATGGGTAGAAAAGCTTTCAGAAACAAGTTCTTCGTAATAGCCGACTTATTATCAGCAGTATTAACAATTGGAATAGCCTACATACCGGTAACACAGCAACTATTCCACTTGACAAGTTTAAGTCCAGTGGACCTTGCATACGTTATAGGCGTTGCCAGTTGGGGGCTCTTCATACTTCCTGAAGTATTCATGGGTAAGAAAGTCTGGAAGTGGGAGTAAATAAAAAGAATCAACATACACTCAAACGAGATTCAACCGTGAATTAAAAATAATCTTGAATCTCTCATAACTTTCAATCTTTTAATTCCAATACAGCTCCTTGCTAAACTCTCGTTTTTATTTTTTGTTTGCAACTTCTTAAATTTGGTAAGACTTAAAAATTTGCTTCACACGCCCTTCCGCCAAGGAATATGACGGAGGCAGTATGCCTTGTCCACTAAAAATCGTATAGTTGTATTTGCTGGAATAAGATTAGGCGATGTGAGTCCAAACATATACGGGTTCAACATCGAACACATACCTGGATTAATCTACGGAGCGATATTCGACGAGGATAATCCGCTATCGGACAGTAGAGGATTCCGCAAAGACGTGGTTGAAGCATGTAGGAGAATAAAAGTACCATTATTGAGGTGGCCGGGTGGAAACTTTGTCTCAGGATATAATTGGCTGGATGGCGTCGGACCTAGAAATGAGCGTCCAATAATATATGACCTTGCTTGGGGAGCTGAAGAGACGAACCGCTTTGGAACTGACGAGTTTATAGAATTCTGTAGGCTAATTGGCGCAGAGCCCTTCATAACTGTTAATGCTGGATCTGGAACAGCCATAGAAGCTGCGAGGTGGGTTGAGTATTGCAATCGCAAGGGCAAAACATACTACGCCAGTTTGAGAGAGAAATACGGTCATCCAGAACCCTACAATGTTAAATACTGGAGTTTGGGAAACGAGATGTGGGGAGACTTTCAAATAGGGAATCTCCCTGCAAAAGAGTATGCGCGAAAAGCAAGAGACTTTGCTAAACTAATGAGGAGGGTTGATCCTAATATAAATTTGACAGCAGTAGGCCATACATTGAGGGCAAGCCCAGAGTGGAACATTACAGTGCTAACTAGCCTCATCGACTTGATAGACAATATTTCAGTACATGAATACTTTTTTGGACTATTGACTCGGGATGAGGAAGAGAACTATTATAGAATATTGGCTTGTCCAGTATTTGCAGACGAGGGGTTAAAAATTGTTGAGGACACGATAAGTGTTGCCCGAGCCATTTATAAAGCAAGGGGGCTGGGTGAAGAGGTTTTTGCAATACCTCGCCGTCCACCCGAGAGAGAGATAGGAATATCCTTTGATGAATGGAATATTTCAGGCTCTCATACTCTTAGAGACGCGTTAGCCATATGTAGAATTCTAAATGTCTTTCAGAGGCATGCGAAGCATCTGAAAATAGCATGCATGTTCCCGCTAATACATTACCATGAGGGTGCTAGAATGAGGGGAGGGTTGGAATTTTTCCACTCACCACTAACAGCCTACAAGGATACTCTAGTCCTAGAGGCCGGATATTATGCATTCGACCTATACGTTAACCACACGGGTAAAATCGCAGTCTTAACACATGTTGAATCCGAAAACTACAGCTTGAATATCAAGGTTAGTGACGGAGGCTGGGAGCCAGAAGTATCCTTTAATAACATCCCGTACTTGGATGCCAGTGCAACCCTGAGTGAAGATGGAAAGACTCTTTCCCTAGCGGTGGTTAACGCACATAAAGATTTGGATATCGAATGCTTAATCAGTCTTGTAGACTTTACTCCAGGCGGGAAGGGGCAAGTATTTGAGTTGAATGCCAAAGACGTGAAAGCATGCAATAATAGAGATGAGAAGAATAATATTGTGGTTGTAGAAAAACCTAGTATAGAGGTAGGTGAAAAATTCACCTATACTTTCCCAGCGCACTCGGCAACCGTAATAAAAATACCAGCAGCAAAAGGCTAAAGCATTTTTCTCTTAAATCATTATTTCTTCACATGTTTCTTCTAATAATAGACTAAGTTTTTAACAATGTTGGCAATTTTTCATAACCCTCCATATTCCGATTTTAACGAATGTCTCGAATGTTTATTTCTAAGTAAAAGCTTTGTTCCTTCAATGCTAATTAAAGTCACAACGGATAAGCCAATAGCGATCAGAAAGCTTTCTAGATCCAGTTCGATTACTCCGATTGCTTGACGAGTAATTGGAAAGCTAATTAAAACCGATAGGAGAAGGATCTCCCAAAATATAGCTGCAAGCAGAAACTTATGTGGACGCACCTCCAAGATAGTATACTTCAGGGAGCGACAGGCTAAGGCAAGGGCTAATTCGAATAGGATAAATGTTACGAAGACTCTCGTACGAGCGAGCTCTTCATTAGGAAGAGAAGTTAGGAAGAGCCAAATGATCAACGGTACTTCTACGATTAATGCACGGATAAGGAAGGATTTTACATCTATGGTAAATATTGTCTCTTTTGGATTTCTAGGAGGCCTCTTCATTATGTCAGGATCTGGCGGGCTCAGGCCTAAAGCTAAGGCGGGAAGACCGTCCGTAGCGAGGTTAACGTAGAGGATTTGTACTGGAAGTAAAGGCATTGGGAATCCGAGCAGGATAGCTATGGAAAGCATTACTATCTCCACTAGATTGGCTTGTAGAAGATAGGTAAGGTATTTCTTAATATTATCATAGATCCATCTGCCGAGTTCAATAGCTTTCACTATTGTTGCAAAATTATCATCTGCTAAAACCATATCTGCTGCCTCTTTAGCAACTTCTGTGCCCGTAATACCCATGGCCACACCAATATTAGCATGCTTCAGAGCCGGCGCATCGTTTACACCATCTCCAGTCATCGCAACCACATAGCTCCTCTCCTTCCACGCTCGAACAATCTTCAGTTTATGCTCAGGGGAAACCCTGGCGTAAACAGTCACTTTTTCAACTATTTCGGCTAATTCTTCTTCTGAAATTTTCTCCAATTCGTCGCCTGTTAAAACTATGTCCCCCTCCTCATAGATTCCAAGTTCTTTAGCTACTGAAATAGCCGTAAGCTTATGGTCACCAGTTATCATAATCGGTTTTATTCCTACTCTCTTGCATATTTGCACTGCTTCTATCGCTTCTTCTCTTGGAGGATCCATCATTCCGATTAAGCCGAGAAATATCATATTGTTTTCAACGGATTCTTCATTTAAACTGTTTAGATTTTCGGTTGTTCTTTTATAAGCAAAGCCTAGGACTCGAAGCGCGTTTCCAGCCATTTCATTATTAACTCTCAATATTTCTCTCTTTCTCTCTTCAGTCAATTCTCTAATACCATCTAATTCGTATATATGAGTACATTTTTCTAAAAGTTTTTCTGGGGCACCCTTCATACATAAAAGTCTGTCGCCTTCAGGAGTTGAGTGGATTGTCGTCATGATTTTCCTCTCGGAGCTGAATGGAACTTCACTAATCCGTGGGTATTGATTTCTAACTTCCTCTTGTTTCAACCCAGATTTTATAGCAACAACAAGAAGCGCACCTTCAGTTGGATCACCCTTAATATGCCACTTAGCGTTTTCATGTATTAGCTCAGAATCGTTGCATAAAAGTGCGCATTTCATTAAAAGCTTGAAACACTCGCTGTTGAGAATTTCTACACTACCATCGTCGACTTGAAAACTCCCCTCAGGGACATAACCGACTCCAGATACTTCGATCATATGATTAAGCAGGTAGATTTTTCTAACAGTCATCTCACCCTTGGTTAAAGTTCCAGTCTTGTCTGAACATATAACATTCACCGCACCTAAAGTTTCTACAGCAGGCATTCTTCTTACGAGAGCATTTCTCTTAGCCATCTTATACATCCCTATTGCGAGACTACCGGTTACTACTGCTGGCAAAGCTTCAGGTACTGCTGCAACCGCCAGAGCCACACTGAAAAGCAAAGTTTGCAGTAATGGAGTACCCTTGTAAACTCCTATTATCATCGTTATTATCGCTACGGATAGTGCTATCATTCCAAGCCACCTACCGATTTCCTTAGCCTTCTTCTCAAGAGGAGTTTCTTCCTTTTCAGTAGCTGCAACGTTTTTAGCAATCTTTCCAAATTCCGTATTCATACCCGTTGCTACAACCACTGCCTTCCCCTTGCCCCCGACAACCTCTGTGCCAGAGAAAACCATGTTCCTCCGGTCTGAGACAGGCGTACCCTCGGGTAGAGGAGCCGTATCTTTGAAAACAGGCATAGACTCACCGGTAAGAGAAGCCTCATTGACACGCAGGTTAATCGCTTCTATTAATCTGGCATCGGCAGGAACCTTATCTCCCTCTTTTAATACTATAACGTCTCCTGGAACAACTTCTCTCAATGGTATTGTTACTTCTTTCGAATCCCTTACGACGGTAGTGACTGGATTAAGCATTTTCTTAAGGGCTTCCAATGCTTTTTCAGCGCGATACTCTTGATAGAAGCCTAGTGTAGAAGATATTAGGACTATAACAAAGATAATAACTGCATCAACATCATGGCCCGTAGCTAGGGAAATAAGCGTCGCACCAAGGAGAATAATTATAAGAATGTTTTTAAATTGGTTGAGGAAAATCCGCAGAGGCGAGGTCTTTTTACCAGTCTCAAGTTCATTAGGACCATATTTCTCCAGCCTTGCACTAGCCTCTTCATTGGATAGTCCCTGAGGGCTAGTGTTCAGTAAGCGTAAAACATCTTCTGCACTTAGAGAGTAAACTATTCTTGTGGCTTCTTCCTGATAAGACATCATTTCGCATTACTTAGCCTCCTTTTTTAATTTTTCCTCGCTCCACGAAGGGAGGTTCACATATAATAGTTGTGTTTTAGATATCCGGAGGTCAGAAATATTGTTATCGATAATTGGAGGTTATTGGAATTAAAATTTTTAATTCAACTAAAGATAGGTATTAATCGAAATCTTAAGGTCTACGAGGTGCTCCGCAATTGGGACATTCAATTTCACTTTCAGGATAAGTGGTTCCGCAATACTTACACGTTACAGTTTTTTGAGGAATTGAGACAAGTAGTTTTCTCTTAGCTTCTTCATACTCCAATTGTGTTATTGCCCCTTCATCTAATAATCTTTTAAGCCTCCCTAATTCTCTGAAAATTGAAGCTACAGCCATTTTTTGCTCACGAGCTTCGCGCCATTTTACAATCTCACCTCTTAGAATATCTGCTACTTTTTCAGGATTTTTAATATCCCAGAAAATGTTCCTTCTTCCTTTTAATAAAATTGATAGTATCGATCCTAGAAATATGGTTCGAGCACCCTCTGTTATAACGATTGGCTCAGAATACGATGCCCCAGCACCTGTTAAAGTAAAAGCTAATGAGCCACAATTAAACTTTCTAGCTAAAAAGCCTTGTTGAATATGGACTTCTTTTATTTCATCGAAAGATATTATTTTAACATAACCGCTGAGGATTCCAGATCTCTCTATTTTAACTGATTCTTTTCCCACACAATACGTAAATGACCTTTTATAAAGACAATGTAAGATGAAAAATAGTATCGATAACACTAGCCAAGAGGATATGATGAGGGGGAAGAATATTAAAGTCGCTGCCATAAAGAATATAGTTAAAATTGATATAAAAGACAGTTCTCCAAGGAGCTGTTGAAAAGAGGGAGAAAAGAGTCGGGATACGAGAGCTAATAAGAACAAGAGGAAGAATAGCAAAGCTAAAGGAAGCAGTAATAGGGGGAATATAACTGGGGCGAAAATCAGCAATATCGTTATCGTAATAAAGTTTATGATGAACTTCAAAAATGTTTTCTTCAGTAACGGTCTACCGGTCCATAATACCTCTTCTGAATTCATTTAATCTATTTTTACCTAACATTATCTTCCATAAGAATTTAAAGTTATCGTCAAGGATTTCCTTCCCTATGCTTCTCATTCAGGGATTTTTATATCATATTATCTCAATGTAGCTTATGGAGGAATTGGAAGTATCCAAGGGCCTCCTTGGCCTTGGACCATTATGACTATTACCTTCCCCTCGGTTTCAGCCATCTTTTTCAGGGCCTCAACTAATATGTATAACTGGGCTATTTCCTTCTCAGCCATATTGCATTTTTCAGCTATCTGACTAATGGCTTCAGCCGTTCCCTGGGCCCTAATTATTGTTGCATTAGCGTCAGCATATGCTAAAACTAATACCTTTGCTGCTTGAAACTCTGCCGCCAGCTTCTCCTGTTCCGCAGACAATTTGGCTTCAATAGCGTCTGTGAACTTTCTCGGAAGGCTAATTTCTCTCAAGTCTATGCCTTCAAGAATAATTGCTCCCCGGAGTGTAGGCTCCTCATTAAGTGCTTTTTCAAGCAGGCTGTTCACAGCCACCGCAATCTCCTCCCTCTTTGTAATCGTCTCCATGGCTGTGTATTTGCTACTTACATCTCTCAGAGTCTCTCGAATGAGAGGAACTATGGTCCTACTTTTCCAGTCTAACTCGGGATATTTTTTGAAAAGATCAAGTACACTAGAAGGATTAATACGCCAACGAACCGTAATATCTACTTCCACTGCTAGTCCATCTTTCGTTAAACATCCTACTGCTGGAAAGTCTCCTGTTCTCCCCCCCTCTGTCCACATGTGGATTACATCTACTGCAACATAAACCTTTTTCTCATAAGCCCAGGGTGCTTTAGCAAAGAAGAACCATTGTGCTGTTGCCCCGTCTCCTTTTGTAGTCACTGTTCCAGCTACAGGGTCTATAATTAGGGTAATATATCCAATTTCCGTAGTAACCAAGGTGAGGGAGAATAGTATAGATGTTATTACGATAAATAATATGATTGCAATGATTATAGAAAGGATTCTAAGTGGAATTCCTGTCCGTTCTATCCTTATTTCATGCCTCTCCATTCAATATCGCTTCTAAATCGTAGCAGTAACGATTTAAAAACTTATCTTTTGGAAAAAAAGGAATGCTCATACGTAAAGTGTAGAGATATCTAAATCTAATTAAATTCTAAACGAATTTCATCCAAAAATTTTCTCTCAATTTATTAGGATTAAAATAATTGGTAATGTATATTCATTTAAAGTTCCATCTTCTCCGCCTCAGTCTAAATCTCCAGAATCACCCAAGGAATAGATAGATCATAGAAAAAGAAGGTTGATAGGATAATCGTTTCACATCTAGTTGAAAAACCTAGTTGCTTCAAGTAATGCTTATTTAGTGCTAATCCTATTGAAATTTACTATGGGTATAATTCATATAGAGGGCATTATCAAATGGGGCGAAAAAGAAGAAAGAGTAAAGTTCTTAGTCGATTCGGGTGCAACATATACGGTTATCCAGCGTAGCATATGGGAACGCTTAGGTTTAATACCCAAAAGGTCTGTAGAGCTCATTCTTGCAGACGGTTCAACCATAATCCGTCAGCTTTCCGAAGCCATCATAGAACTACCCTCTTACGGGCAGTATTATACTCCAGTTATATTGGGAGAAGAAGGCGATGAAAATCTCCTCGGCACGGTAACGCTTGAAATATTTGGGCTAATGCTGGATCCGTTGAAGAGAGAGCTGAGACCAATCAAAGCAATTCTTAAACTATTTAATGCTATGAATGTTTAGTGTTTAAAGTAGAATAGAAAATTTAACGGTTAATTGAATGTTAACCTAAGCTTTTGATAATAATCTTCAAAAATTCAATGATGCCTTATCTGTAGCTTTACCGCTAACTGTTTATCATTTTATAAACGAGTTTTAAGTCATTTATTCCACCAGCAGCTTCAATACAATCCTTGTCATATTTACCCCTTTAGGGGTAAACTTTATAAAATTCTTTCCCCCTATAACAAAATATTGGACCTAAATGATGGAAATTCGAGCACAGGGTCTTTTCCAAAGGCCTAACGGTTTCCCGAGGCTCTATGGGTGGGGAAAACTGAAAGAAGCGTCTACTGCTAAATCCCCTTAGAGGGCTAGTAAGTATCCAGTGAACTCTGATAAATCAAGTTTTCTTCTGGCCACGTCGAGTTTTATCATATAGGCTTCCATGTCCAAGGCTCCAAATATAAGGGGAACTGGCAAAATCGTCGACTAGGAGGGGTTGGATGACGATCCCCTTGTTTTCGATCTCGATTATGAGATTGCAATAGTATTTACAATGGACTTTATGCCCATCAGCTACCGTAACCTCGATCTGAATCAGAAGGTTTCGTGGTGTGGAAAGTTCATTGGCCAATTCGCTATTAATGAGCGACCTCGATGTACCACTATCGAATATGACGCTCAACTTCTGCTCTTTCTTATCGCCCTTAACGGACAAAAGCTCCCTTACTATGCCCAACCATCTTGCCTCTAACTCATATTCGATTATAACCAGCTGTTTTAAGCTTAAACTTTTCAGGATTTTGTTAATCCATGTCGGTCTAAACGGAAAAAGACGCTTGAGAACGAATTGAACCCATTTTATTTTAAAAGAAGCCTTCATTTAAAGCCATTCAAGCATATACAATAGCAAAGACCATCATAATACCCTTTATACTTAACCATCTATAAGAGTGAGATAAATTTAGTAGTCAAGCTTGCTTATAGCTTCTCTGCTTCCTTTCTGTTGATGGATCCCGTTATCTATGGGTATTTCTCAGCAAATCCTCCATCCTAGCTCCCCAACCATATGTTTCGATTGCGCTTAGCGCGCTATAAGCCAGATTCTGCAACGATGTTGTAAAAGATTGCTACGGAAACCTAATGGCTTTGGACCGGAAAAAGGAGATGCGGGCCCGCTGGGATTTGAACCCAGGATCTTCGGCTCCGAAGGCCGACGCCTTTATCCTGGCTTGGCCACGGGCCCATGTAAATACGTTTGAATGTTATACTTAAACCTGTTTGATTACCAGATTACAAAGCATTATTCATATTATCGTTTAGCTTTATTTTCTCTATGAAAACCGAACATTCTACTGAAGTGGGTAAGTTTCTTTACTGCTCAAGCTTATTAGAGGAGGAGGTTGCAAAGACTTACCGTCACTTAGCCGAAAGCATAAGAGACAAGGATATCAAATGCTTTTTAAACTATATCTCTGACGATTCACATAAGCATGCCAAAGTACTCATGGTTCTCAGCGAGCATTTAACGAGTTGCAATAAGCCTAGCTTTGAAGAGTGTGAAAAGGTTTTGGGAAGCTCCTGGAGAAACCTCATGGAGAAAGCCAAGATGATTCAGGAAGAGTTTGAAATAGATAATCGTAAGCTTGTCGAGTTGATAGACGGTTTAGTAAGGTTTGAAGGCGTTGTAGCAGAGGAGTATCTAACGGTTCTAAGCATGAAAACAATAGAGCTCATGGCAAAAGAATCCGAGCTGAATATTGAGCCTTACAAAATAATCTTCGAATGGATAGTTGAAGATGAGAAAAGACACGAGCAAATTTTAAAACTCATTAAGAACCTAGTTAAAGTGGGACAGTAATAAATAATCAACCACTTATTTCTAATTTTTTAGCTGTTCCAGTAGATATGTGCCAATGTCAGAAGCTAGATATTGTCGATGATTTTTCTTAGGCACAACTTGAATCATTAATAATCCCGTGCAACCACAGCCAACTACGCATACGTTATCTGCTATCTGTATTTCAAAGCCTATAATACCGTTTGTAAACATGTCCTTATTTTATTGAAATATCTTGGTCGCTTCATATCTTTTTGAAAACTATTTCTGGCTTACTTATTCTATGTCCAGGTTTGATTGCAAGTTCTCCCGCTGAATCCCAACCGTAATCTTCGGGTAGTCCATCCAGATTAAGCATCTTCCATATTTTTTCAGAAGAACTGGGTAGGTAGGGACGTAGTGTTATTGCTAATGTCCTAACTGCATTTACGCAGAGAAACAATGCGTTTGGATCCTTTGTCTTCCAAGGCTCTTTAGCCTGTAAAAACCTATTGCATTGAATAGAGAAGTCAGCAACTTCCTTTAAAGCCTTGTCTATTTCATAATTCTCAAATTTTTCTCTCATAGTATTAGGAAGCATCTTAATACTCTCTAAAAGCCTCATACAATCTCTGTCATTCTCATAATCGTGTGGTTCAGGCACTTCTCCGTTGTAAAGATTCCAAATAAGCGTTAATGTTCTGTGAATAAAGTTACCTATGTTTCCAACGAGTTCTCCATTAACCCTTTCCACCAATGCTTTCTCGCTGAAGTCTCCGTCTTCGAAGAACGGTATGTCCCTCGCCAAGAAATATCTTACAGCATCAACTTCATACTTCTCCAATAGCTTAAACGGGTCTATTGCAGTTCCCTTTGACTTAGAGAGTTTTTCCCCGCCTATTGTGATGTATCCATGGACGAGAATATGCTTTGGTAGTGGAATGCCACAGGAAAGCAGAATAGCCGGCCATATTACTGAGTGAAACCAATTTATGCCCTTTCCGATTAAGTGAACGTCTGCAGGCCAGTACTTCTTATACTTCTCTCCATCTGGATAACCTAGTGCTGAAATGTAGTTTACTAATGCATCTACCCAAACGTATATCTTGTGCTTAGGGTCAAAAGGCACTTCTACACCCCAGCCTACTCTCGACCTGCTTACTGCAAGATCTCTTAGTCCTTCAGATTTTATCCTAGCAATCATCTCCTGCTTCCTTTTCTCAGGGATGATAAATTGGTTTTGCTCGATTAATTCTAACACCTGCTTCTCATATTTGCTTAATCTAAAGAAGTAGCATTCTTCTTCGATATACTCTGGTTCCGTACCATGCTCAGGACACTTACCGTCGACAAGGTCTTTCTCAGTCTTGTATTCTTCGCAACCGTAGCAATAAAGGCCACTATAGCTACCCTTGTAGATATCCCCGTTTTCAAACATTTTCTTGAATATCAGCTGCGATACTTTACGGTGTCTTTCTTCCGTTGTCCTTATGAAATCGTCGTTTGAAATATTGAATGCCCTACAGAGCTCTTGGAACCTTTTAGCATTCCTGTCTATAAAATCCTTAACTTCTAAACCCGCTTCTCTAGCGGCTTTTTCGTTCTTAGCAGCGTTTTCATCAGTACCCGTTAAGAAGAAAACGTCCCTGCCGATAAGCCTATTCCATCTCGCTATAATGTCTGCACACACCTTCTCGTATAAGTGGCCTAAGTGAGGATAGGCATTAACGTAGTCTATTGCAGTCGTTATGTAGAATTTCTCCCGTGGCAAATCTAAATGAAACCTTTTTCTAGACAATTTAACCTTATCGTTAAACCGAGCAAAGCAATATCATCATAGTCTATCAAAGAACCGCTGGATTCCGAATGATCCAAGCTTTTTAATATCTGACTGGTAAGATTAAGGTTCATTTAACCCTCCTGTTTAGAACCGATTTTAATTTCCACAGATTTGCACACCTTACCATACTCATGGATAGTGCCTCATCCCTATGGCCTTATGGCCAATATAGGGGATTTGGAAAAGCCTAGCTCTAAACGCAGCGATTTCTACGAGGCGGCGAATGTTCCAAACAAGGGTCTATCCATTACGTTTCAAGTAAAGCTGTTGTTAAGGTTTCCGGGGCGGCTTGGCAATCATACCGTCTAGTATCGTCTGAGTCCGGAGGTGATTTTCTGATATCTTACTACTTGACGGCCTGTTAAAACAGTCATGCCTGCGTGCACGTCTACATGTTGGTTTAAAGATCAGCTCTAGAAAAAAAGGGTTTGGTTGTGGACGGTTGTTATGGTGGTGGAGGTGGGGGTGGTGGCGGTGGGGGTGGCTTGGGTCTTCTTTTCAGGACTAGGG
>JAFNJB010000027.1 GCA_017601245.1 Candidatus Brockarchaeota archaeon
ATACTACCATATGGAAACTGAGATTAAGAGGCTTTCAACAGGGGTTGAAGGGTTGGATTCTCTTTTACAGGGTGGGATACCGGAGGGTTTTTTCGTCGCGGTCACGGGGGAACCGGGCTGTGGTAAGACAATATTTTCAATACATTTCATAAATCGTGGGGTTGAGGAAGGAGACAAGTGTATCTACGTTACCACGGAGGAAAGTAGAGAATCCATAATAAGACAGGCTTTCCAATTTAACATGGATTTTTCTAAGAGGGTTGAAGAGAATAAGCTGATAATAATCGACGCTCTGATGGGTAGGACTGACAAGTGGAGTCTTCAAAGCCTAGACATGGAGACGCTAGTCTCTAAGATAATTGAGGCTAAGAAAGAACTTGGATATGGTAGGGCTAGGGTAGTCATTGATAGTCTTTCAGCATTCTGGCTGGATAAGCCGGCGATGGCTAGGAGGTACAGCTACTACGTTAAGAAGGTGCTTTCAAAATGGGATTTTACAATACTTGCAGTAAGCCAGTATGCAATAACCACTGCGGAAAGCTTCGGATTCGGCATTGAACACATAGCTGATGGGATAATAAGATTCAAGAGGCTCATTCGCGGAGGAGAATTGAAAAGATTCGTAGTAATTGAGAAGATGAGGCAGACGGACCACAGCAGGTACCTTCATGAAATCGATATCAAACCTGGCGTAGGCCTAGTAGTACTGGGCAGGGTTGAAAGGAGAGTTGAAGACTATAAGCTACCTTTTGAAGTCTTAAAGAAAATAGTCGAGGCTAGGAAGGAGATGGAAAGAGAACTATGAGTTTTCATTCTCTATTGAAACATTATGAGAAGCCGGAGGTTAGAAGGGAAATAGTCGATTATTGTAGGAATCGATGGATTGCTATCCACTGTGAGACGACAGGAAGAGATAGAGTACACTTAATGATCAGATATGATGAAGGAAAGCCATTGAAAGTAGACTCGGAATACGAATTTACAAAATTGATTAACCGCTATTTTAAGTATAGACCGAGAGCATTCTATGCGACAACCCACATATATTATAAGCTTGAAACTAGAGAAGACGTTTTAGATAGGAGTAATATAATCTACTCTTCTCCAGTATGGGATATAGACTCTAAGGATGGGGATTGGAGAAAAGTAATTAGAAAGGCATGTGAAATAGTAAGCATGCTGGATAGTTTCGGAGTTTCTAAATCGGTTTTCATCAAGTGGAGTGGTCGTGGAGCGCATGTTCACATAAACCCGTTCTGCTTCAGCTCTGATGTTAGGAGGAAGATAGAACCGATTGACATAGCATATGCTGTAACAAGCTTCATCGCCAATAGGCTTGAGCCAACTGAAGGATTGGTTGTCGAGAGTAGAATAGATATTCAAAGGGTTTTCACTTCACCACTATCTTTACACAGGCTTCTCGATAGAATAGCCGTATGCCTACCTCCAGATAAGCTGGAGGAATTTGACATAAGCTGGACTGATCCAAACTCATATGTTCATTTCCCGGATTCATGGAGGCGTTTCTCAGAAGGCGAGGGCGATGATTTAGCAGAGAGGGCATTTATTTCAATAGGACCATACATTGCTGGGAAACATCGGAGAAGGAAACATAAGCCGCTTGATGCTGAAATACTGGAAGCTATGAAGAAGCTAGATAAATTAGTTGATTCTTAGAAAAGTTTAAGACAATAAGAAATCTTTATGAAAGATTATTAATGAAGCTAAGAAAGCACGTCTACTTAATTATCCTCTCTCTAATCTCCATTTCTCTATTGCTATTATTGTTTTTGTCTTACAGTTTATCTACGTGTTTCCAATCTCTTGAGAAAATCAGAAGCCAGCTCGATGAATATGATGAAGATTTTAAATCCATGGTGAATTTTATATCTAGCTTGTATTACGACAATTATGGCGGATTATTGCATGTGAAGGGAAGGGCTACAGGTTTTTCCATGTTGAGAAGATCGATGATATATGGTGGATAATAGACCCTGAGGGAAACGTCTTTATTTCCAAGGGAGTCAATACGATAAACTTTCAGGGGGATTATTCGCCAGCACTTGGATACAGTCCTTATAACAGGGTTTTATTAAGGGAGTACGGGGACTCAGAAACTTGGGCAAGGGCAACTGTTACAAGGCTTCGCGAATACGGTTTTAACACTATTGGAGCATGGTCAAGCGAAGAACTTTTCACCAAAGGAATACCATACACAATCATTATTAACATTGCGGCCAGGGCAGGTGCGGAATGGATTAGCGGCAAAGTTACGGACTTCTTCTCGGAAGATTTTGAGAAGATTGCAGACGAAGTAGCTAAGGAGATATGTGCCGCTAAGAGAGACGATCCTTATCTTTTAGGCTACTTTACTGATAATGAGCTGAGATGGTCTCCCGATTGGAGATCGTCTAAGCATCTTTTCGACGATTACATTGCTCTAGAAAAGGATGCACCAGGTAAAAGAGCCTTGATTCAATATTTAGAGAACAAGTATGGAAGTATAAGAGAGCTCAATGCGAAGTGGAATACGAGCTTCAATTCTTTCGAAGACATTCTAGATATTTATACGCTTCCCTCTAGCAGTTTAATAGATCATGATAGGTTAGGCTTCTTAGAGGTCGTTGCCAGAAGGTATTTTCAAGTTTGTCATGATGCAATAAGAAGATATGACCCGAACCATATGATTTTAGGATGTAGATTTGCATTCAGACCTCCCGATGAGGTTTTGAAAGGATGCATAGGCTATATCGATGTAATTTCAATTAACAACTATGGATGGGAGCCTCCTGTCGAAGATTTTAGGGCAATGCATGATTTAACAGGCCTACCGATAATGATAACAGAGTTTTCGTTTAAAGCAATGGATTCGGGTCTACCAAATACGCGAGGAGCCGGGTCCCCATTGGCAACACAGAAAGACAGAGCAGAACAATTTGAAAAATATGTTATCAAACTCATTTCTGAGCCTTATATAGTTGGTTATCACTGGTTCCAATATGCAGACCAGCCAGCGCAGGGAAGGTTCGATGGGGAAAATAGTAATTTCGGTCTTGTTAACATAGAGGATGAGCCCTGGACGATTTTAGTTACAAGAGCTACAGTTGTCAATCTTAAAGCTGAATTCATCCATGCAAAGTCAATAGAAAAATCAGTATGCTCCACTATTCAGAGATAACATAGTCCTTAAGTTCCATATCGATCCACTCTAGGTAGCTACGGCTTCCATAGACTATTGGTATTGCAATAATCTCCGGTATTTCATATGGATGGTTTTCTTTAATCGTCTTCTCAAGCTCTTCATACACGTCATCCCTACTCTTTATTAGGCAAAGCCATTCCTCTGCCTCTTCAATTCTCCCCTTCCACCAGTAGAGGCTTTTCATTGGGCCAATTATCTGAAAACATGCTGCAAGCCTCTTTTCCAACAGTATTCTTGCAATCTTCAGAGCATCCTCCCTATTCCCCGTTGTTGTGAAAACCTGAATATATTTACTCATACCCCTTTATGATGGAAGAGGTTTAAAAACGTAATGTTTTGAGTTTATATTGCTTTCAAAAGTCTTAGACCCGTTTTCTCATCCAATACCCGGTCTAATCTTACCTCGGAAGCTTCAGCTATTACTATTTCAGCAAGGTACAGTATTTTACTACCGGATTCTAAATGCCCACCGTAGGTTCTGTTCCTATCCGACACTGAAATATGAGCATGAAGCTTCCCATTTGCTATAATCCCGCTGACAGAGTTTATTTCAAGAGGACCGTCTATGTTAACGTATTCCTCCTCAGGCTTTAAGCTCTTTGAAACAACCCTGTGTATCCGGCAGTTCTCTAGAGTACCTATGGCTGAAACGATGAAGCCGTTTAAAACGCCATTTCTCTGAGCTGTTTTTTCAATCGTTTCTAG
>JAFNJB010000019.1 GCA_017601245.1 Candidatus Brockarchaeota archaeon
TAAAAATCTATCTTTCTTCAAGCAATCCCAGAACATTCGTAATGTGGGGCTTCGTCGATAAATACTCGTGGATAGACTATACATTCCCAGGATACGGAGCTGCAACAATATTCGACAATGAGTATAATCCAAAGCCAGCGTACAATTCCTTATTAGCAGTCCTGGAAGAATGCTCTAAAAACAGGTAATGATTTAATAATCTTGTGACAAGTGGGGCTTTATTTTCCTTCAATCTTCTTGTCGATTAAGAATCATAAGCTAAGTGACTTGGTATTCGGGAAATTTCAATATCTAAATAAATGTATTAATTGCTCCGGGCGGGATTTGAACCCGCGACCCCTGGCTCGAAAGGCCAGTATGCTCTCCGATTTTCTATACCGGGCTACACCACCGGAGCTCCTAAAGCGATTCTATTTTAGAGTATAAATAAACTTTTTTCTTATGTAGGGGGTGTACGACCCATTTTTTTATTAATATTTTTGCTGTAACCTTATCTAAATACTCCAATGGGACACTGGAAGATAAGGCTTAAGATCATTCGTATTTTAAGTCTGAGTAATACGGCATTCAGGAAAACAGGTTTTTGTCTTATGTCAGTTTTAAAAAATAGCTACCTATCTATTCTTATGTAGATTTTTTCACCTTCTATATCGTACTCTCCGAGCTCCTCCTTATTTTCTGGAATTGCCGTATCCAATTCTACCGTCCTTGCTCTAACTAGGTTTGCAAGCTCATTTAGCAAGGGCTTTAGACGAGCATACCCTTCTTGAGTCACCCCGTAAACAGTTACTTTACCAAGTATTTCCGTGGGGTTTAATTCAAGCTTCTTCCTATATGCCTGAATCCTCCTTGCCACATCCCTCATATAGCCTTCTGCAATAAGCTCCGGCGTCCTCCTTACGTCGAGTAATGCAAAACCCGGCCTATCTGAAACCATTACGTAGTTTTCCGGCGCTTCATACTCGAAAACTAGGTCTTCCCTCAGTAATTCAACGGTTTCTCCATCGACGTCTAGCAGGAACCTCCCTTCCCTATCTATGGCCTTGGCAACTTCCATCGCTTTACTTGCTACTAATGAAGCTATTTTACCAGTCTTGTCCTTAAACTTTGGTCCTACAACGGAATAGTTTAATTTCACTACTGTCTTAATACCTGCATCTTCAAGACTTTCAACTAAAAATACTTCTTTAACGTTGAGCAATTCCTTTACGATTTCAATATTCCTGCTTATGCTCTCAGCATACTCCTTTCTCAACGCTAGGACTATCTGCTTCAATGGCCACCTTCTTTTTACTCCAGCCTTCATCCTAGCCCAATTACCAAGGCTTACTACTTCGTTTATCCTTTCAAAATCTCTCTCGAGCTCATCGTTTACGAGTTTTTCATCTGGCTTAGGCCATTCTTCAAAATTGATTGATTTTAAAGTCTCCCTACTGAATCTTTTAACAATACCTTGGTAGAAGGCCTCGGCTATGAATGGCGTTATGGGATTCATCAGTTTAGTTAAGGTGCTGAGAGAATGGAAGAGTACAGCGTATATTGTCATTCTACGTTTTAGTTCGGCAGGGTCATCGCTCCAAAGGTCTTTTCTAACCATTGGCACATATTGTCTGCTTAAAACCTCTATGATGAACTTCTCCAAGGCTCTTGTAGACTCGTGGATCCTCATCGTACTGAAGCCCTCTGTCACCGTTTTCACAAGCTTCTGAAGACATGATAGAACCCATCTTTCAGGATCTTTAACTTCACCATTGCTTAAAGCCCATTGTAAACTATATTTATCATAGTCGAACCCATCGTACTCAGCATTCTGCTTTAAAAGCTTGCCAAGGTTAAAGAAAGTATTCAAAACCTGATACGGCCTCTCCATCATCTCGCTGAAGCTGAAGTTTATATTCTCTATCGGATTAGTTTTCCAAAGAAGGTAGAACCTACAGAGGTCTGCTGAATACTTTGTAATAACGTCTTCAGTATTTATGACATTTCCAAGGCTCTTACTCATCTTATTCCCTTTCTCGTCGAGGACTTGACCGTAGAAGAGAAAAGCTTTGTAAGGGGCCTTCGGCTCGCCAGTCATTATTACGTTTTCCACAAGCAGTGTGAAAGCCCAGCCGCGCGTCTGGTCTATTGATTCGACGAGGAAATCGACCGGCACAAACTCTTTATACTCCTCGTCGGTAAGGCTTGAATAGGGTGCAGCGCCGCTATTATGCCAAGTGTCGAGAACAAACGGCACCCTATGCATAACTCCCCCGCATGAACACTTAATCTTGATCTTATCCATCCAAGGCTTATGAAGCTCAAAGTTCTCACCGTCTGGAAGGCTTAAGGCTCTTTCAACGATTTCTTTCCTAGAGGCTAAGAGCTCCTCCTTTCCACATTTTTCGCATACGAATATCGGCATCGGAGTGCCCCAAACCCTCTCCCTCGAAATACACCAGGGCTTACCCTCTTTTATGAACGAGAGAAACCTGTTCTTAGGAGGATTGTAGAAGTATTCTACTTTAGAAGCTGCTTCTATAAGCTTGTCGACAATCTTATCAAGCCAGTAAAAGTATTCTGTCCTAGCCATCCATATTAGCCTATGCTTAGAACGCCAGCATAACGGGTATTCATGAACTATTCTCTCAGATTTAACTAAGAGCCCTTTCTTCTCAAGAATGTCTAAGACAATCTGGTCAGCATCTCTTGCGAAAACCCCTTTGAAGAAACCAGCGTCCTCAGTGAATTTCGCCTCGTCGTCGAAAGGCGAGAAGATAGGTATCTTAAGCATCTGGGCCAACTCAAAGTCCTCCTCACCGTTAGCTGGAGCAATATGGACTACGCCTGTCCCAGTATTAACATCTACGAATCCTGCAGTAACAATCCTGTGAACCCTACTATCCTCTTCTTCAAGCATCTTCTGACGGGGCACTTCCTCCATAAGCGGATACTCATACTTCTTCCCCTCGAGCTCTATTCCAGGAAAAGTATCTTCAACAACGTAATCCGAGATATTCAGCTTGCTCATTAAAGAATCGACGAGATTACTAACCATTATCCATCTCTCATCCCCAACCCTGACCCTAGCATATTCCGCATCAGGATTCACAGCTAGTAGCTCATCCGTGACTATTGTAAAAGGCATCGTCGTCCAAACCAAGACATAGTCTCCCGTTTCAAGCCTAACCTTAAAGTAGACAGAAGGATCTTCAACCATACTATACTCTTGGCCGACTTCAGCATTGCTTAGTGAAGTCTGGCAGCTTGGACAATACGCTACGACCCTATAACCCTTTCCAAGAAGACCCTGTTCATAAGCCCTCTTAAGATACTTCCACTCTCTTTCAATATATTCATCCTTATATGTGAAATATTCTTTATCGTAATCCATAAACATTCCAAATCTTCTATCAACCCTCCTCCAGTCAGCATGATACTTGTGAAGAATCTTCTTAATCTCCTCAATGAATCTCTCCTCACCAAGCTTAGCAAGAGCCTCCTTCTTATTGGAGAAGCCAAGCTCCTTCTCAGCCTCGATCTCGACAGGCAGACCTTGACAATCCCAACCAGCCCTGAAGAGAACATAATAACCCTGCATAGACCTCCACCTATACCACATATCCTTCGTTGCACGGCCCCACGTATGGCCTATATGCGGGCGTCCATTCAGCGTCGGCGGTCCTTCGACGTATCCAAGTTTTCCTATATTTCTTTCTAATCGCAGTTTTCTAAGCTCTTCTGGTATCTTGTTCTCTTCCCAGAATTCCAAAACTCTGTTCTCAAGTAATTGCATATCATACTCGCCGTCGAATAGCTTTGAGAACTCTTCGTGGGACATTTTCCGCTACCCTTC
>JAFNJB010000007.1 GCA_017601245.1 Candidatus Brockarchaeota archaeon
TTAGCCAGGCTTCTTCTAAGAAAGACAGCCAGGGTTCTGGATAAACTCGGTATGGAAAAACTCCTATTTGAATTAGCCTCATGGGAGATAGATTATTGGGGAAAAGACTTCTCAAATATTCTAAGCCTTAAAGATAGTATTCTAAACCTTATCGAGATAGAGTTTAAAAAGTATAGGAGGAGTGTGGAAGAAGGCATTAAGCAGGTAGAATCTATTCTTAAAGAAGCTAAGTCGATCAGCGTCGAAAAGCTAGTCGAGCTTTATGATTCGCACGGGGTTACACCAGAGCAGGTTGCAGATGTCTTCTCCAAAAAGGGTGTTGAAATCAAAATTCCAGAGGATTTCTACAGTATGATTGCATCTAGACATAAACAGCCGAAGATCGAGGAGGAGACGCCTGTTGCCGTGGATTTTGATGAGAAAACATTTCCGGAGACTTTTAAGAAATACTATGAAGATCCCGATTTGCTAGAAGCTGAAGCAAAGGTACTCGGCGTTTTCAACAATAAGATTATCTTAGACAGAACCATATTCTACCCAGAGGGCGGAGGCCAGCCTGCTGACACCGGTAAAATCGTTTTCAACGGGAAGGAAGCATTGGTGAAAGATGTGAAGATAGTCAACAACCGGATAATACATTTCGTCGAAGGGCCTGTTCCTACTGAGGGAAGCATTGTTAAAATGATAGTAGATGCTGAGAGGCGTCTTCAATTGAGAAGAGCACATACAGCAACTCATATTATAAACGCTGCAGCCAGAATCGTACTGGGGAATCACGTTTGGCAAGCTGGTGCGCAGAAGGATGTTGTAGAATCCAGGCTTGATATCACACATCCTCTACCACTTACCGATGAAGAGATTGAAAAAATAGAACGCAAGGCCAACGAGATTGCCTTGGCGAATATTGATGTTGAAATACGGGTTTTACCCAGAACTATTGCGGAGAAGGAGTATGGTTTCAGGATATACCAAGGTGGTGCTGTACCGGGTAAGGAACTTAGAATCGTTAAGATAAGGGGGTTTGATGCTGAAGCATGCGGGGGGCTTCATGTAAACAAAACGGGTGACATAGGGCTTGTGAAAATAGTTAAGGTAGACAGGATTCAGGATGGTGTTGAAAGGATAGTGTTTCGAACAGGATTGTCATCGCTTGACTACACTAGGTATCTTGAAAGCGAAATGTCCCGCTTAGAGAAGGTGCTGGGAGTTCCGAGAAACAAGATTTCAGAAGAAACCGAGAGAATAAAGACTGAATTGAAAAACCTAAATAAGAAGATTGAGAAATTGTTAGGGACCTATTTCGACATTTTGGCAGATCAATTGCTTTCCAAAGCTGTTGAAGAATCTGGGTTTAGAGTAGTTCTATATAGCTCTGAAGATTTCGAAATAAACAACCTCATAAGCCTTGGTGAGAAAATATCTAAGAAGGAGCCAAACTCCATAACGGTAGTGATATCCCCCATCCCGACTATGCAGTTCGCCGTTTTTGCAGGTGAAAAAGCTTTGGAGAAGGGTGTTGATTGCTCTATGCTGGCGCGTCGTATCCTTAGCGAAATCGGAGTCGGCGGAGGAGCTGGGGGTAGGAAAAACTTCGCGAAAGGAGGCTTAGCATCCAAGGTCGATTCCAAGACTTTTGAATCAAAGGCTTTAAAAGCCATAAGTAGTCTTCTTCGAAAGAGCTAAGAAGGCTTGAAGCCCCAGCAAAACTAACTACACTATAATTTTCTTAATTCATGGAATTTTCCAATAGCGTATTCTACAATTTTAAGGGCTTCTTTGGAGTTTTTCCATTCTTTGAATTTAACCCATTTATGAGGCTCTAAACGTTTGTAAGTTTCGAAAAACTCTTGGATTTCTCTTAGCTTGTGAGGATGTACATCGCTTATATCTTTGTAGCCATTAAACCTTGCATCGTTCATCAATACTGACAATATTTTCGGATCAACTCCTTTCTCATCTTCGATTATTAGAGCACCTATAACCCTAACCTTCACTAGGCAACCGACTTCTAACGGCTCATAACTAAGCGCCATAATATCTAATGGATCCTCGTCATCAAACCATGTCTGAGGAACAAAACCGTACTCGACTGGAAAAACTACTGAAGAAGGTATTATACGGTCTAGAACAAAAGTTTCCCATTCGATATTATATTCATACTTATCCCTTGAACCGCTCACAACCTCAACTATCATATTAAGGATTTCCGGCGGTTTTTCTCCACATGGAATGTCCCGCCAGAGATTCATTACGAATCTTCTAGCCAAAAAAGCAACTCGTATTTATTGTTTTTTGAAAAACATATGGATATTCTACCTTAATTGAGCTAATCAGAACCTGATCGAGTTTCATCATTAAAATGATACACGGTCCGAGAAGGAAAAAGACTAGAAATGTTCATTTCAAATTTCAATAATTCCAGCAGAAGTAAAAATCCGCATATGCTAAGAGAAGGGTCTAATGAAACCAGTGAGAAACCATAGGAGTTAATAACATGCCTGATTTTGGGCTGCTTCTCCCCAAATCTTTAAGTATCTTCTGTAGACTTAAGAAGCAAAACCTTGGAGGAGTCCAGGTATCCTTTCTCAGAGATTGAGAAAAAGTGGCAGAGGAAGTATGATGAAGAGAGGGTTTTCGAGGCTGAGCCAGACCCCTCTAAGCCAAAATTCTTCGTAACATTCCCCTTCCCCTATATGTCTGGCCCCGTTCACTTAGGGACTGCCTATACTTTAACACGTTTAGACGTTATTGCACGTTACAAGCGTAAACGGGGCTTCAATGTTCTCTTTCCTTTCGCATTTCACTGGACTGGGACTACGATCGCAGGAATTTCAGATAGGATAAGGAGAGGAGACCAGAGGACTATTGAAATACTGGAGAAGATGGATGGAGTGCCTAGAGAAGAGATAGAACGTTTCAAAGACCCTGTCTACCTCGCTAGATACTATACTGAGAAGAATCGCGCAGCCTTGAAGGATTATGGCTTAGCAGTGGATTGGCGTAGGGAGTTTCATACAACTAGTTTAAACCCTGGCTTTAGTACTTTCGTCACATGGCAGTATTTGAAGCTTTTAAAAAACGGATACATTAGAAAGGGCACACACCCGGTTGTCTGGTGTCCAAGGGATAAGAGCCCAACGGGTGATCATGATAGGCTTAGCGGTGAGGGTGTTTTCCCGGAGAAGTTCTATCTCGTAAAGTTTAGGCTTGAAGATTCTCACTTGGTAGCTGCCACTTTTAGACCTGAAACTGTCTTCGGGGTTACGAATGTTTGGGTCCATCCTGAAGCAACCTATGCTGAAGCATATGTAGATGGTGAAAAATGGATAGTGAGCGTTGAGACATTAGAGAAACTCGCTGACCAATTGAGGAGTGTTACTAAGATAAGAGAGTTTAAAGGTAGGGAGCTTATCGGTAAGAAGGTTATAACCGTCTTCACTGGAGTAAGCGTCCCAGTCCTACCCGCCCTATTCGTCGACCCCTCTATCGGCACCGGCGTCGTATACAGTGTTCCAGCGCATGCGCCTTATGACTACGTGGCGCTTGAAGACTTGAAACGCGACGAGAACCTTCTCAGAGAATACGGCTTGGACCCGGAGGAGATACGTTCTATAAAACCGATATCTATGATAACTACTGAGAAATATGGTGCAAACCCCTCAGAGAGAATAGTTAGGGAGCTTGGTATAAGAGATCAA
>JAFNJB010000006.1 GCA_017601245.1 Candidatus Brockarchaeota archaeon
CTTCCTAGTGTGTTCATCCAATCTTTCGAGTTGGACTAAGAGTATTGCTGCTTGAAACTCAGTCATACGATAGTTTGTCCCTGGAAGGTAATGCTCATACCAGGCTTTATCAGGAAGGCGACCACAATTGTGAAGACTCCATGCTTTAACGTAGAGTTCATAGTTGTTTGTAATTATTATTCCCCCCTCACCGCTAGTTATGTTCTTACTAGAGTAGAAGCTGAAACATCCAAAGTCCCCAAAGCTCCCGACCCTTTTCCCCATCCATTCTGAGCCCCAAGCTTGGCAAGCATCCTCTATAACACTAAGATTGTTTTTTTCAGCTATCCTCACGATCTCACTCATGTTTGCAGGCCTACCACCTATGTGAACAGGCAGAATAGCCTTTGTTTTTTCAGTAATGGCTTCTTCAATCTTTTTAGGGTCAATGTTATAAGTATCCGGCTCAATATCGACGAAGACAGGAATGGCATTAACGTAAAGTATTGAAGTTGCTGTAGCCATAAACGTATATGGAGTCGTTATGACCTCGTCTCCACAACCTATACCACATGCCCTCAAGGAAACTTCAAGGGCAGTAGTCCCACTCGTAACCGTGATTCCATATTTAGCGTTTTGATAATTTGCAAATTTTTCCTCGAATTTCCTTACATTATCCCCAGTGCTCCACACTCCACTTTCTAAGACTATTCTTAAAGCATCAAGCTCTTTCTCGTCGAAAACAGGCCATTTTGGAAACGGTTTATCTCTCACCGGCCTACCGCCTTTTAACGCCAGTTTAACCATATTTTTCCAACTCTTTTCAAGAATTATAAAAACATATCAGTAAAGCATCAAAGAGCTTCAAGCAGTAAAAAAGTAACTTAAGACAAGTAGTGTAACATTGTATGAGGCATGAAGAGCGATTGGAATCCAGATTCTATAATCCTTCTTTTTAAAGGCATATCCAAGTATAAGGCCTAAAGTAAAGGCAGGTAGAAACTGCCAGGGATTAAGATGGAAGAGCCCAAATATAATGGATGATGCTATTATGCTACCAGTACCTCCCAATGGAGACTCTAATCCGCGTTGTACAAATCCTCTAAAAAGAAGTTCCTCGCAGGGCGCTACTACTAAGACTGTAGCGATGGAGAAAAATATTAAATCTGTAAACGATATTGGAATTAATACTTCGAAGACTTTTTCAAACTCTTTGGGAATTGGAATAAGCGTTTGAACGATTACACCTGATAAAACTCCTGTGAATAGCATTAGCGGCAACATTATTAAAATAAATCTGGAATATGGAATTACGCCTTCAGCATCCAAACCGAGAAAAATCAGGCTTATTCTTTTCTTAGTAAGATAGACCATCAAAGGAGCTATGAGTGAGAGCTCTCCTAGCGTTAGCATTGTTAAATTATTTAGAAAAACTCTTGGAAACACAGTGAGCATGCTGAATTCCAAAAAGAATCTAAGGATGATAGTGTAAAAAAGTATAAGCATCACTCTAGAAGCGCCCCACGGGACTCTGGTGACTTGGATTTTTCCTTTATCTATGCCTACAACCCTCCTATGTGCTAACACGGACAAGCCGAATAATATACTCATTGCTATCGCTAAGATAATCCAGGAGAGACTGTTAGTATCTATGATGACCCCGATGATGCTTAATGGAATAAGAATAGACGAGACTAGTATGGAGAGGTTTAGAAAAATGGCCTTATACTTTATTGAAAGTTTTATTTCAGGAATAACTCCTTCGATAACAGTTTTGTCAAATAAAGAGTCTGATTTGGCTAACGCATATTTGGAGAGTGTAAATGCTACTAAAAGGGAATACAAAAGTAATGCGAATATTATTTCAGGTGGAGGAGCATCGGCGATTCTCATATTAGTCCTAGCTATTATCGATGGTAAAGATAGAAAAATAGCTCCGAAAAGCGGTATAATAACGTATAAGAGAGCGCCCAAGGAGAGAGCATTTGAAGGCTTATCCAAGGTTAACGAAACTATTACTGATATTATGGATGAGAAAAGAGATATTGAAAAAAGCATTACCGTATCGATAATTATAAATGGTGTCCCTGCAAAGAAAATATTGAAGAACAAGTAGAATATTGCTGAGAAAACAAGCGTTGTTACAAAATATGAAATAATCATTCCCTTTACGTACTTCTTAAGCCCGTCCTCAGATACGGCGATTACCCAGAGAGACTCACGGTCAACTATACCCCAGTTTATTGAGAATATTGAAGGAATTAGTGGAGAGTAGAGTATAATGTAAGTCAATGCAGCCAATCCGGAAAACCTAGTCTGCCTTATGATAATCGAGAAGCTTAGGTTTGAGAAGGCTGCAATACCAAAGAGGATTAATGCTGTAAACAGGCTACCATCTCTGATTATTCTGAGAAAGTTAAGCTTGACCATTAGGTACATGGGTTTTTCACTCATCTCGGAAGATAATATTTGCATAAATCCTCTTGGAACCCATTTCAATATTCTTCTACTGCTCGAAGGCATTTCCATAAGCGCCGTCGTCAAGAGAGGAGTTACATCTGGGAGAAAGTTTACTCTCATAAGCGATACGTATGCTCCAATTATCAGCAATGCGTATACTAGACCAATTACACCATCTACGAGACTGGAAAAGCCTAGGGAGTATTTAGATAGTATTGTTGAAGGGTATGGGATTGAAGAATAGTTTAGCGGAAAACCGATTACTGCGCTTAACAGAGGGAGGAATAGTATGAGTAGAATAGCCCAACCGAGTGCTTCAACCCCAATATTGCTCCAGATACTTTTCAGAACACCAAGTATCTGAGCTATTAGAGAAGAAGACAGTAGAATAATCTCATAGGATATTAGAACAATCGGCAGATAATTGAGATGCGGATAGAGCATAACCGTTGTAAAAGCTGCCAATGGTGGTGTGGCAGCGACATTCAAGAATATGAATTGAAAAATCAAATCTGAAAGAAGGTATTTTGAAGGCTTTATTGGAGAAGTGAGTATGAAATCTATCTCAGGCTCTAGGGCTGTTATGCCTCCTTTCATACCTAGGAAAATACCCATGGCTATTACTCCAGAGAAGGTTAGTGAGATAATGTTTATTAAATCAGTCATACTTGTTTCAGAGAAGCCATAGAGGCTTTTTACTAATGCTCCTCCGAAAACTGCTGAAAAAACCATTAGTAAGTCGAATATTAGCATGGAGACTTTAATCGAAGAATCCTTTCTTAACGGGCCGTAATACTGAATGAGCTTAAACTTAAGTATTTGAATAAGCTCTGACTTCATGAGTCTTTTCAACTCCAACAATCCTGAAGAAAGCCTCTTCGAGAGTATTTGATGAATCTAAGCCCGCCATTTCCTTTATTGCATTCACAGAGTTGGTAGCAATGCTTCTCCCCTTGTTGATTATAGTCACATGCGTACAGAATCTTTCAGCCATGTCGAGCATATGAGTGCAGATTAATGTTGCTCCACCGTCTTCAACAATCCTTCTGACCAAGTTTTTAACTAGCCGTTGTCCTTCAGGATCGAGGCCAATAAAAGGCTCATCGAGTATAACAAGCCTAGGTTCGTGTATAAACACTGTGGCTAAAGCGAGCCTCTGCTTTAAACCCTTTGAGAGTTCTATTATA